>JAUVTV010000193.1 GCA_030601305.1 Candidatus Eiseniibacteriota bacterium | reverse complement strand
GAAGGCCAAACCGCCCCGGGATCCGGACTGCGGGGGCGGGACCCTCTGGGAGCTATCCGAGTAGCGCGCTCCAGCGGTAGGATAGGCGCTCGGGGGGGGGCTCATGGCTGTGCGAAGAGTGGCCGTCCTGGCCACGCATTGGCTTGGCGATACCTTCTGGGCACTACAGGTCGTGCCTTTCCTGCGGCGCATCGACCCGGAAGCGGAGATCCACGTTCTCGTGCGACCGCAGCTCCGCTGGCTTGCCGCGTTGTGGGTACCGCCCGAGCACGTGCATGGCGTCGACGGTCTCGTGAGCGATCGCATGCGCGAGGGGCGAGCGTCCCCGCGACGGATCTGGCGCAGCGCGCGACGCCTGCGCGCCACGACGGGGAAGCCGCACCTCCTCATCGACCTCACCGGCACGTGGTCGTCGGCGCTCTTCACTCGACTGATGGCTCCCTCCCGGGCGGTGGGTCTCGTCACCCGAAAAGTCACTACGCTCGCGTATCATGACTCACGACCGGATCGCGAGTTCACCGGGCATCTGGCGATCAGACCCTGGTGGCTGATGCAACCCTGGTTTGGAGGACGCGATGGCTGGCCCGCATCGAGCGAACAGACCGCGCCCGTTCTCCCACTGCCGGCGGCCCAGGATGCGCCACGAACGGAGGCTCCCATCCTGGTGTTTCCCGGAGCCGGCTGGATGCAGAAGCGCTGGCCACTGATCCGCTTTGCCGAACTCGCGCGCACTCTCCAGGCCCGGGCGCATCTCGTGCGCGTGTTCTTCGCCCTGGGAGAGCGGAGGCGGGTTCAGCGGTTCGAAGGGCTGCTGACGATGCTTCCCGGGCCGCATCTCACGGTTCGCATGACCCGCGGCGAGGAGATGCTTGCAGAACTTCGGTCCGCCGCGGGCGTCGTGGCCAACGATTCGGGTGCCGCCCATCTGGCCGCCGCGATCGGCCTGCCCGTGGTGGCCCTCTTCGGCCCCACGAACCCCGCGATCTGCGGGCCGTTGGGCCCTCGCGTGCGCACTCTGCGAACGGGCTGCGCCGAGCGGCCCGAAGGGGAGGCCCACCACTGTCACAACACCCCCGCCTATGATTGCCCGCGCAGCTGCATGCGGTCGATCGCGGTGGGAGCTGTGGCCGCGGCAGTGGAAGCGGTCATCCGAGATGAGACTCTTCATTGAATGCACGACGGTTCGGCGCGCGCGCTTCTGCGGTTGCATGCGGGAACCCCTTTGTGAAAAGCTCATCTCCTGGTCGTCGCGCGGCAACCACGAGGAAGGAATCGGGATGCGCATACTGGTTCTCGCCAGCATTCCCTTCGAGGGGATGCGCCGCCGGCAGCAACAGGTTGCCCTGGGGCTCGCCGAGCGGGGCCACGACGTCTTCTATCTCGATCCGCCCCGTCCGTTTCGTTCGCTCATCCACCGTCGGGGATTGGAGCTGGAGGAGATCCCCATCGAGGACGAGGGCGAGGATGCCGCTGTAGACGCCGGTGCCGATCCGGCCGCGAGCGATGCGGAGGATGTCGCCGGCATCACCGTGCGAACCGTTCGCCCGCAGCTTCGCGTGGGCGAGAAGGGCGTCGCCATGGCGGCCATGGGTCGCTGGGGATGGGCCACCCGCGTAGGTTGGAAGCACTGGTCGGACGAGGTGCGGGATGTCATGCGCGCGCTGCCGGGGGATGTCTCCTTCGCCCCCGAAATCGTGATGGTCTATCATCCGGCGCTCATCCCGGCCGTGCGCGAGACCTTTGACGGTCTGATTGCATTCGATTGCCTGGATGACTTCCCGAGTCTGGCGCGCTCGCGATCGATCGCCACGGCGTACGAGGACGTGCTCAACGCCGGTGTGCCCCTCGTCGACGGCATGACTGCGCCCAATCGCTACATTCTCGAGTCATGGGAGCGGCTCTTGCGGCCCGGCGTGCCCCAGGCGGTGATCGAGCATGGCGTCGATCTGGCCCTCTTCAGGCCGGCGGAGCCAACCCGCACCGCGGCGACCCGCAAGGCACTCGACATTCCCGCTCATGCGAAGATGGTCTGCTACCTGGGGCGCACCGATGCGCGCATCTCCTACGAAGATGTGCAGACGATGCTCGAGCTCGAGAAGGATGCGCTCTTCGCCTTCGTGGGGGAGGTGGCTCCCGAGGGACGCGCCATCCTGCAAAGACTGCCCAGCAATCGGATCATCCCCGTCGGACCGCTGCGTCCGGAGCAGGCCGCGGATGTGGTGGCGGCGGCCGACGCGCTCATCTTCCCGTTCAGACGCGAGCCGCACCTCGAGCAGATCCGCGGACTCAAGCTCTACGAGTATCTCGCCACCGGAAGGCCCATCGTGGCTTCCTTCCGCCGGGCACTGAAGGCCTATCGCGAGTTGCTCTACTTGTATGCCACGCGTGAGGAGCTCGAAGCCGGGTTCCGGGCGGCGCTCATGGAACCCGAGGATGCGCCGGCCCGTGGCCAGCGGATCGAGGTTGCGCAAGAGGCCGCGTGGGAGAAGCGCGTGGTCGAGATGGAAGGGTTCTTGCGACAAATGGGTTGACGCTCAATCCCCGGCCCCGCCTACATTAGAGAATGGTTAGAACGCACTGCTCCCGAAGGGAATGGGCGTTGACAGCCGCTTTCCGATGCGATAGCCTACTCTTGCCTGGTGAGAACGCAGGCCACCCCACGATCCCTGGCTGCCGTACAGAGACTGGTGCAATGGTGCTTGCAAGAGGGCCAAAGGCAGTCGATGTCCTACGCTCAGATTCGACATGTTTTCCACGCTTTTTCTTGCCACCGGGCGCTGTGATGGGGTTTCAGCGCGTGCGCCGAGAATGGGCACGCCGCGATAGGGATATTGGAGAGCGACATCTCGGGATGAGCAACTACGGCAGGAGGCTATAGGATCAACATCCCGTACTAGACTGGGCAGTGCTGCCCTGCGCTAGCCTCGCCACCAGATTAGGTGAGTCGGCTCCGACGAATCATCTGTACTGGTGTACTTCCCACGCTGCCAGGGATGGTCTTCCCAAACAACCTCCATGGGCTCGGTCTATCCGC
>JAUVTV010000185.1 GCA_030601305.1 Candidatus Eiseniibacteriota bacterium | reverse complement strand
ACGGCTACTGGCAGGACGTCGGCACGATCAAGGCGTACTTCGACACCAACATGGAGCTGCTCGACCCGCACTCGCCCCTCGACCTGCCGGCGTGGAACGTGCGCACGGCCCTGAGCGACGTGCACCTCGGCGACCGGCCACCGGCGTTCATCGCACCCGGTGCTCGCGTGCGCCATGCGACTCTCGCCCGAGGCGCGCGCATTCACGGAACCGTCGAGGGCAGCGTGCTCTCGCCGGGTGTCACGGTGGCGGCCGGGGCCGAGGTCCGCGACTCGGTCCTGATGAACGATTGCCACGTCGGTGCCGGGGCGCGGGTGAGCGGCGTCGTGGCGGACAAGAACGTGGTGATCGGCGACGAGGCCTTCATCGGCGATCCCCGGCTGGGCGACGCGATCAACCGCGCCTTCCCCACCCACCTCGACCAGGGTCTGACGGTCGTCGGCAAGGGAGCCCGCATCCCGAAACGCTTCAGGGCCGGGCGGAATTGCTGTATCTTCCCCGGAGCGCAGCTCGCGGACCTGGAGATGGAATCGCTCGCGAGCGGCGAGACCGTCGAGTGGGAATCGACCTAGGACGGAGGCGGATTGAAGTCCGAAAAACTCCTTCTCTATCTGCTGCTGGCCGGAATCGTAGCCGGGGGGCTGTGTGGGTGGCTCCTCGGCGAAACCATGACGGCCTGGGACTGGGTCGGCAAGCTCTTCCTCAACTCCCTCATGATGCTGATCGTGCCGCTGATCGTCTCCTCGATGATCATGGCCGTCGCCGAGATGGGCGATGTGCGGAGACTCGGCCGCGCGGGCACGCTGGTGATGGTCTACTACCTGTGCACCACTGCCATCGCGGTCCTGATCGGCATCCTCATGGTGAACATCCTGCAGCCGGGCGGGGGGGTGAGTCTCGGCGGGATCGAAACGATCCCTGAGCGCATCGTGGGCAAGGAGAAGGGCATCCAGGACATCGTCCTCAGCCTGGTGAGCCCCAACATCGTCGCGGCGGCGGCCAAGATGGAGATCCTGCCGCTGATCGTCTTCTCCCTCGTCTTCGCGGGCATCCTCACCACCCTAGGTGAACGCGGCCGCCCGGTGATTCGCTTCTTCGACGGGGTGAACGCCGCGATCATGAAGATGGTGCGGCTCATCATGTGGCTCGCGCCGCTGGGTGTCTTCGCGCTGGTCGCCTCGCGATTGGGGCAGGCCGGCGGCGGCGAAGGGGTCGCCACCGAGGTTCTGAAGATCGGCAAGTACTTCATGACCGTGATCATCGGTCTCTCGATTCACGGCCTGATCATCCTGCCGCTGATCCTGAGATTCGCCGGACGGCGGCGGGTCCCGCCCTACGCGGGCGGTGTGCTCGAAGCGCTCACCACCGCATGGTCGACGGCGTCCTCCTCGGCGACGCTGCCGGTCACGATGCGCTGTCTCGAGGAGCGCAATCACGTCTCGCGGCGCTCCACGATGCTGGTCACGCCGCTGGGCGCCACGATCAACATGGACGGCACCGCGCTCTACGAGGCGGTCGCGGCCATCTTCATCGCCCAGGCGATCGGTTATCCGCTGGGTTTCGGCGCCCAGGCCATCATCTTCGTCACCGCGACGCTGGCGGCAATCGGTGCGGCCGGCATCCCCGAGGCGGGGCTCGTGACGATGGTCATCGTATTGAACGCGGTGGGTCTCCCCCTCGAGGGGATCGGCCTGATCCTCACCGTCGACTGGTTCCTCGATCGCTTCCGCACGACGGTCAACGTCTGGGGCGATGCGGTGGGCGCCGCGGTGATGGACCGCTTCTTGGGCGACGGTCCCGCGGGCGTCGCCGCCGGCAGCAAGGAGGGATGAGAATGACCGCACGGCGGATCGCATGTCTGCTTCTGCTGCTCCTCGCATGCAGCGCCTTGCCGGTGTGGGGGCAGGATGCCGCGGAGGAGGAGCCAACCGGGTGGTTCCGGCAGGATCGCCTGCCCGCCGCGGTGGCGATGCTCGTCTTCGGCACCCTGCTGATCTACTTCGTCCGCAGCGCGCGCAGCGGCAAACCGCTCTACATCCGGCGTATCGCGGGCCTCGAGGCCGTCGACGAGGCCGTGGGACGCGCCACCGAGATGGGCCGTCCGATCCTCTACTCCCCCGGCCTGGATCCCATGGAGGAGGTGGCAACCGTCGCCAGCGTCAACATCCTTGGCCAAGTGGCGCGCAAGGCCGCCGAGTTCGAGACGCGGCTCATCATGCCCAACCGCGACCCGATCGTGATGACGGTCTCCCAGGAGGTCGTGCGCGACGCGTATTCCGAGGCGGGACGCCCCGACCTCTTCGACCCCAACGACATCTACTACACGACCCAAAGCCAGTTCGGCTACGCCGCCGCCGTCTGCGGCACCATGATGCGCGAGCGACCGGCGTCCAACTTCTTCATCGGCCACTTTTACGCCGAGAGCCTGATCCTCGCCGAGACCGGCAACGCCACCGGGGCGATCCAGATCGCCGGGACCGACTCGGACTCGCAGCTGCCGTTCTTCATCTGCGCTTGCGATTACACGCTAATCGGTGAGGAGTTGTACGCCGGCAGTGCCTACTTGTCGCGCGAGCCGTTGCTGTTGGGCGCGCTCAAGGGTCAGGACATCGCCAAGGCCATCATCCTCGCGATTCTGGTCATTGGCACGCTGCTCACCTTCGTCGGGGTCGACATCCGACCGCTGCTGAGCAGTAGGTAGGCACCTGCCGGGAGAGGCGCATGAAGAGAACCGGTCCGCTCATCTTCGGGTTCATCATCGGTACGCTGATGTTGATCCAGTACTTCACCCCGAACAGCTGGGTTCAAGCGCGATACAACAACGTCCTCGACTGGAAGCAGGTCGTCTTCGGGGTCACGCTGATCCTCGGCGTGCTGAGCCTCTTCCTCTTCCACTGGCGGAAGATTGCGCGGCGCCAAGAGGGCTGGGGCTATTCGTTGATCACGCTCGGCGGCCTGTTCTTCATGATCGGCGTGGCGATCGTCCGCGGCCAGCAGACCGGGCCCTATCGCTGGATGTTCGACTACGTGCAGGCACCGATGCAGTCGACCATGTTCGCGCTGCTGGCCTTCTACGTCGCCAGCGCATCGTACCGGGCGTTCCGCGCGCGCAGCTTTCACGCCGCGCTTCTCCTGGGGGCCGGGGTGATCGTCATGCTCGGCCGCGTACCGTTGGGCGAGATGATTGGCTTTCACGTCGGTGACCAGTTCTTCTCGCTGGCAAGCGTTTCGAACTGGATCCTCAACTACCCCAACGTGGCCGCCAAACGGGGCGTCTTGATCGGTGTCCAGCTGGGCATCGTCGCAACGGCGATCAAGATCATCCTGGGGA
>JAUVTV010000111.1 GCA_030601305.1 Candidatus Eiseniibacteriota bacterium | reverse complement strand
GCCCCAGGGGTCTCACTTCCGTTTCTCGGCCGGAGTGCCCTGTTCCTTTGGGATTTGCGAGCTCGGGCTGGTATTGGGTGTGCGGCTGGGGGAGAATGCCGCTCAGCGGAAGAGAGGCCGGTGCCGCAGGCGCAACTCTCGCGGACGTAGGCAGATCCTGGAATCGGCCAGGTCTTCAAGGGAGGAGGGAGCCATGACCGCCACCCCCGATCCGACACGGCCGCCGGCCGAGCAGCTGGTCTCGCTGGCGATGCGCACCCTGTGGATCCTCTATGGGGGCTTCTGGTTCTCGATCCTGATCTACGCCGGCATCATGGTGGCGCTGCCGTTTCTGGGTGAGGGCGGAGCGGCCCCGATCGAGCTGCCCGGCAATTGGGCCGAGTGGGAGTTCCTGTTCGTGGCGGTGGGTCTCGTGTGCCTCTACCTCACCCACCGGCTGGGCAACATCCTGTTGAACCGCAACCGGCTCTGGCGCGGCACCTCGACCATCTGGGAACTTGCGGTGCTGCTCGAGCGCAAGAAATCGCCCGGAGGAACGGGGTCCCCCGGGCAGGTCGAGGATCCGTCAACGGGCAGCCGCCACCAATCCCTCGCACGCGCGGTCCAGCATCTCCTCGGAAGAATCCTGACCGCGCACGTCTTCCTGTGGGTGCTCGCCGAGCTGCCCGCGCTCCTCGGCCTCGTCGACCGCTTTCTCAGCGGCAGCTGGAAGATCGCCGCGTGGCTGCTCCTGATCTCGGCCCTGATCCTTCTCGTGCCGCGTCCGTCGCGACGAAGGATTGAGGCACTTCTCGAACCGCTCCTTCGCGAGCCGGAGATTCCGATGCAGCCGATGGGTGACGGGCAGGCGTAGAAAGCGACCACCCCTGTCTTCACAGGGATGGTCGCCTTGTCCTCTCGGATTCTCTGTCTGATCCTCTTAGCGCAGCTTCAGCAGACGCCCCTCGGCACCCTCTCCCGGCGTCGCCAGCCGGATCAGATACACACCCGCGGGAACCTCGCGGCCGCCCTCATCGAGCCCGTCCCAAATCACGTTGGTGACGCCCGACTGCAGCCGGCCATTGAGCAGCGTCCGAACCGTGCGGCCGTCCACGCCGTAGACGCGCAGCGTGCCATCGGTCGCCTGGGGAAGTTCGAAGCGCATCGTCGCGTGCCCCGAGACGAACGGGTTCGGCCCCTGCGTGAGCTGGATGCGTCGCACGACGGCCGGTCCGTTCACGCCGGCGGGGAACTCGATGCCCACGAGCCCCACGTCATCCACGCCGGCCTCGACCGTTGACGGGTTGTACAGATCGGAGGCGACAAAGCGCAGGCGGACCTCGTCCGTCAGCGTGACGTACTCCTCCAGATTGAAGGTGCGCTCCATCCAATAGGCCTGCGTCTCGTTGGTGTACTCCAGATTGACCCATGTCTCGCCGTTGTCATCGGACACGTCGACCTGCCAGTGGTCTTCGTCAGCGTACTGGCCGGCGTTGTTCGTGTACCACCGGTAGTAGGTGAGCTCGGTGGTCGTCAGGCCGCCCAGGCGGCAGACCGGCGAGATCAGCGTGGTCTTGCCGTTGTCCACGGCATTGGAGTGGTGTTCCGCACCGGCATCGCACCCCGTGCAGAAACAGCGATAGCCGGGATCGGGGGTGTGGTCGCGGTCCGGATTTCCCGGCCGATCGCCCAGGCCCCAGGTCCCTTCGGGAGTGCCTCGCTCCCAGAAGCCGTCGGTCGCTTCGTCGTCATCGGCGCCGAACTCCCAGCCGTCCTGGGCAGTCTCGGCATCATCGCTGAAGTAGGTCAGGATGACGCGGAAGCTGTGGCAGGTCTCCGGCGCATCCATGGGGTCGATGTCGGCGTCATCGCCCGTGTCCGCGGCGCTGAACCAGTATTCGATCGTCGTGCCCAAGGGTTGCGGCGGGATCGAGGCGCGGTAGGTGCCCTCTTCGCTCTCGCGATCGGGATCCATCAGCACGTCCACCCAGCCCGCGCCCAGGTTGTAATGGAGGTAGACGCTCGAGTCATCGATGGGATCCTCCTGCGAGAGAATGTGGATGTTCACCTCGTAGGGGTTTTCGGTGTCCTCGGTGTCCTGCAGCGTTTCGTGGCTGATGTGAACGACCCCGATGCCGGTGTAGAAGATCTCCTCCGCACCGTAGCCGATGTTGCAGCAGCCGTACTGGATGTAGGCGTAGCCGCCAATGCCCCAACCGGGCCCCCAGCTGTTCTTGACGATCCAGGCACCGTTGTCGTCGCACGCGGTGTCGTCCCAGCCAACCAGCAGCATGGCGTGGTTGACCGCGCCGCCACCTGGCGTGTCGTAGCAGCCGCCCGAGTAGGAGTGGAAATCGTCGAGGACCGTGAAGGCCACCGCCACCGGGTGGTCGTAGATCTTCTCTTTGAGGGTCGCCACGGTGTTGGGGATGATATCGGCGTAATAGTCGAGCACGTCGACCATCGGGCACTCAGCCTCCGTGCACTCCGTCCAGTCACGCCCGGTGTAGGGCATGCAGCTCTCGTCAATAGCCCCCGGATACATGAAGTGGTCGTACGCTGTGGACATCCACCCACCGCTGCAGCCCTGTCCGGCCGCGTTGCAGACCAGGACCTGCTGCTCGGAGAGGTCCTCGAGGCGGTCCGAGTAAATGCGGATCACCGACTCGAACGCGGCCGTCGCAGCGAAGTCCCAGCAGCTTCCGCAGGCCAGCTGGTTCTTCACCGGGGTCACGCCGCCTTCCACGCGCCAGTCCCAGACGGCGGGGAGGTCGCGGGTCGGCGTGACGATCTTCGATTCCTCGGACAGAATACCGGTCTCGCCCGGGGGAATCTCAAAGCCCAGCCGCAGGCGCCGCTCCTCGGGCGGGAGCAGGTTCATCGAGGTCACGCCGGCGGTCCATCCCAGACCCTCGGCATCGATCTTTTCCTGGATCCGAGCGATTTCCTCGGTTGGATCGTACTCGGCCCTTGCGGTCATCCCGCCGAGAAGAAGCACGAGCGCTGCACCGATGAGCGCCATGCCGACCATGCGGGAGCGGGTGGCTGTCGATCTCATTCTTGTCCCTCCTGTTGTGAGAACTGCCCGGGCCGGGGAAGCGCAAGATCTGCCCGGAACAGAGCATACCGCCCTGGAGCAGGGCCTCGTGCCCACCAGGGCGGCCATTCCGTCCGCGATACAGTTGTATGCGATACAGTTGTATAATGATAACCCCCTTGGCAGCAAATGCCAAGGGGGACCGTTGGCCGACAACCGCCACTTGCTACAACCGCGTGCGGGATGTTCTCCCATGTCCGGCAGAGAGCGCGCGAAAAGACGTCCTTGCGCCCGCGGGACGAGTCTGCTAACTGCTTATCAGGCAAAGGACAAGGTCGCTCTTCAGGGGGGCAGATGATGAAGCGTTCGCAGGTGGATCGAACTCGGGATGCCCTGCTGGTCGTCGATGTCCAGTACGACTTCTGCAGCGGTGGCGCCCTCGAGGTCCCGGACGGTGACGCGGTGGTGCCCGTGATCAACAGCCTGATCACCCACTTCCGTCACGTGTTCCTCACGCAGGATGCGCACCCCACGGACCATTTCTCCTTCGCCTCGTCGCACGAGGGCCGCGAGCCGTTCGACGTGATCGACGCCCCCTACGGCAAGCAGACGCTTTGGCCGGACCACTGCGTCCAGGGCACGCGGGGCGCCGCATTCCACCCGCTGCTCCTCACCCATCCGGCCCGCCTGATCGTGCGCAAAGGAACCAATCGCGACATCGATTCGTACTCGGCGTTCTTCGAAAACGACCGACATACGCCCACCGGTCTAGGCGGTGCGCTGAAGGAGACGGGCATCCGGCGTCTGTTCCTCACCGGTTTGGCCACCGACTTCTGTGTCTTCTACAGCGCCATGGATGCACGCAAGCTGGGATTCGACGTCGCCCTCATCGAGGATGCGTGTCGCGGCATCGACCACGAGGGGTCGCTCGAGAGCGCGCTCGCCGAGATGCAGAAGGGCGGCGTGACCACCGCGCGCAGCAAGCACATCCTGTAGAGGAAGCCCTGGTGTCCGGGAAATCCGCACATACATCCGGCCGTCCGGTGCAGCCCCGCGGCTGGCCGCCGTCCGGTCTGCGCACCGATCTCTACGAGCTGACCATGATGTGCGGTTACTTGCGCGAGGGGATCGCCGACCGCAAGGTGGTCTTCGATCTCTTCATCCGCAGCATTCCCGAGAACGGGGGCTACTGTGTCGCCGCCGGTCTCGCCGACGTCATCGCCTATGTCACGAGCGTGCGGTTCACGGATGACGAGATCGCCTACCTGCGCAGCTTGAACACCTTCACGGACGAATTTCTCGAAGCGCTGCGCAGCTTTCGCTTCACCGGCGACCTCTATTCGGTACCCGAGGGAACGCTCGTGTTTCCGGTGGAGCCGATCCTGCGCATCCACGCGCCGCTTCTCCAGGCCCAGTTTCTGGAAAGCGTGCTGCTCAACACGATCAACTACCAGACACTGATCGCCACGAAGGCGGCCCGCATCTGCGGCGAGGCCGGCGAGGACAACGTCGTCGAGTTCGGCATGCGCCGCGCGCACGGTGTCGACGGGGCGCTGTCGGCCGCCCGCGCCGCCTACGTCGGAGGCGTGGAATCGACCTCCAACACCGAAGCCGGGTACCTCCTCGGGATCCCCGTGCGCGGCACGCAGGCTCACAGCTGGGTGATGGCCTTCGCGGACGAGCTGACCGCGTTCCGCGCCTACGCGGACGCCTACCCGGACCGCTGCGTCCTCTTGGTCGACACCTACGACACGCTGCGCAGCGGCGTGCCCAACGCGATTCGCGTGGGCCACGAGCTGGCTTCGCGCGGCAAGCGCCTGCGGGGCATCCGTCTCGATTCGGGCGATCTGGCCTATCTGTCGATCAAGGCGCGCGAGATGCTGGACGCCGCAGGCCTTGAGGACGCGCGAATCGTCGCCTCCGGAGACCTGGACGAGTGGATCATCCACGACCTGAAAATCCAGGGAGCGCGGATCGACATCTGGGGCGTGGGCACGCGGCTCGCGACGTCCTTCAGCGAACCCTCGCTCACCGGGGTCTACAAGCTCGCGGCGATCGAAGACGACGGGCGCTGGAGCCCGCGCCTCAAGGTCGCCGACCGCGGCATCAAGTCCACGCTGCCCGGCGTCAAACAGGTTTGGCGCCTCAAGGGCAACAAGGGCTGGTTGGAGGGGGACTTGATCGCCCAGGAGGAGGAGCAGATCTCGCCCGCCGGGCCCGCGCTGGTGGGCTTCCACCCCCTGGTCGAGTACGAGAAGAAGGTCTACGACGACGTGGTCGACGCCACACCCCTTCTGGAGCCGTTCATCCAAGACGGCCGGATCGCGCGCGAGCTGCCCAGCCTGCAGGATTCCCGCCGCCGCACGCGGGAGCAGCTCGCCCAGCTCCACCCCACCTCACGCCGTCTCCTCAACCCGCACATCTACAAGGTGAGCATCTCCGAGCGGACGCTGAACCTGCGTCGCAAACTGCGCGAGGAGGTGGCCCCGCCGGTCGCCGAGTAGCATGCCCCCCTGCCGCGCGCGGTTTGCACTTCTCCGAGCCCAGACCCATCGTGTAGAATCGTTTGGCTCGTACATGGTCCGAAATCAGCAGGCGAGGAGGAACGCGAGGATGAAATCGGCGGTCGGCACCAAGAGCAAAGAGATGATTGCGCTGGCCGAGAAGTACAGCGCCAACAACTACCACCCCCTGGACGTCGTCATCGAACGCGCCGACGGTGTGTGGGTCTGGGATGCCGACGGCAACAAGTACCTCGACTGCCTATCCGCGTACTCGGCGCTGAACCAAGGTCACCGGCACCCGGCGATTGTCAAGGCGCTCGTCGATCAGGCCGCCAAGGTCACGCTCACCTCGCGTGCCTTCCACAACGCCGAGATGGGTCCCTTCCTGAAGGAACTGTGCGAGATCTGCGCGATGGAGATGGCCCTGCCGATGAACACCGGCGCCGAGGCCGTCGAAACGGCGATCAAGGCGGCGCGCAAGTGGGGCTACCAGAAGAAAGGGATCCCGGACGATCAAGCCGAGATCATCGTCTGCGAGAACAACTTCCACGGCCGTACGACGGTGATCGTGGGCTTCTCCTCGGAGGAGGCCTACCGCGAGGGGTTCGGTCCATTCGCCCCGGGATTCAAGCTGATTCCGTACGGTGACATCGATGCCCTGCGGCGTGCGATCACGCCCCACACCGCGGCGTTCCTCGTCGAACCGATTCAGGGCGAGGGCGGCGTCTTGGTTCCGCCCGCGGGCTACTTGAAGGACGTCCGCGTGCTCTGCACCGAGCAGAACGTGCTCTTTCTCGCCGACGAGATCCAGACCGGCTTCGGCCGCACCGGCCGTCTCTTCGGCTGCGATCACGAGGGTGTGAAACCCGACATGCTGATCCTCGGCAAGGCGCTCGCCGGCGGGGTCTACCCCGTCTCGGCGGTGACCGCATCGCGCGAGATCCTGGGTGTCTTCCGTCCCGGCGATCACGGTTCGACGTTCGGCGGCAACCCGCTGGGCGCCGCGGTGGCGCGTGCCGCGCTGCGTGTACTCCTGGACGAGAAGCTCTCCGAGCGCTCGCAAGAACTGGGCGAGTACTTCATGGGCCAGCTCCGCGCGATCCAGGCGCCGGTGGTCAAGGAGGTGCGCGGCAAGGGCCTCCTGATCGGCGTGGAGATTCACGAGCACGCCGGTACCGCGCGACCCTACTGCGAGGCGTTGCGCACGGAGGGCATCCTTGCCAAAGAGACCCACGGCCAGGTGATTCGCTTCGCGCCGCCGCTGGTGATCAAGAAGGACGAGATCGACTGGATGCTCGAGCGGATCCGCAAGGTCTTGACGGCCTAGCAGCCCGCGGCAGAAGTCATCCGGGCTGCGAGCGGGCGATCCTACTCGGGGTACGCGCGACGCTGCTCCTGAACCACCGGTGCCAGGCGTTCGAGCGCATCCTCCCACGCGGGCATCTCCGCGAAGCGCGTCATCGCCTTCAGGTAGCGCAGACGCATGCTGATCATCTCCGCCCACACATCGATCACGTGACGGTGCACGTCGTCCTGCGGCCGGTAGCCGGACTGCAGGAGGCGATCCACGTCGGGCGGCGGGAGTTCTTGGGAGCCCGCCGGATCCTCGAAGAGGTGTATGACCAGCCCTTCCGGCACTGAGGTTGTGCCCTCGTAGTCGCTGAGCTGGATCTCGAGCGTGAGCACCGTCGGCCGCGCCGGGCGGTGCAGGTGCGCGAGGCCGCCGATCACGGCGCGATAGCGCCCCTCGATGGTCGCGAAGTCATAGGGCAACCCCTTCTCGAAGAGGGCGAGCTGCTCGCCAAACGCGAGGACGCGATCCTCCAGGGGAACGAGCAGGCTCGGATCCCAGCGGCGCAGTTGCGGGAAGTACC
>JAUVTV010000092.1 GCA_030601305.1 Candidatus Eiseniibacteriota bacterium | reverse complement strand
GATGGCCCCCTCGGGCAGACGCCAGCGACCCTCGCTCGACTGCGCCCACAACGTGCCTCCGGGGCCCATGCGCAACGACGCGACGTCCTTGTGCGACTTCTCGATATTGAGCACGGCGTTCGGGACCTGTCGCGTGAATCCTGCGTAGATCTCCTCTAATCCCTGGACCTCCTCGTCCGTGCGTTTGATGGTCTCGTACTCGCGCGTGATCACCATCTGTTCCTTGCCCTGGGGATCGAACGCGCGGATCTCGTAGCCGAAGAACGGAAGCACGGCGTAGATCGTGCCGTCTGTCGTCGCCGTCCAGCGGTCGCGGAACCGTCCCGAATCCACCTCGTTGATCTGAATGCCCTGCGCGAAGTTCATCTGGTCCTGATAGCCGATCAGCCGCGCGATCATGTTGCCCTCGATGTCGAAGACGCCCAGGATGTTGTCGCGATCCATCACGCCCTTGGTCTGATCGACGACCTGGTTCATGCACGCGATGACGAGGTTGTCTCCTGCCGCACCGGCGCCGTACGTGACCAGGAAGCCCGCGCCGGGCCCCGCACCCTCGACCTTGGGCACAAAGGTGCCTGCGGGTGTCCCGTCGCTGTTGAACTTGATGATCTTGCCCGGCCAGGTCTGCACCACGCCGTAGCCGCCGTCCGGCAGCAGACAGCCCGCGCCCGCCTGTTGGAACTCACCGGGGCCCTCGCCTGCCCGTCCCATGCTCCGGAGCAACTCGCCCTCTGGGCTGTATACGCGGATCTCGCTGAGCTGCATGTCCACCATGCAGATGTTGCCGTCGTGGTCCTGGAAGATGGCCACGATCACGCCGAAGATCTCGGCTTCCTCGTCTTCGGGATCGCCACCCTTGCGCCACAGCTCGCGCAGCTTGATCTCTCTCACGCCGTCCTTGGGCGTGGCCGGGTTGTGGATCCACTTGACCCCGTCCTTGACCTCCTCGGTGACCTTCCACTCCGCCCCGGAAGACTGTGTCAGGCATGCGAGTCCGGCAGCGACAACGAGCACCCAGATCAAGGGTAGACTGATTCTCCTCATCGATAACCTCCGATTCTGCGACATGACGTACCGAGGGAACCCCTCTTTCCGGTAGACTACACGGGTGGATCCACAGCCCCAACCCGAAAACCTCCCCGCAACACGACACTTACGCACATGGGCCGCTGTGGTTTCGGGTCGGCCTGGGATCCCCAGGGAGCTAGGGTACCCCTGGATCTCCAGCTCTGATTTCGTATACCATTGCCAGTTCTGGATATTCGCGATACGACTCGGGTCCGCGGGCCCCGGTGTCCCGCTCAGGGAAAGGTGACTCGATGCACCTCGATAGGGCCATTGTGCCCGCCGGCCGCCGGGCCCTGCGCGTCCTCATCGGCGGGTTGCTCCTCGCCACGGCCATGGCCCAGGCCCAAGCACCCGCCACCCTGGATGCGCTCGAAGAGGGCACACGGATCGGCTCCTTCCGCAGCACGGCGCGCTACCATGCCGCCGGCGATCGAGTGGTCGGGGCGCGATTCGTCCACGAACCGACCGGCATGCCGGTCGACATCCTGCGCTTCGACTCCGTTCCCCAGGCCCTCTTCTGGATCGAGACCGCTCCGGATTCGGACCGCGGCGAGCCGCACACCGGAGAGCATCTGGTGCTCGGCAAGGGTACGAAGGGGCGGCTCCTCGCGCTCACGCTCGACATGTCGATGGGCTCCAACTCGGCCTTCACCGCACGCGACAAGACCGTCTACCACTTCCATACCGCCGGCGGCCGTCAGTCGTTCCTCGAGCTGACCTACCGCATGCTGGATGCCCTCCTCCACCCTGATTTCGCCGACGACGAGATCCGCCGCGAGGTCGCCCACCTGGGCGTGGTCGAGGATCCGGCAACCGGCGAGCTGTCGCTCGAGGAGAAGGGCTCGGTCTACCTCGAGATGGTGAGCCGCTACGAGAAGCCGGGCGTCATCATCTGGAGCGAGATCCGCTCGCAAGTCTACGGTGCCGATCATCCCTTGGGCAGGGTCTCCGGTGGCCGGCCCGATGCGATCCGCACGATGGAGCCCGAGCACATCCGCGCGTTCTTCGAGCGCTGCTATCGGCCCGGCGAGAACATGGGTCTGATCGTGGGCCTGCCGCAGCAGTTCGACGTCCCGCGCTTTCTCGCCGATCTCGAGGGGCTGTTTCGCAAGGTGTTCAACGGTTACCCGCACGAGGCCCGGGAAACCACGGAGCGGACCGGCGAGGTGCGCCCATCCGGCCCTGCGGAGTATCCCCCGTTCCGGCCACCCGCCGATTCGCCCATCATCTTGAAGCCTTTCCCTACGGCCAACGCGAGCGAGCGCGGAGCGGCCGTCTTCGGCTGGAACCCCCACGAAGGGGTCTCGTCCGAGGATCTCTTCCGCCTGCAGGTCTTCATGCATGTCCTGGCCGGCGATGAATCCTCCTACCTCTATAAGGACCTCGTCGATCGCACCCGCCGCCGTGCGCCGGCGGGGATCACCTCCGTGGACGGCTGGATCGTCACGCTCGCCGGGCACCCGGCGATGCTGTGGCTGGATGGCGTCGACGCCACGCTCCTGAACGAGGCGGCGCTCGCAGAGGTGCGCGCGGTGGTCTCCGATCGGCTGCGATGGATCGCATCGCTGACGCCGGGTTCCGCGGAGCTGGCGGCGTTCAACGAGAAGGCGCGGACCCACCTCATCGCCTCGCGGCGGGATCTCCTCGAGCAGACGGACGCACCCCCGCGCTTCGGCTATCGCGGCACGAGCGGCTTCTGGTGCCGTCACCTGCTTCAGCTCACGGCCGAGCCGGGCTATGACAAGGACCTTCTGCTCGATGCACGCCGTCACGCGCTCGAGGAGGACATGGCGTCGGGGAACGTCTGGTCCGAGCTGATCTCGCGCTTCGAGCTGGATCGACCGCCCACGGTGGTCGCCGCGCACCCCGACACCAGCTTGCCCCAAAGGTTGGTGCGGGAGAAAGAGAAACGCCTGCGGGTGGCCGCCGAGGAACTGCATCGTCGCTACCCCGGAGGCAGCGTGCAGGATGCGCTGCGCGGCTACCAGACGGATTCCGACCGGGCGACCGCCGTACTCGACGAGAGCAGTGAGCGCATCGCGCGACCCGGGTTCGTGTCCGATCCGCCGCTCACGCTCGACGAGATGATCGACACCCGGGAAACACACCTCATGCTCGGCACCTCATCCGGCGAGACGCTCGCGATCCCCATCTACCTGAATCGCTTCGGGCAGACCTCCACCGTCGACGTGGGACTCTACTTCGATGTAACCACGGTCAGGCGCGATGAGCTGATCTACCTCCCGCTCCTTCCCCAGCTGATCACCGATCTCGGCCTCTGGCAGCCCGACTCCACCTGGATGCCGTACGATGAGCTCACCGAACGCCTGCGGCGCGAGGTGCACGACTACGAAGCCCGCTATGCAACCTTCCCGCGGGAAGACGGTGGACGCGTGGAGCTGGCCGTCTATGCCTCGGGGCTCGGAGCGGACGAAGCGCGTGTCGCGCTCACCTGGATGACGCGACTCCTCGAAAGCGCGACGCACATCGGAGGGCCGGCCCTCGTGCGACTGCGCGACCTCGTGGATCGCGAGATCTCGGCAGAACGCCAGCGGCCTCTGGGCCAGGAGGAGTACTGGGCCAATGACCCGGTGCGCGCCTATCGCTACCAGAACGATCACGTCTTTCTCTCGGCCGAATCGATCTTCACCAAACTGCACCATCTGAACCGGCTGTCCTGGCGTTTGCGGGATGCGCCGGCGGCGCAGGTCGTGAGCCAGCTCGCGCACTACAAGAACGAGTTACTCGGTCGTTGGGACGGTTCACGCGCCGGGCTCTTCGCCGAGTTGGACAGCATGGAGGCGGCCTTGGCGCCTCTGCAGCCGCTGGCCAGCGACTTCACCGGCTACTTGCGCGCCGAGCTGCAGACCGTGCCCGACGAGAACCTGCGCCGCGATCTGATGAGCCTGTACGTCCAAACGCTGGACGATCTCACCCTCCGGCCCGAACGCGTGATGTCCGACCTGAGCCGACTGGTCGCGCGGCTGACCGGCCAGGGTCCAAGCCGCGCCCACCTGACCGGGAACCGCGAGAACGTCGCGGCACTCCAGCCGGAGCTGGAGGTCGCCATCGCCCGGCTCGTGGTTCCGCAGCCCCCCGCCGATGAGCGCTTGAGCATTGCGGAGAGACACATCGCGGAGGATCTCGCGCGCGAGCCGGATCGCTTGGGTCGCAACGTGATCACCCACAACCTGCGCAGCCGCTATCCCTGGCTCATGGAGGAGCAAGCATCGCGCCCGCTCTATGCGGCCCTCGTCCTGGAGACTTCACGCAGCGCGCTCTTCGCCAACACCGCCGAGCTGTGCACCTACGATGACACGCGTCGGTCGGACCTGATCGACTACCTCGCCGCCAAATCGTTTGGTGGCGCGGGAGCCCACGGCCTCTTCATGCGCACGTGGGGCGCCGGACTGGCCTACTCGAACGGCGTGGGCTCCGGCGCGCGGAGTGGACGGCTCACGTATTACGCCGAGCGCTGCTCGGATGGGGTGGAGACCCTTCGCTTCATCACCGGCGAGTTGAACCGGGCCGATGAGACGCTCGATGATGTCTTCTTCCTGGACTACGCGCTGGCGCAGTGCTTCACCGACTACCGCGCGGCCGACACCTACATCGCGCGCGGGCGGTCCATGGCCGCCGATCTGACCGACGGCATCACGCCCGAGAAGGTGCGTGACTTCAAGCGCGCCCTGCTGAACCTGCAGCGGTCGTGGAAGCTCTCGAACGGGT
This sequence comes from Candidatus Eiseniibacteriota bacterium, assembly GCA_030601305.1. Lineage (GTDB taxonomy): Bacteria > Eisenbacteria > RBG-16-71-46 > CAIMUX01 > WJJG01 > JAUVTV01. The sequence goes on along the minus strand of JAUVTV010000092.1, from coordinate 3,995 downwards.
CGCCTTCCGCACCGGAAAACGACGATGTCCTCCGCGAGGTCCGCGAAAGCCTGCCACGCGTCGTGGGACCCGTCGTCCCCGGGTACGGGGATCCAGCCAGCGAGCGCCGTCGTTCGGTCAACTTCATGATCGGGCCGCCGGCGCAGATCACGGCCTTCGAAAACCACCTCGCCGTGCACGAACCGGATGCGCGCCTCGTGCGGCTCTATCCCCGCGACTACTGGATCGACTGATCGACGGGCAGCTCGGATGACTTCCGCCACAGACTGCTAGATGAGTTCCAACTGACGGCTCATGATCACGAAACCGATCGCTGCAATCGTGATCAGCACATAGTGCAGCCGCTCGCCCGCCGACCAGTACCGTCCCACCCAGGCACGAACTCCCAGGAGAAGCATGATCGCGGTGAGAACCACACTGATCGCGGGAATGCGGACCAAGACGCTGCCCGGGAACTCCAACCCGACTGGCAGGCCGCTCTGCACGAAGTGCTCGAAGGCATCGAAGACCACGAACACCAGGTAGACGTACAGCGCGCAGAGGATCCCGTTCAAACCTGCGACGAGCTTGGCGAGGTTGGCGAGCGCCTGCGCCCGGCCCCGCCGGCGCCGCACGCGTCGCACGATCCAGAGAACGGGCCAGACGACGACCCCGGAGAGAAACAGCCCCACGCAACACCCATACAGAATCCGGTACACGTGCAATGGCCCGCTCACCGGTTGCGGTGCGCGCTCCTGCTCATCCAGCAGCCGCCGAACGGGTGCGAGGGCCGTGTCGCTCACGGCTTGTGCGTGTGGGTCGCGCTCGCCCGTGTGCGCCGCGACGATCTGCTCGATCAACGTGAAGGGCGCCACCGACGCCGTCATGATGTCGATACCCGGGGCCTGAACGTTGATGCGATGGACGACCACGCTGCGCAGCGCGGGGATGACGAAGATCTTCTGCCCGCCGTAGCCGCTCGCGTAGTAGCTTCCGGGCGGCAGTCCGTGTGTCTCTTCGGCCAGCACCCACCACATGAAGCCGTAGCCGGTGCCTGGCATGCGCGTGTCCGAGTAGGAGCTCGTGCTCACATCCACCCAGTCCTCGGGGATCACCTGGACATCGCCCCAGCGTCCGCCTTGAAGGACGAGCTGCCCGAAGCGGGCCGCATCGCGCGCGGAGATGCGGAACGGATAGGACGGATGGATGGAGAACCCCAGCTCATGGTCGTAGGCCTGTCTCGCAACGAAGAAGTCCTCCATGCCGATGGGTTCGGCGATGCGTTGCGCGAAGGCGCCGTAGATGTCCTCGCCGGTCTCCTGGCGGAAGATCGTGCCGAGCACGTTGAAGTCCCAGTTGTTGTAGTACCAGTGCGTCCCGGGTGCATGGCTGCCGCGCGGGGGGCGTGCCATGCGCATCGACTGCGTCTCGGCGGCCGCGGGGAGGTACACGCCCGAGCGGGCCCGGAGGAGGTCGGCCACACGGGCCTGGAGTTCTGTCTCGGTCAGCGGGACGTTCTCCGTGATCCCCAGCCCGCCGAGGGTGAGCGAGGTGTCGATCGCGCCGTCGGCGACGTAGATGCCGTAGAGCGCACTCAGGAGGCTCTTGCGCATCGAGTGTGACAGGAAGTTGTTGGCGATGTTGCCGTATTCGAAGACCACCCGGCCGTCGGTCACGATCATCAGGGCATGGGTGCCGAACCGCTCCATCTCGGGCACGAGCGCCTCCAGCGCGGCGCCCGACCAACCCAGGTTTTCCGGTGCGGTCGCCTTCACCCAGCTTTCTTGGGCTCGTGCGGGCTGCCGGTCGGTCACGTCCAGGAGACGCATGCCCCACCAGTGATGCGTGGGCGGGATGGCGTTCCACTGCATGAACGCGTGCGAGTCATCCGTCTTGTAGTGCGCGCGGTAGTGCCCCGCCGGCAGGCGCAGGAGGCGATCGATGCGACGATTCTTGAAGGCGCCGCCCGCCCAATCCGCGCTCATGTTGTGCATCAGCCAGATGAGCTGCCCCGTGGCGACATCCTCGATCCCGCCGTAGTCCCACATCTCGTTGTTGCCGCCCTCGCCGAGAGCGTAGAGGCGCACGACCGCATCCTCTTCCAGCGCGAACGGGGCCGTGCGGTACTCGTCATGCCCCACCGGACCCAGATCCACGATCCGCGGAATCCCGGCGTGCTCGGGAAGGTCTTCGTGCGTGAAGGCCAAGCGGGAGGCGGCGAGCAGCTGGTCGTGGACATCGGTTCGGCGCATGGCCCGATAGAGCATGGTGTTCGCGATCAGCTCCCGGCGCAGCAGCTCGCGCAGCAGCGGGGAGTGGACCGTGCCGACTTGCGCGGCGATCTGCTCTGGACGGGCGGCCCAGTCGATCTCCGGAGCATCTTCGCCGATGCGTTCACGCAGAACGATCGTCCTGAGGAATGCGATCGCGAAGGGTGAGGAGAGGACATCGCCGCGGCCGAGCCCGAAAGGACGGCTGAGATAGTCGCTGTTCGCCATGACGACGAAGGTGACGTTCTCCTCCGGCACCTTGAGAATGAGCGCCGAGTAGCTCACCTCCCACCCGTAGTGCCACAGCAGACGGCGATCGCCAAAGCGCTCTGTGAACCACCCGAGACCGTACGGCAGCGTGTCCCGGTTGGTCGCGATCGTGGGTGCGAAGGCGAGTTCCTGGAATTCACGGCTGATGAAGGCGTGATGGTCGATCGCGCGATCGTACTTGGCCATGTCGGCAACGGTGGAGATCAGACCGCTCGAGGGATTGAACCCCTGCGGATACGTGTTGGGAACAACGTTGCCGCTGTCGTCGAGAGCGTAGGGACGCGCCAGGCTCGCATTGACCCTGGCGAAGCTCGTGTCCGGCGAACCCGACGTGAGCCGCGTGACGATCCTGCCGAAGCCGGAGCGCTCGAGCGCGGGGGCGGTGTCCCTCATGTCCGCGGGTTCGAGAATCCACTCGATGACGAGATCGCGGAACGAGCGGCCGGAAGCCTTCTCGATGACCTTCGCGAGGAAACTGAATCGGTACCCGCTATAGTTGTAGAACGCTCCCGGCGGTCCCTCGGACGTGTGGGTCAAGAGATGCCGGACGCGAATGCCGCCGTCGTTCGGGATCTTCACGCCGAAGTCCCTGACGGGCGCGTCGAGGTCGAGCTTGCCTTCCTCGACGAGCCGCAGAATGACTTGCGAGGTGAAGGTCTTGGTGAGCGAGGCCAGGTGATAGGGCGTATCGGGTGTTGCGGCGGTCCGGTTCTCGAGGTCGGCGTAGCCGAACCCTTGCGCCCAGACCAACTCCTGGCCGCGGACAACGGCCGCGCTCATACCCGGGATTCCAAGCTCCTGCCGGTAGTGCTCGAGGATGGGCGCGAGACGATCGAAGTCGCTGCCGTCGGCGAGAGCCGCCGGAGTGACGAGCACCAAGACCCCAAGAACGAGCAGCCGCGGCAGGCCGGTGCGGAGAGCCATGTCTCCCCTCCCTCTGCACATGCAGATCCCTCCGACACTACGCGCCGGCGCGTCTCGACGTTGCCACGCGGGGGGCGCCTCAGTCAGTCTTTGCGAACCCCCACCCTCCGTGATACCCTTCGTAGTCGCGTCCGATCGAGCGATCGTCGCAGGGCGGCAACGCATGGATGTCGTAACATGCTGTCCTAGTGCGACTTAGGAAGGAGAGCCATCATGAGCTTGACCGACAGAGCCCGCCAACTGACCGAGCGCGTGATCCAGAACAACGAGTGGCGCCAGCGCCGCAGCTTCAACCTGATCCCCTCGGAGAACACCCCCAGCTTGCTGGTCAAGATGATGGAGATCTCCGACCCCGCCGGGCGCTATGCCGAGCACCGGACGATGAAGGGCAAGGAGATCTACTTCTACCAGGGCATCGACTTCATCGCCGAGATCGAGGAGGAGTGCCGCAAGGAAATGTGCGCCTACCTCGGCTGCCCGCGGGCGGAGCTGCGCGCCATCAGCGGCCAGATGGCGAACGAGGTCGTCTTCAAGGCGGTCACGAAGTTCGTG
>JAUVTV010000085.1 GCA_030601305.1 Candidatus Eiseniibacteriota bacterium | reverse complement strand
GGTTACGACGAGATCACCACCCTGGGGCAGGGGCATGTGAGGGGCTGTAAACCCCTGTCCCGACACCGATTCCAGGAGCTGGAGTGGGTGGAAATCTCCCCTGCTAGATCATCATGGGTACCCAGTGGGTCATGAAGGTGGCATATCGCCCCACAGACCCGACTAGGCCAGGCTTCGACCCCCGTCGACGGTCAGGATCGTCCCCGTGGTGAAGGGCGCATCGAGAAGGAGGTGCAGGGTGCTCGCCACGAAGGCCTCCGATCCACCCACGCGTCCCAACGGGACCGCCCGCTCCACCCGTTCCCGGTAGTCGGGGCCGCTTCCCTCCGGCAGCAGGATGGGTCCCAACGCGACGAGGTTCACGCGGACCTGCGGTGCGAGTTCCTTCGCCAGCGCCCGGGTGGCCGTCTCCAGGGCCCCCTTGCTCGTGCTGTAGGCCAGATAGTCCTTGTAGGGGCGCGGTGTGGACCAGTCGCCGATTTGGACGATGCTGCCGCCGCCCGCCCGTTTCATCTCGCGCCCCAGCCGTACGGAGAGCCACACGGGGGCCGTCAGATTGACCGCGAGGGCCTCGTTCCACAGCGTCCGATCGAAGGTCTCGAGTGGGGTGCGTTCGAAAACCGCCGCGCAGTTGACCAGGCCGGTCAGCCGCTTGCAATGCCGGAGAGTCTCCTCGCAGAGCCGCTCCTGCTCTGCGGGGCTTCGCAGATCGGCGCGGAAGAGCCATACCTCGCGCGCCCGGGCCTTCAGTTCGCGCGCCAGGGATTCGGCCTCCGCTGCGGACCGGTGGTAGTGGAGGGCGAGCGCGACGCCGCGATCGGCCAGCGCCTGGGCGAGGGCGGCCCCCAAGCGTCTTCCGGCCCCGGTGATCAGGACGCATCCGTTGCGCGTGTCCATGCCTCTCCCGCTTTCCTGCCCCGCGCCGAGAATCACAGATCTTCCTCTGACGATCCAGGCTCTTCCTTGAGAGTGGGCGCCCGGCTCCCTATAATCTCGGCGCGCTCGGCAACATCCCCCGGCCAACGCCGGCGCGAAGCCGAGTAGCCTGACGCGTTGTCGCCCGTACGGAGGAGGGGAGCAGCACATGATCGGATTCGAACTCACGGAAGAACAGAGGATGATCCGGGATCTGGCCCGCGAGTTTGCCCAGAAGGACATCGCCCCGAAGGCGACCTATCATGATCAGACCGGCGAGTTCCCGCGCGAGATCTGCGAGAAGGCCTTCGACATCGGTCTCCTCAATCCCGGCATACCCGAGGAGTATGGCGGGGCCGGCATGAGTTGCATCGTGGAGTGCTTGATCTCCGAGGAGCTGTCGGTGGCCTGCAGCGGGATCAGCACGGCGATGATGGTCAACACGCTGGCGTTGGCTCCCATTCTCGCGGGGGGCAGCGAGGAGCAGAAGAAGAAGTGGCTCGCCCCGATGAGCGAGGAGCTGCGCTTCGCAGCGTACGCCGTCACGGAGCCGGGGGCCGGCAGCGATGTTCTGGGGCTGACGACGACCGCGGTCAAGAAGGGCAACGACTACGTCATCAACGGGCAGAAGATGTGGATCAGCGGCGCCGGAGTCGCCGACTGGTTCTTCTTGGTGGGCTACACGAAAAAGGAAGCCGGCATCCGCGGCATGAGCGCCTTCGTCGTGCCCGCCGATGCGGACGGTGTGGAGGTGGGCAAGAAGGAAGACAACATGGGGCAGCGCGCCTCGGATACGCGCGCCATCACCTTCACCGACGTCGTCGTTCCGGAGGCGAATCGCATCGGTGCCGAGGGGCGGGGCTGGATGCTCGCCATGGCCGCCTTCGATCACACGCGCCCGCCCGTGGCTGCCGGGGCAGTCGGTGTGGGGCGCGCGGCCATGGAACACGCCATCCGCTATGCCAAAGAGCGTCACGCGTTCGGCGTGGCCATCCACCGCCATCAGGCGGTGGCCTTCATGATCGCCGACATGGCCAAGGATATGGATGCCGCCCGCTTGCTGGTCTGGCGCGCCGCGGACCTCTATGATCGGGGGAAGAAGAACAGCTATGAGGCCGCCTGTGCCAAGGCCTTTGCCGCCGACACCGCCATGCGGGTCGCCGTGGATGCGGTGCAGATTTTCGGTGGCTACGGATTCAACAAGGAGTACCCGGTCGAGAAGCTGATGCGGGATGCGAAGATCTTCCAGATCTACGAGGGGACCAGTCAGATTCAACGGCTGATCATTTCCAAGAGCATCATCTCGAGAACGAAGTAGGACGCCGGCGCACCACGGCGCTGTGGCCGGACTCCGGCGCCGCGTTTCCTCAGGAGTCTTCCAAGACGATGGCGACCTTGGTGGCGCGCAGCTTGCGCACTTCCAAGGCGAAGCGCCGGCGTTTGCGCTCGTAGAAGTTGGAGCGCTCCTCACTCTTCTGCCGGCGGAATCCGTCGACCAGCCGCTCGCACTTGTGCACGACCTCCTGTGCCACCTGGAAGCGCTGAACGGGCGAGAGGTGGCCGCTTTGGAATGCCTTTTCCAGAGCGTAGACGCGGAAGCGATCCCATCCCCAGGCGCGCGAGGAGCCGTCTTGCCGCGAGGAGCGGCGGATGACCGTCTGTTGGTCCAGGTAGTAGATCGGATAGCGCGACGCGAGGCGCAACCAGAGGTCGTACTCGTCGCACGCCGGGAGGTTCTCGTCAAAGGCGCCGCAAGCCGCGAAGCACTCGCGGTGCGCCAGGACGGCGCTGGGGCTCATGGGACTCGCCTCGAGCGTGTGACGGAAGATCCACCCCGACTCGGTGACCTTGTGCCGCGTAGCACGGGCCTTGCCGTCCTTCATGTGCACTTCGGAAGTGCGGCAAACCTTGGCGTCGGGGTGCAAGTCGATGAACGCGAGCTGCGTTTCCAGGTGATTCTGCTTCCAGAGGTCCTCGGGCTCGAGAAAGGCCACGTAGTGGCCGCGAGCCGACCGGATACCCCGATTGCGAGCCGCGCTATAGCCTCGGTTGATGGAATAATGGTATTGGATCGTGACGTGATCGTGGGTGAAGGCATGGCTGAAGGGTTTGATGGCGGTCGGGTTCATCCGCGACAGGACCTCGATGGCCTCGGCCTGCGCGCCCAGCTCTTGGAACAGGTGGCAGGGGGTTCCGTCGGTCGATCCATCGTCGGCGATGACGACCTCGAAGTCGCGGTAGGTCTGGCCGAGGACCGACTGCAGGGCGTCGGCAACCGATTCCTTGCGATTGTAGGTAGGGACAACAACGCTCACACGGGCCATTCGCATTCCTCCTTCCCTGAAGAACGTCGGTTCTGCCAGGGGCAGAACCGGGAGCATCCGTGCTCGTCAGGGCCCGTCTACGTGCCCACGATGGTTTCCACAGTTGTCGGATCGGGCCGGTATGCGATGCACACCTATCCTCGTCCTCCACACATTCCTGCTAACTCGCCACGCATCATATGGAATCCACCCGAGTTACGTCAAGCATAAACCCGCATCCACAGCGGGTTTCCCGCCGCATCGCAGGTGTGCTCGAGGTCAGTCCGCTCTTGAATTCAAAGAGCGCTTCCGCGGGCGGAGACCGAAACCTCTGTGCCGACCGCCGGGTTGACAGTGTTGGACGGCGTGCCTATCGTGCCGTTGCGCTATGCGGCGCGTGCCTGCGAACCAACGGCGGTTCGCCGTCTCGCGTGGCGATGGAACCAACCGTGAGCCGACAGAGAGGAGCGTAAGATGTTCGGATCTACAAGCGTGGGGCGAAATCGGACAGGCGTGGGGATCCTGTGCATGGTGGCGCTCGCCATGTTCGTTGCGGGAAACGGATGCTCGAGCGGAGCCAAGCAAGTCACGCGCATCGATAGCGACACGGTCACGGATCTCTCCGGCCGGTGGAACGATACCGATTCACGCCTGGTCGCCGAGGAGATGATGCAGGACTGCCTCAACCATCCGTGGATGACGCAGCACATGCAGGCGACCGGCGGCAAGCTGCCGGCGGTGATCACCGGAGGGGTGCGCAATCTGGGGACCGAGCACATCCCGGTGGGGACGTTTCTGGCGGACATGGAGCGTGCGCTGATCAACTCAGGCCGCGTCCAGGTCGTCGCCAGCGCGGAGGAGCGGGGAGAGCTGCGCCTGGAGCGCGCCGACCAGTGGGAGAACGCGAGTCCAGAGACCGTGAAGCAGCTGGGCCGGGAGCTCGGCGCCGACTACATGCTCACCGGCACCCTGAACACGATCACCGATGAGGAAGGTGGGGACAAGGTCATCTACTACCAGACCGATCTCAACCTGATCGACCTCGAGTCGAACGTGAAGGTGTGGGCCGGGCAGAAGAAGATCAAGAAGTACGTCAGCCGCGGCAAGTACAAGCCCTGACAAGGCCATGGATCGGTGGCCCTGCATCTGCCGACGGATCGCCGCGCCCGACGGGTGGGACGGTGCGCGACGACTCCCTCGCGGCCGGCTGTTCTGGCCGGCCGCCCTGGCCGGACTTGCTCTTCTGGTTTCCTGCGCTTCTTACTCGGCCCGCATGCGCGATCTGCGCCGCGAGGTCGAGGTGGGCGAGATCGAGCACGCCTTGGCGCAAGTCGAGAAGGTCCTTGATCCGGGAGATCTCCTCTATCACCTCGAGCGGGGCGTTCTGCTCCACCACGCGGGGCTCTACGCCGAGAGCAATGCCGAACTGGACCAGGCCGAGATGCTGCTCGAGGAGCTCTACACCATCAGCCTCAGCAGCCGCGCCCTGACCTTCGTGCTCAACGACGAGATCGAGGCCTATGCCGGCGAGACCCACGAGGGGAGTTACCTGCACTACTACCGCATCCTCAACTTCCTGGCCCTCGGAGGGCGCGAATCGGCGACCGTCGAGGCTCGGCGTCTGGCGATGCGCCTCGCCCGCCTGCGCGAAGGCGACGAATCCGATCCGGTGCTGGCCCATGACCCGTTCCTCGAATACCTGTGTGGCTTGGTTCTCGAGTCGGCGGGTGAGTGGAACCAAGCGCTCATTTCCTACCGTCTGGCGGGCGACGCCTTCGAGGTGTGGAGCGGGCAGGGGGGCATCGAGCCGTTTCCCTGGTTGCGGCGCGATATCGGTCGGGCGGCCCGCTACGCGGGAATCCGTCCCGAGGAGATCGGCCTTGAGCGCGACCCCTCCGATCTGGCCACCGACAGCGGCCGCGGGACCATCGTGGTGCTCTTCGAGCACGGCTGGACACCGCACAAGGAGAGCGTGCACATCACGCTGCCCATATTCGAGGACGAAACGGGGTGGGAGGGCGCAGCGGGGGCCGCCGAGCTGGGCCAGGCCGCGGCAGAGCGCTACACGACCTACCGCAGCGAGGGCCACTGGCGGGAAGGGAAAGTGCGCGTGGCCTACGTCCTCGACGTGGCGCTGCCCACGCTGGTTGGTGAGCCCCCGCCTGAGGCCGCGGGGTGCCGGGCGGCGCTCGAGCCGCTGCCGGCGAGTGCGGGCACCCCAGATGCCCTGAACCCGCCGGCGGGCCGCGCGGTCACGCTGCCGGCCGCCGATCTCGCCGAGCAGGTACGGCGCGAGTTCTCCCGGGACGAGTTCGCGATCTTCGCCAAGACGATCGCGCGCGCGTTGCTCAAGTACGCGGTGCAGGCGGCGGCCAAGAAGGAGGGCGGCGACGTCGCGGGGTGGGCGGTAAACATCGCGGGGCTGGCCACGGAGAAGGCCGACACGCGCTCGTGGCTCATGCTCCCGGGCAAGATCGAGGCGGCCCGTCTGGACGTTGCGCCGGGCACCTATACGTTGCGCCTCGAGGCGCTCGATCACAACGAAGAGGTGCTCTCCACTTCGACGCGCGAGGTCACCGTCGCCGGGGCGGATCTGCAGGTGATTTCCTGGCGGAGCTTCCGCTAGCCGCCCGCAGCTGCCGGTAGCGCTCCGCCGCCTGCCGTGCGTCTTCCTCCCGCCCCAGATGATGGTAGGTCTCCGCCAGCCTCAGGAGCAGATCGGTGTTCTCGGGATCGAGCGCCGCTGCGGCTTCCCATCTTGCCGCAGCAAGCTCCAACTTTCCCATCTCGCGATACAGGTCGCCGAGAACGAGGTGCAATTGCGCGTGGCCGGGCGAGAGACGAAGCTCCTCTTCGTACGCTGCCGCCGCCTCCGCCTTGCGGCCCTGCATCCGGTAGATGCGCCCCAGCTCGCGATGCAAACCGGCCTCCGCGGGGTGCAATGCGAGGCCGGCCTCGGTGACCTGGAGCGCTTCGTCGAGCCGATCCGAGGCCTGCAGGGCCCGCGCCAGGTTCGCGTGCGCCTGTGGGTACGACGGATCGCGGGACAGAACCTCGCGAAATGTCCGGATGGCCTCTCGCACGCGTCCCGCGCGGCCGTAGAAGACTCCCAGCTCCGCCCGGATGCGCGTGCAGGCTGCCCGCTCCGGGCGGGTCCGGCAGTGCTCGAGGGCGCGGAGGGCGAGATCGATCGCCTCCCTCTGGTGCCCCTCGCGGGAACGGAGGATGGCGAGCCCCACCAGCGACCCGGCGTGCTCAGGATCCGCTTCGAGGGATGTCCGGTACCAGTACTCCGCTGGCGTTCCCGCGCCTTGGCGCTCGGCGCAATTGCCCAGCCACCAAGACCCCTCGGCCGCGTTCGGCAGCGCGGCGACCGCGCCGGCGTCGGGCGGCGGAAGCCCTAGCTTCGCCAGATCCCATTGTCCGGCGCCCCTCGCGAACAGACCGGCGAGGTCGTGCGCGGGCGCTGGGAAGAGGTTCGCGGTGACGAGGACCGAGCACGCGAGGGCCGCGATGAGCTGGTGACCCCGCACATTGGGATGGCAATAGTCCCACAGGAGATCGCTGCCGGGAATGCCGCCTGGGCTGGCGGTCGCGAGGCTGGCCCACGAGTCGGCGAAGAGAACCGGCTGATTGTCGCGGAGCGCGTGCAGGGCGCGCTGCTGCGGGCTGGCGATGCGCACGGGGGCCGCGTCCCGGTCGAGGGCGCGCCGATAGGCCCGATCCGCTGTCCGCATTTCACCCCGTGCCTCCAGGCACTGGGCCGCGCGATAGTGCAGCTCGGCATGGGTGCTGTCGGTGGCGAGCGCCGCGCTGTAGCGCTCGAGAGCCTCGTCCACGTGCCCGGCTTCCTGGAGGCGGATTCCGCGCGCGTATTCGGCGGCCCAGCGCGCCGCCGCGCGGGGCTCCAGATCGGGGGAGAGGCGCGAGTGCTCCGGGCGCCAATCGGCCACGTTGGGAGCCGGGACCATGAGGAGCAGAGGCACATCCGATGCGGCAAGTCGGCGGGCGATGGCGGACACGTTCTCTCGATAGCCGTGATAGACCTCCTCGCGTTCCGCGTCACTCCAGCGCAGGCCTTCGCGCCGCGCGACATCGAGGCCGAAGGGGTCGAATCGCTCCCTGTCTCGCGTGGCTCGGTCGCGAACGCCCTGCGTGACCGCCATGACGGCCTGGTAGAGGTGCAGCCGGGAAAGGACCCGGCGAAGTCCGAGAAAGCGCATCCGGCGCGTTTCGAGGAAGAAGTCCCTCTCGATGAACTCGTTGTGTCCCGAGTAGAGCACGACGAGATCGGGAGCGTAGTCGAGGATCTCCTCCAGCAGGATGAGGATGCGATGGCTGCCGTACGACATGCCCGCGACGTTGATGACCTCGAACTCCTGTTCGGGCCACAGCGTCTGACAGCCGACCTCCAGCCAGTGAGGGAAGGCGATGCTCGCGCCGAACGGGTATCCGTAGGCTGCCGAGCCCCCGAGGCAGAAGATGCGGACCGTCTCGGATCCCTTGTCTGCCGGGAAAGCTTGGGGATTGAACGACTGCGTACGCGTCCGGTCGATGACCATCTGCGCGCCGTCGGGCGTCGCGCGGAAGATGCGGTGGCCGGCGACCAATCCGGCGAACGGATCAGGCGCCTCGTCCGGATCGAAGACGTCCAGGATCCGCAGGGTACCCTCGAGGAGTACGAGGATAACGATCGGTGTCAATACGAGGAGCAGGTAGCCGAGCCGCCTGACCTTGGGCCGCACTGGCGTATCCATGTTTCCGGCTCCATAGAAAAGCGCCCCCAGCCCAAGACTGGGAGCGCAATCCTTCAGCCGAAGTCCTTCGTTTCTCAGCGGCGCCGGTCCTGGGACCGGTGGGATCCACTCCGGCGAACTTGAGCGTCACCCGAGCCGTGAGTGGTGAAGACCTCCGTGCCTTGAATACGTATCAGGGATTCAAGGTCAGTTTGATGTAGCGACCTTACTTCCCATCGCCCATCGCTAGAAGGACGACCCCGTGCAACTGCCTCCGCCACCCAAAAAGTATCCGTGAGTTCTTGGTTATCACCCCTTTCCGGAAATCCTCAGCTGCCGAGCTCACATCAGCAAGCTCGACAGAACAAGTGTGCCAGATGCCGGTGGGGGCTGTCAAGCCTCTCGGAGGTGGGGGGGATGCGAGGTGTATGAAAACCGCCACCGGATGCCCCATCGGGGACCCGGTGGCGGTTGGAAAGCCATCGAGGTCAGGAGTCAGCGCTACCGGGATCGCGAGGCCGCGCCGCCCGCGCTGCCTCCCATGCGGGACGCCCCGCCGCCGCCTCCCGAGCGGCTCACGCCGCCGGACTGCCCTGACGACCGGGGGGCGGACATGCGTGGCGCGCTGCTGCGTGTGCCGGCCCTGCTGCCCGAGCTCGACCGCGGGGCCGAGTTGCGGTAGCTCGACCGGGAGGTCGAGCCCCGAGAGCTCGACCGGGTGCCGCTCCGGTTCCCGGTCGTGCCGGGACTTCGGTAGACGACCCCTCGTCCCTGGCCGCCCGAGCTGCCGCGCGTCCCAGACCGGTTGGCGTACGAGGAGCGGTAGTCGCTGACCGCGCGACCGCCGCCTCGGGAGGAACGCTGCGTATAGTCCGAGCGGGAGCGGTAGCTGCTTCCGTCGGCGCCGCGTGCCCGCCCGTCCGACGACCGGTACGTGCTCCGGCCCGTCTGCTCGTGCCGGGCGTACCGGGAGGCCGAGGCGGAGCGATCCACGGAGCGCTGGTCGACGCGGGTCACGTTCGAAGGTGTGAGCCGCCCCTCACGGGCCCACATGGAGCGCTCCCGCTGGAGGCGTTCGGTGGCTGCCCCGACGTTCTGGCTCCCAGGCCTATCCGCGCGCACGCGTGTGCGGCTCGACCCGCAGTAGTAGCCGTAACCGTAGTTGTAGTTACAGTAGTTCCAGCAGGGGCCGTACGAGTAGCACCAATCGCTGCTCCAGTGGCCGCCCCAGTAGAAGCCGCACCCCGCCCACCAAAACGGTGAGACGTAGAAGTAGCTGCTGGGCCACGCATACCAGCTGTAGGCATAGGGGTCGTAGTAGTGATATCGAAAGACCGTGTAGTAATCGCGGGTGCCGTAGGGGACGTAGTCCTCATAGTACCTCGCGCCCGGCGCGGTCTCGTAGAGCAGCTGCTGGGTGTCCATGAGGGCGCGGATGAATTCCTCGCTCGCCCCGATGTCCTTGAGGTCGAGGATGTCCTGCGTGCTGAGGCGGAACACGACGCCCTCGGCCTCCACCACGCGCAGGATCGTTTCCTCCTCGATCCCCGACACTTTGAGCTTGATGACGTCATTGAGGTCGAAGGCGATAGCCCCGGACAGGGTCGCGACGAGGCATGCCGCGAGAACGGCGCCGACCCGGATAGTGCTTCTCATGGCTTCCACCCGCCTTTCGGATTCGACTGTTCCCGAGGCCCCCAGACTGAGGGCTCCGGCGCTTACGCCCCTCCATAACCCATTATACTAGAACTACCGTCCAAGTTCCCACAAGTTCACGCCTCCCGAGCGCATCGGGCATGAGTCCCGAATCCGTTTTGAGAGGTCCACTTAGCAGCCC
>JAUVTV010000097.1 GCA_030601305.1 Candidatus Eiseniibacteriota bacterium | reverse complement strand
AAGATGCGCGGCATCCAGGAGTGGCTGTCGTTCTATTTCAAGAGTCCCATCCATGCGCGAGATCTCTACGCCGAGCACGATCTGTTCATCCAGCTGATGAAGCTGAAGAACACGCTGCGGCACCTGCGCGGGGAGGATCTGATCACCCACTTGGGTTTGGAGTACTACGACTAGCGGTTTGCGGGGGAGGTGCATCGGAGATGCGGCGCACACCCGGTGGCGCCGCCCCCACGGTCCGCGTCGCTCAGGAATCCTGCCGGGGTTCACCGCGTCTCAGGGCCATGGCTGTAACCAATTGATAGACAATCGGTTATGCGGTATCCTTGAGGTTCTTTCCCGGTTGGCACGTATTGGGCCACGGGACGGGAGACGGCACGCCGCCGCGAGGAAGCCGCCGAATCCACTGATCTGCCTGCGCTCCCGCTCCTCGATCCCGGTCGAGATGCCGCACTCTCCCGCGTTTTCGCTCGAGGATCATTGACCCTTCAGGTCTAGGCCGGCGGTCGGCTGACCGGGTTTGCCAGGACCCCCACCCCTTCGAGGTGCACCTCCATCCGGTCCCCGTCCTGTAGGAAGATCGGCGGGTCGCGGAAGACCCCCACCCCCGCGGGCGTTCCCGTGGCGATCAGATCGCCGGGCAGCAGGGTCATCTGCCGCGAGATGAAAGCCACGATCTCCGCGCACCCGATGGTCATCTCCGAGGTCCGCGAGTGCTGCATGGTGGTGTCGTTGACCACCATCTTCAGATCGAGGTCGTCCGGGTTGCCAATCTCATCCAGGGAGACCACCCATGGCCCCGCGGGACCGAAGGTGTCGAACCCCTTTCCGCGGAACCAGAGGCGGTCGCCGAACTGCGCGTCGCGGCCGCTGACGTCATTGAAGGCGGTGACGCCGGCAACGTGCTTCAGTGCGTCGCGCGTCTCCACATTGCGCGTCGGACTGCCGATCACGAGGGCCAGCTCGGCCTCGAAGTCGGGGCGCGACTCGTGGGGTGGCACGACGACCGTCGCCCCGTGTCCCACGAGGCACGAAGGAGCTTTGGCGAAAAGGAGCGGGTCCTTTGGCGTGGGGCGATCCTGCTCGGCCGCGTGGCTCGCGTAGTTCCGTCCCAGGGCGACGACCTTGCTCGGATCGTGAACGGGCGGTGCCAGGGTCAGCCCGTCGAGCGCCAGGACGTGGCGGCTCTCGTAGGAGCCGGCCGCCACGAGCCGCGCGACCTCGGCGAGGGCTCCCTCGTGCAGCAAGGTGCGCCAGCTGCGGGGCAGGTGCGGGTAGGCGGCGGCAAGATCGAGCACCTCTCCGGGTTCGATGAGGACACCCGGTCTTTCCCCGCCGGGCAAGCCGAACGTGAGCCATTGCATGACGGATCTCCTGCTCCTAGCAGCCCGGATGGCTTCTGCGGCGGGCTGCTAAGGGTCTGTCATCTTCCGCTTCAGGTCTGGTCTTCCACCGGCGGTGCATCCAGAACCACTGATCCGGATACTCACGGACGAAGTCCTCCAAGATGCGCGTGTATTCGGTGAGGATCCGGCGGATCTCCTCCTCCTCGGGCCGCGAACGATCCGGAAAGATGGGTGGGTAGAAACGGGCTTCGTGGGCACCGCCTCCCGTGTGTCGGTCGAGGCCGATCACGATGGGCGCGCCGGTGCGGTAGGCGAAGCGCGCCGGGCCGGCGTAGGTGGACGCCGGTCGGCCGAAGAAGTCGAGGAAGATGCCGTCGCGTCCACCGTCCTGGTCGGCGACCAGCGCGACGCGCCCGTCCTGGCGGAGCGTCTTCATCACCCCCCGCAGGGATGACCCGATGGGGATGATCTGCATTCCACCGGCCTTGCGGAGCCGCTTGACCAACCCGTCGACGAGCAGGTTCTTCTGGTCGCCGCTGACCACCGTGAGGGGGCGATCGATGAGCGCCATGCAGGCGCCCATCAGCTCCCAGTTGCCGACGTGCGCCGTAAGGAAGAGGATACCCTTGCGCGCGGCGCCGGCTTCCGCCACCGCCTCGCGGTGCGCGATGTGCATGCGCTCGCCGAGCTGCGCCACGCTGTGTTTCCCGAAGAGACCGAATTCGACGAACGTCATCGCGAAGTTGCGGTAGCAGGAGCGCGCGATGCGTGTGTACTCGCGCGGCGAGTAGCGCTCGCCGAAGGCGCGCCGCAGGTTTGCGAGCGCGACATCGCGCCGCTTGCGCAGCACGTCGAAGCCGAAGTCGCCCAGACGGCGCCCGATCCAGAGGGCGCCGCCCAGCGGCAGCAGACTGAGGAAGAAAAGAAGCCCCCGCAGCAATCCGTACTCGACGTAGTGTTTCGCGCGCCGGCGGCTCCTCTCTTGGCTGGCGGTGTAGTGCGCCATCGAAACCTCAGCAGCAATCGCGCGGTCGGTAGCGGCCCTGCGCATCGCGGCGCAGCTTGCCCTGGACCTCTAGGGTGACGAGCTGAGCCAGGACGGTCTCGGCGGGAAGCTCGGGACAAGTCGCGGCAAGCTGGTCGGCGCGCAGCGGGCCCGAACGGCGCAGCCGCGCGAGCAGTCGCCCCTCCCCCTCGGCCGCCGGTACGACGTTCCCGGCGCCCGGCGACGTCAGGACCCTGCCCATCGCGACCAGGGCCGCCCGCAGGTCGGCAGCGCACGTCACGGGGGCAGCTCCGTCGCGGATCAGGCGATTCGGCGTCACGCTTCCCGGCAGAAGAGGATCACGCGGGACGGCCATCACCTCGCGTCCCTGTTCGATCGCGAAGCGCACGGTGTGCTGCACACCGCTGCGCTCGCTGCCCTCGGCGACGACCACGATGTCCGCAAGGGCGCTGATCAGTCGGTTGCGGCGCGGGAAGCGCCACGGCCGGGCGGGCGTGCCTGCCGGCCACTCCGACAGAAGTGCACCGCCGAGCTCGACCATCTCCGCGGCCAGGTCGGCGTGCTCCGGCGGATAGCAGTCGTCCAACCCGCACGCCAGGACCGCCACCGTTGGCCCGCCGGCGAGAAGGGCTCCCTGGTGGGCGGCGGCGTCGATGCCCCGCGCGAGACCACTGACCACCAAGATGCCGCTCTGCGACAGGTCCCAGGCCAGCGATCGAACAATCTCAATGCCCGCCGGGGTCGCGGCACGCGCTCCTACAATGGACACCGCCGGTTGCGCCCACAGCTCCGCGCGCGCGCCCGTCCGCACCCAAACCGCCGCGGGTTCGTTGGGGATGCCCCGTAGCCGGCCGGGATAGTCGTTCGAATCCGCGGTGAGGCGGCGCGCCGGGGGCATCTGCCGAGCGGGCCGGCTTTCGCCGTCGCGCACGGCGCCTGATCCTCGAGACGCCGCCTCCCCTACTCCAGCGATCATGACGTCTCGCTTCCCCGCAGGAAGTGCACCAGGTGGACGGCCGCCTTGGGCAGCGGCTCCGAGGCCGACACCTTGGTCCACACAATGCCCCAGCCGGCGTCCGAAACCTCTTCGGCCAACCGCAACTGCTCGGAGGGATCCAGACTTCCCTCGGGCCCCATGAGGTCCCCAGCCTCGACGAGGCAACGCAGGCGGGCCTCGCCCTCGGGGTCCAGACGCCCAATGCGCTCGAGGACCAGGACGCGATAGGGCTTCCCGCGCGCGTGCAGCAGCTTGGCCACGGCCAGGGCACGATCCTGGGCGCAGTACATCAGGATGGCCTTGGCGGCCTCTTCGGCGATCGTGCGGTTCTCGTCGCGGATGAACTCGAGGACCAGCGTGAGCGATGAGGGTCTGGCCAGCTTGCCCAGGACCCCCAGGGCCGCTGCGCGGACGTACCAGAGCCCGCCTCGGAGCAGTGCTTCGACGGAGGGCGCCGCCGCCGGTCCGAAGCCCGTCAGGGCAACGGCGGCCTTCTCGCGCAGCGACCAGGACTCGTCCGACAGCAAGTCGATCAGCTTCGGAATCGCCTCCACCGCGGGTCGCGTCTTCACCTGCTCGATGTAGCGGGACATCTCCTCCATGTGGAGGCCTTCCCCTGAGCGCTTGGGACGCACATAGCCGTGCGTTCCATCCATCCTGTCGGTCACGGTCCCACCTCCTGCCTGTTCGTGCGAGGCCGGCACGCGCCGGGTCGCTGGGGGATGACCCATCGGGTCGGCCAAGGTCGTGCCCCTCGATCTAACGGGGCATCCTCCTCGCGGATAGCTGCCACGGCCTCCGTCCCGTGGATCGCCACCCCGCCCGCCGTTTCGGCGGCGCCCGCCGCTGTCGGATCGGCCGGCATCTCGGCGAGCAAGCGCGACAACATGCCGACCAGCTCCCGGAGTCCCTCGCCGGTGTGCGCCGAGATGAGGAACGGCGACCGCTTCCCGATCTGCGGCAGACCGCCGCGCTCCTCACGGGTGAGGAGATCAGCTTTCGAATAGCAGACCAGCGTTTCGCGCGTCTCGAGCTCTTCACTCCAGCTGCGCAGCTCGCCGAGCAACGCCGCATGGGTTTTCGCGGGGTGGGCATCCACGGCTTCGATCAGGATGAGCAGGATGCGCGTGCGCTCGATGTGACGCAGGAAGCGTTGTCCCAGTCCGCGGCCCTCGGCTGCGCCTTCGATCAACCCCGGCAAGTCGGCGATAACCAGCGAGGAGAAGTCGCCGACCGGCACGATTCCCAGAGCCGGAGCCAGCGTGGTGAACGGGTAGTCGGCGATCTTGGGGCGCGCGTTCGATAGCCGGGAGAGCAGCGTCGACTTCCCGGCATTGGGCAGGCCGATGAGACCCACGTCGGCGATCAGCTTGAGTGTGAGGTGCAGCCGTCGCGCCTCGGCCGGTTTGCCCTTCTCGGCCACACGCGGCGCGCGGCGGTCGGGCCGCTTGAAGTGCTGGTTCCCGCGCCCGCCGCGCCCGCCGCGGGCGAGCAGGACGTCGCTGCCGGGTTCCGTGGCGTCCGCGATCCACTCACCCGTCTCGGCGTCATGGACGACGGTTCCCGGGGGGACCTCGACCAGCGCGTCTTCGCCGCACGCGCCGGTCATCTGCTTGCCGCGCCCCGCCTCCCCGGCGCGGGCACGACAGCTCGGCGTGTGCCGCAGGTGGCTGAGCGTGCGCCGGTGCGGGTTGACGCGCAGGAAGACGCTGCCCCCGTGTCCGCCGTCGCCTCCGTCGGGGCCCCCGCGCGGGATAAACTTCTCCCGCCGGAAGGAGACGCATCCGTCACCCCCGCGCCCGGCAGCCACATCGATCGTACACTCATCGACGAACATGCTGTCCTTCACCCTCTGGGGGGAGACTGCGCGTCAGTCTTACTCCCCGAGAGCCGTTGCGCGTCAGTCCTTCTTCTCGGTGGTGCCCCCCGATGACTTCCCTTCGCGCCGCTCCTTGGCCTTGTACTCCTTGCTCCTGTGGTCCGTGATGTAGAAGCCACTGCCCTTGAAGATCAGCCCGCCACCAGGCATCAGCACACGCCTTACCGCCCCGCGGCACTCGGGACACCGTCGCCGCGGAGGATCCGTGATGCTCTGCAGTACCTCGAAGCGGTGGCCGCACTTCCGGCATTCGTAAACGTAGGTTGGCATCCTATCCTCTCACCGATGCATCTCTTACGTAGTTCCCGCATTGCGGACGCCATTGCGACCCGCACCGGTCACCGTCGTTGTCCGGGCGGGCATCCTACTCCCGCTCGCTGTAGCCACGCCAGTGCCGTACCCGCACCCAGGCGCACCCGCTCGAACCGCTCAGTTTCTGCCGGATCTCTCGTGGCCGGCCTGGGCAAACCGTGCGTGCAGGGCCGTGGCCACGTTCGGCGGCACGAACTCCTCGATCGGCCCGCGGCAGCGGGCCACCTCCTTGACCAGCGTCGAGTTCAGATAGATAAACTCCTCGTCGGGCATGAGAAAGACCGTCTCGACGCGATCCCAGAGGCGCTTGTTCATGAGCGCCATCTGGAATTCGTACTCGAAGTCGGAGATCACGCGGAGCCCGCGGATCAGCACGTGGATCCCCCGGTCGCGCGCGAAATCGACCAGCAGGCCGGTGAACGGCTGTACCGTGACGCGCGTGCGGATCTCCTCCGGCAAGGCCCCTTCGATCAGAGCTACCCGCTCCTCGATGTCGAACAGCGTGGTCTTGTGGTGCCGGTGTGCCACGGCGATGATCAGCCGGTCGCACAGCAGCAGCGCGCGTTCGACGATGTCGAGATGGCCCCGGGTGGCCGGATCGAAAGTGCCCGGGAAGAGCCCCAACCTCTCTTGCGGTCCATGCTCAGTCTGCATCCTGGCAGGTCCTCTCATCGATAACGATCCGCGTATCCCCGTACTTCCGGCCCGGCCATCGCCGCCATCCGGCGGCCGGCGGCCAGTCCGCATCGCGCGATCCGCACTCGATCACCGACAGTGCCCCGCGGCCCCAGACGATCCCGGCGGCACCCGGAAGGCGTTCGGCGAGGATCGCCGCATCTCCCCCATAGGGCGGGTCGGCAAGCAGAAGCGTGACCCCCTCCTGGGTCCCGTGCTGTCCGGCAAGGAAGCCGGAGACATCCGCCGCCACGATACGGCTGCAGCCCCCGGCCTTCAAAGCCGCCACGTTGCGGCGGAGCGCCTCCAAAGCGGCGGGGGCGCGTTCCACGAACGTCGCCCGCCGGGCTCCGCGGCTCAGCGCCTCGAGGCCCAGGGCCCCGCTCCCGGCGAAGAGATCGACCACCACGGCGCCGGCGACGCGATCTCCCAGCCGGGAGAAGATCGCCTCGCGCACTCGTTCCGCGGTCGGCCGGTGCTCACGCCCCGGGGGCGTTTCGAGCTTCCGGCTTCCCCAGCGTCCCGCGACGATCCTCATGCCCGTTGCCCCCGGCACCGTGCGACGATCCTCAATCCAGCACGCCCCCGGACTCAGGGTTTCGGCTCGCGGTCCTCGCCAGAGGGATCGGCCTTGCGGGCGGGCTCCTTCTGGCCGGAATCCGCCACCGGACGGGAGCCCTCCTGATCCATCTGCTCGCGGGGCCGGGGATCCCGTTCGGGGGGCGCCGTCGTCTTCAGCGTCTCGATGTCGATCTCCCGCTGGACGTCACGGACCGCTCGCCGGAAGTCACCCATGCCCTTCCCCACCGAGCGTGCGATCTCGGGGAGACGCTTGCCCCCAAAGAGGATCAGAACCACCAGCAGTAAGACTAGAATCTCCTGCGTTCCGACCCCGAACATGTGACCCTCCCGGCGACCTCTACCTGCGCGGCATCTGAAGGAATCTACCAGATTTGGGGCCCACTTCAAACGCCCCGCCATGGCCCGGATGGCTGATATCGTGCAGGCGCGCAGTGCGGAACGCAAGCTCGGCCGGGCGGACTGCACGCACCCCCTGCGGCGGGCCCGGAGTCTCCGGGGCGGACCGGTTGCAATCCTATGTAAACCCCACACCATACGGGTTCTCTCGCCGAAAGCGCGGCTTGCCGCCCTGCGGGGAATGGGTTCTGCACACATGCTATCTGTCTCAGAAGGACTGGAATGGCCGCATGCAATTCGCATCGCCAGCGCTCCGTCAGGGGGGAACGGGTCATGAGACTGCGCCGACGCCAAAGGGCTTCCGCCCTAAGAGGTGGCGCCCGATTCAATCGGGCCCAGGGGGGGGTCACCTTGACCGAGTTGATGGTCTCGCTGGTGATCATCGCGGTCGGCATCCTCTCCCTCGGACGGCTGTTCATCTTCTCGCAGCGCCATGCGTACTACGGACGGGCCGAGACGATGGCCGTCTCTCTGGCCACCGAGATCCGCGAGAAGATCCTGAGCGACAACTTCGACGACGTGAAGAGCATCTTCGACGACGTGGACACGAGCATCGAAGGCTCGGTCACGCTGCCATGCACGATGTGGGCGCAGCACGTGACGGACGAGCTGGGGCCCACCGGCCGCGGCGAGATCCAGATCTACGACGAGACGGAAGATGCGGAGATCGTCGCCGGCATGGTGACGGTCCTGATCATGATTTTCTGGACCGAAGCGGACGTGGAGAAGTCGGTGGATGTGCGCTTCTCGGTCTCCAAGATGGGCGTCTAAGCCGCGGGGAGGAAGCACGATCACGCTAGCCAACATTCGGAGAGTTCGCGGAGCGTCGCACGCCGGGCGTTCCCTCGGTGAACCGCGACGCCAGGGTCAACGTGGCTCAGCGCTTCTGATGACGCTCTTGGTCATGGGGTCGCTGTCGATGATCGGCACCTCGCTGGTCCTGACATCGGTCGCCGAGCGACGCACGTCGGGCTACTACCGCGACAGTCTGAAAGCGCTGGCGGCCGCCGAGACGGGTGTGGCCTTTGCCAAGCGCGGCATCCAGGACATGACCTTGACGATGGAGGACGTCGATGGCGACGGGCGACCCGATTTCACAATGGCCGACACCCTCTCCTGGGGTGGTGGCTATCAGGTCGTCTCCGAGGCGAGTGATATTGCCCGCAACGGGATCGCTGCCTATCGCGCCAACGGCTACACCGTCGTCTGCGAGGGCAACTACAAGGGTGCCGTGCGCCGCGTGCGCGCCCAGATCGTCCACGACAGCTTCCTGAAGTATGCGCGCTTCGTGGCCGCGGCGGGGACGGGCTACTCCTGCGGCGCCGTGCTGACCGGCGAGGTGTACGTCGGCGGCGACCTCGGCGTGCCGATAGGCTGCGGTGCCGGTGCGGTGCAGTTCCTC
>JAUVTV010000005.1 GCA_030601305.1 Candidatus Eiseniibacteriota bacterium | reverse complement strand
GGTGCCGCGCTTGACGTAGTGCCAGTCGGTGTCGGGGTTATGGGCGCTGCAGTGGGGGTTGGGGCAATGGGGCGGGTGGAAGCCCCCGTGGCGTCTGACGCGGTGTGGACGGTTGCGGTTCACGCGGGAGGGAAGTAGCCGGAATCGGGCCAGAGGGGGCGAGTTGACACAGGAGAAAAGCAAGGGGCGTGCAACGGCCACCCAGTTCACAACCTAAGGAGAGAGCGTGCCGGCTCTTCGTTCCACAATCAATCCTGTTGACCGTCCTGCCCAACCCACCTATATTGCATACCTAATCGACCTTGGCTATCTGGCAAGTGCCGAGATTCTGTCTCGGGCAGGCAGGCTGTACGCTGGCCTGCCGACGGGCGGATGGGCCTGGAGGACAAGGCAAAGATGAGGCGGGGCTTTTGCATGTTGCTGGCGGTCATCCTACTGGCCTCGGCCGGGCTGGGATGTACCAAGCGGGTTCCGCTCGAGGAACCGGTCTTCGACGGGCGCCGCAAGGTCGTCCTGACGTTCAAGGACGGCTCGGAGCTTTCCGGCAAGATCGGCCTCGACGAGCGCATCGAGGTCGTGACGGGCGGGCGGGTCTACCGCGGTGTCGTCGCCGAGCTCACCGACGAAGAGATCATCCTCGACGACTGCCGCTTCGTGCGTGAGGTTGGGAAGTACACTGCCGAGCAGCAACGCATGGCGGACGCGCGGGTCAAGCTGGACGTGGAGAGCGCGAGCTTCGTTTTCGTCCGCGAGGACATCGAGCGCGTCGAGCAGGTGAAGACGGACGCACTGCGCACCACCACCCAAGCTGTCTTCTGGACCTTCACGGCATTCGTCTCCATTTTCCTCATGCAGGAGAATTCCTAGCCGTGCCGGCGGGCTCACAGCGGCGAGCGGCTGGCAGTTCGGAGCCCAGGAAAGAGGTGTGATCAGATGACCAGGCGTTCCCGGAGTCTGCAGGTATTGGCGGGTGCGGCAGGACTCCTGATCCTACTGGCTTCCCCCGCCTCGGGGCAGCCGCGGGTGATCGAGAACGTCATCCCGTTCCCGGTGCCGTATTTCGCCGGCGAAGCGGGACCCGTGATCTTCGGGGACCAGGTGATCGATGTGGCCAATCTCTTGCCGCAATACGTCCAGCGCCCCCTCGACGACCTGTCCGCGCGGCCGGGTGCCGAGGCGATGAGCATGGGCGGCGCCAACCTGGCGTTGGTCGAGGGGCCGATGGCCATGGGCTGGAATCCTGCCGGCCTCGGCCTCATGACGGAGTCGGCGATCGCGGTCGACGGTTTCCTGAAGTCCTCTTCGAGCGCCACTGCCGGATACCCGGATACGGTCGAGGTCGAGGGCCAACCGGTCTTCATGGTGCAGAACTACGACGACCGCTTGGGCAGCACGCAGAACTTCGGTTTTCTCGGCGGCGCTTTTCCGATCGTCCAGGTGGGGCGGAACCCCCTAGTGGCGGGCATTGCCCACCGCCGCCACACGGATGTCTCCTACGGCGAGGAGATCGTCATGGAGCTGGACATTCTCGAGGGGGTCGGCTTCCCGTTCGCCTACGGCAGCGACAACCGGGAGCGCGGCTCCATCGAGAGCACGACGCTTTCCCTGGCGTACAAGGCCCTCGACATTCCCAATCTGTGGATCTCGATCGGTGGCAGCGCCAACTTCCTGAAAGGTCGTCTGCGCTCCGAGGTTCAGCTGCGCGTCAACGTGCGCGGCTTCGACGAGGGCTACTTGCACTACAAGCGGGACTACAAGGGCTTCTCGGGAGAGCTCGGCCTGCAGGCCGGCATTGCCGACAAGGTCCGCCTGGGTGGCTGGATCAGCCTGCCGTACGACCTGGAGGTGTACAACAGCGACTTCGTCTCGCAGTCGATCGCCGATCCCAACTCCGGCTTCGTGTTGCGCACGCGAGGCAACATCGCCAGCTTCGACATGCAGATTCCGCTCTTCGCCAGCGCGGGGATCGCGGTGGGTCCGCTCTATGGCGTCGAGCTGGCCGGCGACATCAACTACCGGCCGTGGTCCGAGACCGACATCCGGCATACCGACGATGCCTACGGCATCTTCGACGGACCGTATCCGGCGGCGGATGTCACCACCTACAACCTCGGGGCCCGCTTCGAATTCCCCGTGCTGCGCCGCACGCTGAACAACGCGGGGATGATCCTGAACATGATGCTCGGCTACAGCTACCTGCCGCTCAGCATGTACTCGATCGATCTCGTGAACGGTGCGGACCCGTACTACTACGGCGATCAGGTGGAGAGCCAGGCGTACAGCCTGGGTTTCGGGCTGCGCACGTCGGCGAAGATCTCCTTCGAAGCGGGTGTGCGGTTCCAGAGCTACGACTACCGGAACTGGTTCCTCAATTCTCCTCATGAGGAGAACATCGGCTTCAGCTTCAACGATCCGTACGACCGCGCCGTCCTCGTCGATCGGAGCATCACCGTTCTGCGCTTCAGTTCAACCTTCGAACTCTAGTACAATAGTCCTGCAACGCTCGTCGGCGGGGTACATCCGTGCCCGCGCCCGTTCCGGCACGCATCGGGGGAGGAGGAGACCGATGAAAGCGCTCCAGGTCTGGATCCCAGTGGTCATGCTCGGGCTGGTCGTCTCTTGGGTCCCGGTGGCGGAGGCCTCTCCCTACTGGGGACCGGCGGAGGCCGAGGCGTGGCAAGTCGGCCGCACCGCCGCGCAGGACACACATCCCTGGGCGGATCTGCCGAACGCGGTAGGGGATACGCGAGACGATCTCGCGATGTTCGGTCTCGCCGCCGAGTTCCTCAGCATCTGGCAGGTCGACATCCCCGGCGACCCGGAGTTCGGAGGCATGCGCGAAGGCGAGCATCTGCCGGGCATCATCCAGACCGACAACACGTCGGAAGCGATCTGGGTCTGGACGCGCTACTACGAGCTCACCGGGGACAACCGGTACGACCAGAACGTTCTCGATGCCTGGACCTACTGCATGAACTACCCGGCGTACCTCGAGGAGGGCGGCTCCACGGAGTACAACGGCTACTATCGGATGTACAACTGCGGCTGGGCCGTCCGTGCGGCGCAGAAGTACCTCGACATCTACGGGGACGACACATACCAGGACTACGCCGACTCATGTGCGTCGTACCTCCGGTATCACACGCTCAGCCGGCCGGGGTCGGGCTTCTACCAGTACGTGAACCCGCCGGTGCTCTCCTGGGCAATGGGCAACCTCTACTACGTGGGGATGCGCCAGAACAACGCCGAGTGGCGCGCCGAGGCCGTGCGTCAGGCGGAGGAGAAGATCAAGGTCTGGATCGAGGACGAGCCGACGCTGCTCGCCAACGAGACCTGGGCGATGTCGGGTGGCGCGACGATGTGGGGCCTTCTCGAATCCTACTTCTGTGCGCACCCCGCGGAGATCGACACCTGGGTGCCCCTCTACAAGGACTACATGGACGTCTTCTCGTCACCCGGCGATTTCCAAAACGCGTGGAACGGCTGGTATGCGCTGGGTCACTGGGCGACGGGCGCCGCCCTCGAGGATGCCTACCATATCGGTGTGCACTCGGATCTCACCGACTATCTGAGCGCCCAGGACGGCGACTTGGACGGCGGCATCCCGGCGCGTCCCGAGGACAGCGACGACATGGATCAGACCTGGGTCACCAGCTACCTGGTCTACATGGGACTGGACGAGCGTCTCCCGCCCGCAGCGGACGTACCGTTGGCCGGACCCACGATCGAGGGGCGCATCGCGCTGCTCGCCGGTCCCAATCCGGCCCACGGGCGGGCGGACGTCCGCTTCCAGTTGGCCCGGCCGCAGCAGGTCTGGCTGGAGGTTTTCGACGCGGCGGGGCGCAAGGTGACCGATCTGGTTGCGGGCCAGCTGCCCGCCGGTCGCCATCAGGTGAGCTGGCAGGGAGAGGATAGCGCCGGACGCCAGGTGCCGGCCGGGGTCTACGCGCTCCGCCTGCACACCGCCGCGGGGGCGTCGGCCATGCGCAGCCTCGTCTGGGTGCGCTAGCCCAGACGACTCATGAACGACCTGCTCGGGGGACGGATAGGCCCGTGGCAGACGTCATCCGGGCGGCTAGGAGCAGCCGTCCGACTCCCCGCAGTTGATGCAGCGATAGCAGGCGCCGTTGCGCGCCATGAAGGAACCGCAGTTCGGGCAGGGTGGGGCGTCGGCGTCACGAACGAACGTGACGCCCTGCTCGTCCTGCAGACCGCTGCGTGCAATCGCGCCGGTTCGCTGCCCGCGCCCGATCGAAACGTCGTCTCCCGCGTTCCCCGGTTCCTCGTCGTCGTCCTTCAAGAACTTCAGCGTCAGCCAGCGGAAGATGTAATCGGCGATGCTCTTTGCGTAGTGGATCTCCGGATGTTGCGTGAACCCGGAGGGCTCGAAACGGGTGTGGACGAACTTATCCGCCAGAGCCCGTAGCGGAACGCCGTACTGCAATGCCATGGAAATGGCGGTGGCGAAGCAGTCGCAGAGCCCCGAAACCACCGTCCCCTCCTTGGCCATCACCAGGAAGATCTCGCCGGGTTGCCCGTCCGGGTAGAGGCCCACCGTCAGATAGCCCTCGTGGTCGCCGATGACGAACTTGTGCGTGATCGAATGGCGCTCGGCGGTCAGGCGCGAACGGACCGGCTGCCGCGCGCCCGCGGTTTCGTCCTGCGTTGCCTTGTCCTTGTCACGGCTGGTGGAGAGAGGCTGCACGCGCTTCGAGCCGTCGCGGTAGGTGGCGACCGACTTCAGACGCCGCTTCCAGGCCTGCATGTAGATCTCGGCGATCTCATCGGGGTCCGTGTCATGTGGGACGTTGACTGTCTTGGAGATCGCCCCCGACAAGAACGGCTGCACGGCGGACATCATGCGGATGTGACCCGTGTGGTGGATGAAGCGCTCTCCGTTGCGCGGGCGAAACGCGCAGTCGAAGATCGGCAGGTGCTCGTCCTTGAGTCCCGGAGCGCCCTCGATCGTTTCCTGTTCCTCGAGATGCGCGACGATGTCGCGGATCTGGTCGTCGCCATAGCCAAGGCGGGCGAGCGCCTTGTCGACCGCACGATTGGTGATCTTGAGCAGGCCGCCGCCGACCAGCTTCTTGTACTTGACGAGCGCCAGATCCGGTTCGATGCCCGTCGTGTCACAGTCCATCATGAAGGCGATCGTCCCGGTGGGGGCGAGCACGGTGACCTGGGCGTTGCGGTAGCCCCACCGGCCGCCATTCTCGATGGCCTCGTCCCAGACCTTGAGCGCCGTCGCGAGAAGGCGCTGGGGGACGTGATCGGGGTTGATGCCGCCGATCGCATCGCGGTGGCGGCGGATGACCTCCGTCATCGGCTCACGGTTCTTCGCGAAGCCCTTGAAGGGGCCGACCACCCGAGCGATCTCGGCACTGGTCGCGTAGGCCTGTCCGGCCATGATCGCGGTGAGGGTCGCGGCGAATGCGCGCCCGCGATCCGAATCGTACGGCACGCCGCGCGACATCAGGATCGTGCCCAGATTGGCGTACCCCAGGCCCAGCGGCCGGTAGTCGAAGCTCGTGCGGCCGATGCGCTCGGTCGGATAGCTGGCGTTGTCGACGATGATCTCCTGCGCCAGGATCATGATCGCCACGGCCGACCGGAACGCATCCACGTCGAAGGAGGACTGCTCGTCCGCGAACTGCATCAGGTTGAGCGACGACAGATTGCAGGCCGAATCGTCGAGGAACATGTACTCACTGCACGGATTGCTGGCCTGAATCGGCGCCGTGTTCGGGCAGGTGTGCCACAGGTTGATGGTCGTGTGGAACTGAAGGCCGGGATCGCCGCAGTGCCACGCCGATTGGGTGATCATCTTCATCAGATCGCGTGCCCGGTAGGTGTCGACCGGCTCACCGGTGGTCACCGCCCGCGTCTGCCAGAGGCCGTCGCTCTCCACGGCCTGCATGAATTCGTCGGTGACGCGCACCGAGTTGTTCGAGTTCTGGTAGAAGACCGAGCTGTAGGCCTCGCCGTTGAGGGAACCGTCGTAGCCCGCGTCGATCAGCGCCCACGCCTTGCGCTCCTCCTCGGTCTTGGAGCGGATGAAGTCCGCGATGTCCGGGTGATCGATGTCGAGGATGACCATCTTGGCCGCCCGGCGCGTCTTGCCGCCAGACTTGATCACGCCGGCGAAGGCGTCGTAGCCGCGCATGAAGGAGACCGGTCCCGAGGCGGTGCCGCCCGTGGAGAGCTTCTCCTTCGATGAGCGCAGGGGAGAGAGGTTCGTGCCGGTGCCGGAGCCGAACTTGAAGAGCATTCCCTCGGTCCGGGCGAGTTGGAGGATGGACTCCATGGTGTCTTCCACGGAATTGATGAAGCACGCCGAGCACTGCGGTTTCTCCTCGATGCCCATGTTGAACCACACCGGGCTGTTGAAGGACGCCTGCTGGTGCAGCAGCAGGTGGGTGAGCTCCGCCTCGAAAGAGGTGGCGTCCTCGGGGGAGGCGAAGTAGCCGAGCTCGGTTCCCCAACGCGAGATCGTCGACGTCACGCGGGTCAGCAGCTGACGCACGGAGGATTCGCGCGCTTGGCTCGCGGGATCGCCGTAGAGGTACTTGGAGGCAACGACGTTGGTGGCCATCTGCGACCAGGAGCGCGGGACCTCGATTCCCTCCTGCTCGAAGATGACCTCGCCCTTGTCGTTGGTCAGGTTGGCCGTGCGCACTTCCCAGTCGACGCAGTCGAAGGGGTGTCTCCCGGGGGTGGTGAAGAATCTGGGGATCTTCAGTCCGCGAACGGCGGCCATCTCCTGCTTCTCATTGGACGTTTGGCCAACCTGCTGCGTGCTCTGACCGCCCTGCGCCTGAGCCCTCTCCTCCATGGATTCCTCCTCGGTGAGGCCCACTGCCTCATTGGTGAAGCCCTAAGCTCCCTCGGTGTTCCCGCCTAAGCTCCCTCGGTGATCCGCCGTTCCTGCCGCTTCCCCGACTCCCCCGTCGTCGTCGGGTCCCCCAGAGCCAGCAAATCCCTCCCTAGAGTGGATCTCTCTTGAGAGCCCACCCCGCGTCCGAAGAGCTTAGCGGCTGGCTCGCATGGGACCAACCCCAACATCTTGGGGCGGATCTCACTCGTAGTACCAAATGTGGGGATCGTCAAACCGAAAAAAGCACGCGGAGGCTAATCGCCTTGACCCCATGGGGTTCGGGTTTCGCCCCAAGGTGCAACCAATCCCTCGTGCACCAGCGGTCTGGTGCGCGGTTCCCTAATTGCGGACAGACCAACATCTTGCGTTTGAAGGCCCGCGTCGCACCCGTCTTCGCTCCACATCGCGCCTCGCGAAATGCCGGAGCATCGGACCGGCGGGCGAGTGGTCCAGCAGCCCGGATGGCTTCTCCTACGGGCCTCCAGGCCTCCTCGACGGGCCTCTAGGTCTCCTCGAGGAGAACGTCGAGGAATCGCTTCATGACCGTGGGGATGTCGCGCCCCCGCTTGACCAAGACGCCCAGTGGGCGGAAGTGCGACTCCTTTGCGAAGCGCACGGTGGCCACGGTGCCCAGCGCCACCTCGCGGCTGACGGTCATGTTCGGCAGAACGGACACCCCCGCGTTGATTTCGATCGCGCGCTTGATCGTCTCCACGTTGTCGAATTCCATCACCATCTTGACCTTGATCTTGTGGCTCTTGAGGATGCGATCCACCGCGCGGCGCGTGGGGATGTCCCGCTCGAAGGCGATGAACGGCTGCCCGGCCAGCTTCGCCATCTCCACCTTGCGGTAGCGTGCGAGCGGATGCTCGGGACTGCAGACGAGAACCAGCTCGTCCTGCTTGAAGGGCAGGATCTCGATGCCCGAGCGGCGGGCCGGGTAGGCCACGATGCCCACATCGGTCGTGTTGCCCACCACCGCTTCGTAGATGCGATTCGCGCGGCTGTACTCCATCCGGACGCGGGCGCCGGGATAGCGGCGCATGAACTCGGTGAGGTAGGGGTGCAGCTCGTGCATGCCCACGCTGTAGATGGTGGCAACGCGCACCTCGCCCACGACGCTCTTCGATAGCTGTTGCAGGCGGGTCTCCATCGCCTCGAGGCGCAGGAGCACGTCTTTGGCGACCTCGTAGAGAACTTGCCCGGCCATCGTGGGGGACAGGTTGCGCTTGCCGCGCTCAACGAGCTTCTGATCGTACTTTTCCTCCAGACTTCGCATCTGCTGGCTGACCGCCGACTGCGACACAAAGTTCAGCACGGCGGCTTTCGAGAAGCTCTTGGTCTCCACGACGTCGCAAAAGACCTTCAACGTTTCGAGCTGCATCTACGGTTCCCCCTTCGGCCGCGAAGGGCGCGGCACTGCGTGGCCGACCGACCCGGAAGCCACTCGGTGGCACCTCCGAGTTCTCGAGCCTAATCGTTTCTAGTAGCATAGATGTTGGATCTCTGTCCAGTCGAAGAGGGGCGGCGCGAGTTGACATCGCGGCCCGTGGCTCACTACGCTTAGGCGTCCGATGTCGTTCCCGGGGGGGCGTGCTGCCGAGCGCGGCAGGTGCCCGCCCTTCACCGGCCCCGGAGGTACTCGTGACCCGGTTGCGTTTCACCATCGCGTCGCTCGGTTGCCGAACCAACCAGGAGGAGGTCGATGCCCTCCGCTCGCACCTCCTCGAAATGGGGTATGCAGAGGTCGCCTTTCCGGGACCCGCCGATCTGGTGCTCGTCAACACCTGTGCCGTGACCAGTGCGGCCGAGGCGCAATCCCGGCAAGCCATTCGACGGGCCGTCCGCAAGGCACCCGGGGCCCGCGTGCTGATCACCGGCTGCGCGGCGCAGCTCGATCCGCAGCGTCTGGCGCGTATCGAGGGCGTCGACCTGGTCGTTGGAAACCGCGCCAAGGCCGATCTGCCCCGGCTGCTCCGCGGGTGGGAGCCGGGCCCGGGTGAGGTCGAGAAGATCATCTGGGATGCCGATCCAACCGCGATGGCGTTTCTGGATCGCACCGGGGCCGTTCCCCGCACCCGCGCCCGGCCGGCGCTCAAGATCCAGGACGGCTGTCCATACACCTGCCGTTTCTGCATCGTCTCGCGCCTGCGCGGCGATCCCCGCTCGCGCGCGGCCGGTGAGGTGATCCGCGCCGCACGCCGTCTGGCGGAAGCGGGATTCCGTGAGATCGTGCTCACCGGGGTCAATCTGGGATGCTACGGCCTCGACCGGGAGCCCCGCGCGCTCTCGCCGACTGCCCGGCACCCCCTGGCGGCCCTCCTCGAGCAGCTCGAGCGGATTCCCGGGCTCGAACGCATCCGGCTGAGCTCGCTGGAGCCGATGACGCTCACCGATTCGCTGATCACCCAGCTTGCCGCTTCCGGGAAGGCCGCCCGCCACCTCCATGTCGCCGTTCAGTCCGGCGATGATCGCGTGTTGCGGAGCATGGGACGCCCCTATGGCGTCGCTGACCTCAGGGCACTCGTACAGAAGCTACACGCGAGGCTGCCGCGCCTGGGTCTCGGCGTGGACATCGTCGCCGGCTTCCCGGGAGAGACGGACGAGTCGTTCCGCCGCACCTTGCACCTCGTGGAGGAACTCGGCGCGACGTATCTTCACGCCTTCGCCTACTCGGAGCGGCCAGGGACGCCCGCCGCCACGGACCCCGGCAGCGTGCCTCACGCCCGGCGCAAGGAGCGGGTTGCCGCGTTGCGCGAGCTGGGTGATCGATTGCGCCTGCGGTTTCAACGTGAGATCGAAGGGGAGGTCTGTCATCTGGTGGTCGAGCGCATACGCGGCGGCCGCTTCGAGGGCACGAGCGGCGAGTTCGTGCGCATGGCGGGGGCACTCGGGCGCAGGGGCGATGGGGGGCACGTCCGCTGCGGCGAGTGGCTGCAGGTGATTGCCGGTCGGTCGTTGCGCCCCGGTCTCCAGGCGTGCACTCTGGATGCTCCCGGTACAATCGCGAACACCGTGGACGAGGCATGCGACACTACTGCATCGAAACCTACGGCTGCCAGATGAACGTCGCCGATTCCGAGCTGATCGCCGGAATCCTGGAAGACGACGGATGGGTGCGAGCGACCGATGCGCACGGCGCGGACCTCATCGTGGTGAACACCTGCTCGGTGCGCGAGCGGGCCGCCGACCGCGTCGTCGGTTACCTGCGCAGCTTGGCGCCGCTGCGACGCGCGCGCCCCGGTCTCCGGATCGTGGTCGCCGGATGTCTGCCGCAGCATCTCGGGGAGCGGCTTGCCGAACGGCTTCCGGACGTGGATCTCTTCATCGGCCCCGACGCCTATCGCCGGCTCCCGGAACTGGTGGCGGATCCCTCGCGCGACCCCCACTTCGCCCTGGCCCGGGACAGGGGGGAGACCTATGAAGACCTGTCTCCTCTGCGGGCTGACGGCATCCACGCGTACGTCAGCATCATGCGCGGGTGTGATCGAGCGTGCACCTACTGCGCCGTGCCCTTCGGTCGCGGCCGTGAGCGCAGTCTGCCCGCGGAAGCGGCCATCCGCGCCACCCGCGAGGCGGTCGAGAGCGGGTTCGTCGCGGTGACGTTGCTGGGCCAGGCGGTGACGTCGTATCGGGAGGGAGAGCGCGATTTCGCCGCGCTGCTGGAGGCGTTGGCTGGGATCCCCGGGCTCTGCAGCCTCCGCTTCCTGGCCCCCCATCCGGGCGATCTGTCCGTGCGTCTGCTGGAGGTGATGCGGCGTCATCCGGTCATCGCCCGTCATCTGCATCTGCCGCTGCAGGCCGGCTCCGACCGGATCCTCACGGCCATGCGCCGAGGCTACACGGCCGCAGAGTTCGTCGACCTCGTGGCGCGGGCGCGACGCACCCTGCCGGAGATCTCCATCACGACGGACATCATCGTGGGGTTCCCGGGCGAATCCGACGAGGACTACGCGCGCACGGTCGAGGTCATGGAGACGGTGCGCTTCGACAGCGCGTTCACGTTCGCCTACTCGCCACGCGAGGGGACTCATGCGCAGCGCTTCCTGGCCGACGACGTACCCCCCGAGGTCAAGCAGCACCGCCTCTCCGCGGTCATCACACTTCAGGAGCGCCATTCACTCGAGCGCTACCAGGCCAGGATCGGCACGACACAGGAGGTGCTCGTGGAGGGTCCTGCAAGGGGAACGCCCGACCGCCTCTTCGGGCGCTGCAGCGACATGAAGGCGGCGGTGTTCTCGCCGGGCGAAGCGGAGGAAGCGGAGGAGATTCGGGCGGGCGAGATCGCTCGCGTGGAGATCACGGCGGCTTCCTCGCACACGCTCAAGGGAGTTCGCAGACGCTGAGCTTCGGCTCCTCGCTGCGCGGATATCGGTAGCACCGCCGCGTCGCCAGGGCGACCAGGATGGATCCGAACAAGAGATGCAGCAACCCCATGGTCCCCAGCCCGGTGGTGGTGATCACCAGAGCGTCGCTCCCCGCGCCCCCGGCCTCCTCTGGGAAGAGACTCGCCAGACGCAGAAGGGATGAGAGCTTCGGCACGATCCAGAGTTGTGGCACAATCGCCGCCACGGTCATGAACAGGACCAGGCCGAGTTGTACGAGAACCGCCGTCTGCGTCCGCAGCTTGAGCAGGTGCATCCCGAGGGTGGTCAGGAGGAGGATTCCGGAGACCACCGCGGACGTGTAGCCCAGCGCCTCGAGCAGCCAGATGAGCAGCTTGATGATCTCGAAGGTCGGCTCGGCGTTCCTCGCGATCAGGGGGGCCGTCAGCAGGGCGGTGGAAGCGTGGATGCCGAGCCACAGCGTGGCGCCGAGGAGAAAGACATACTCCAGGACCTGACCCGGCCAGTCGGGGACCGCGCGCGGCATCGAGATCAACTGGCTGCTGACGCGCAGCGGTGGGGACACGTGCGTCATGATGGGGTGCCTTTCCTTGGGGGGGCCGCGGCCCCGGGGGTACGCCTACCATATATCGGCAGCTGAGTGGCTTCCTTGCCCCGTAGCTCGGATGCAGATTGACAGCCGCCGGTGCGACAACCTAGCATGGGCGGGTTCTACTCTTGGCCGCAAGATACAGAGAAGGTTGGGGTCTACGGCGGTGAACCGAGGCTCCGCGAGGCGGCTGGCGCAGCCTGGGCAAGGGCCCGGCCATCACCCTGGGAAGAGGAGCGGCGCTGAACCGGTGAGCTGCTGGAACTGCAGTGGTGCCCTGGAGGGGCCGTTGGTCTGCGGCCGCTGTGGCATGCCGCAACCCGTCGAGGACGTCGGTCCCTTTGCCGTCTTCGGTATCCCGCCGCGCCTCACGTGGGAGGCCGCGGAACTGCACGCCACGTATCAGGATCTCGCCCGGCGGTGTCACCCGGACCTCTTCCAGGCCCACCGTGACGAGCGCGTCCTGCAGGCGGCTCGCGGCGCGATGCGCACGCTCAACGATGCGCACCGCGCGCTCAAGAACCGCGTCGGACGACTGCGCTATGCGCTCAGTGCCAGCGGTCGCTTCGAGGAGCCGACGCACACGGTGCCCGAGGGGCTGCAGGGATCGGCACAGATCATCGGGCGGGTGCTGGCCGCCGTGGAGACGGCGGTAGTGCAGGGCAATCGCGAGGCCTGGGAAGCCCAGCAGGATCATCTGGCTTCGCTGGAAGTGCAGACCGACAAGGCTGAGCAGGAATCAAAAGCCGCACTCGGCCGATTGTTCAACGAGTGGGACGATGCGGTCGCGAGTTCGAGGGGCGAGTGGCCGCGGGTCTCGGAGGGCTGGTACACACAGGCCATCCGGTGGCTTGGCGAGCGGCAGTATCTCGAGACGTTGACGCGCAGGGTGCGGACCGGAAGGCAATGGCCGGGCAGCTGAGATGATCTGCGCGCCCCCGGCGCCACGTCACAGGAGTCCTACTTGGCGGCACAACCCACAAGGCAGTCAACCGAGCCGGACTTCGTGGCCTTCGATCTCGGGACCGGCACCAGTCGCATCGCCTACGCCCGCGGTGAGGGGCATGCCTTCGTCACGGACCTGGCCGGCGATGCACGCATACCGTCGGTGATCGCGCTTTCCGGAGGGGGCGGGATTCTGGCGGGCGCGGCGGCCCGCGATCGGCAGGCGCTCTATCCGCAGCACACGCTCCGCTCGCTGAGGTCTCTGCTCACCGCCGGCCCGGGCACCGTGACCCCGCGCGGACCGTTCTTTCCCCATCCGGTCAATTCCGACGTGCAGACCATGCTGCAGGTCGATGTCGGGGAGCGGGAGCGCCCGGCCATCGAGCTGATCGCGCTCTTCCTCGCGTTCCTGCGCCGTTCGGCGGAGCTGGCGCTCGAGCGACCCGTGACCGCGGGCGTCGTCACCGTACCGACCTGTTTCACGCCGTTCGACCGGCAGACACTCCGCGTGGCCGCCCGCATGGCCGGCCTGGAGCGGGTCCGGCTAATCGACGAACCCATCGCCGTGGCCGAGGCGTGGCTCGCCGCCGGGCACAGCGGGCGCGCGGCCGTTTGCACCTGGGGTGCCGGTTACTTGAGCGCTGCCCTGGTCGAGCTCCAGGATGGGTTTCTCCGCGTTCTCTCGACCGCCGGCTCGGCGGAGGTCGGCGGCGACCAGATCGATCTGCAGCTGGCCGGCGATTTCCTGGGCAAGGTGAAGGAGAAGCGCGGGCAGCTCGAGAATGAGTCCCACATCGCACGCTATGTGCTCGTCGCCGCGGAGAAGGCCAAGCACGGCATCTGCGAGCGCGGCCATGCGGAACTGCAGCTGCCGATTGTCGGTGGCAAGGAAGCGGTTCGACAGACCTACACGAATGAGGACCTCGATCGTTGGTGCGAGAGCCTCAGGACCGAGGCATCGCGCGTCTGCGAGCAGTTGTTGACCGATGCCGGCCTCCTCAAGGGCGACCTGGACGCCCTCGTTCTCGCCGGGGGGCTGACGCGCATCCCCGCACTGCGCGAACATCTCGAGACCTGCTTCGGGCTGAGTGCCGGCGACGTGCCGGATCCCGAGGAGGCCGCCGTGCTGGGGGCGCTGGCCCGCGCACGACTCCTGGATCACGCTCAATCGGAGCCGTTGGTTCTGGATGTGCTGCCCTGCAGCTTGGGATTGGAGGCGCAGGCGGGCTCGATGAGCCCGATCCTGAAGCGCGGCGCCGTCATCCCCGGAGGGAAGCGCGAGGTATTCACGACCTACCTCGAGCGACAGACCGACGTGGCCATTCAGCTGTTCGCGAAAGCGGCTTCCGACTGGGCACCGCTCGCCCGGATCGAGCTCTCCCAGATCCCGCCGATGAAGGCGGGGCTCCCGGCGATCGAGGTAAGCTTCGCCGTCGACGAGGACGGTGTCCTGGAGGTGACGGCTCTCGAAACCACCAAGCAGAAGCCACTCGGCCTGGAACTGCGGCCCATTCGCGGATTGAGTTCCTCGGCCGTCCGGGCGACGCTCGAGAGCGTGCCGAAGGTGAAGGCGGCCGAGTTCGAGGAGGCCTTGCGGGAGGAGCTTCGCGCCCGCGGGCGGTTCGTCCTCGAATCGCTCCGCGAGCTTTCCCGGCGGCGCGCCGGGATCATCACTCGCGACGAGAAGCAGCTGATCGCGAAGAAGGCCAAGGAGCTCGAAGAGGTTCTCGAGGGCGCTGATCTGATGGAGATTCGCACGTGTGCCCAGGAGCTCGAAGAGGCCGCTCGCCCGCTCATGCAGCGGGATCTGGACGCCAGCCTGCAGCTCCTGCTGCACTAGCGGAGCGACCCGCTGCGATGGCGATGAGCCTCATCGAATTCTGTGAACGCGCCCGCGCGCAGATTGCCGCGGCCGAGCGGGTCTTGCTGGCCTCGCACATCTTCCCGGAGGCGGATTCGGTTGGCTCCGAGGCCGCGCTGGCCCGCCATCTCCTCCAGCTGGGCAAGCAGGTTCAGGTCTGCAATCCGACGCCGGTCCAGGAGATCTACCGTTTCCTCATCGACCTCTCCGGTCTGCCGCACGAGGCGTGGATCGAGGGGCCCGACCAGTTGCCCGCGCACGATCTGGTGATTCTCCTCGACGTCAGTCACTGGGACTACATGGGTGCCCTGGGGAAGATCCTCGCGCGCTCGCCGGCGCCCAAGTTGCTTTTTGACCACCACCATAACGAGGAGGTGATCGGTGATGCGGCGCTCATCGATCCGCAAGCCAGCGCGACGGGCGAGGTGCTGTACCGCTATTTCCTGGCCACGGGTGCGGAGATCGACACGCCGATGGCGGCGTCCCTGTACGCCTCGATACTCTTCGACACCGGTGGTTTCCGCTTCCGGAACACGCGCGACGAGACCGTCCTGATCGCGGCGGAGCTCATTCGACGCGGCGCAAGCCACATCGAGACCGCGGCGCGGCTCTTCGAGAACGAATCGTTCCCGCGCGTCGAGTTGCTGACCGCCGCGCTCAGTCGCGTCAAGAGCGAGGCCCAGGGACGCATCGCCTGGACCTACTTGACCGGCGACATGTTCCAACGCACGGGAACCACGGCCGTCGATGCCGACGGCATCATCGACCACTTGATGACCGTGCGGGGCGTTGATCTCGCCGTCCTCTTTCGCGAACTGCCCGGCGGCGGTGTGAAGGTGACCTTCCGCTCCAAGGGGACGCCCGACGTGAGTCGTCTCGCCGAGCAGCTCGGCGGCGGCGGTCGCTTGACCGCGTCCGGCGTCACGCTGCAACGCCCCTTGAAGGAGACCATCAGTGAAGTGCTCGGCGTGGCACGCAGCGGTCTGTCCGCGGGAGATGGCGCGGGCGGGAAGGAGTCCGATCATGGGTGAGATCCGCAAGGTCATCCACACGCTGCTACGGGAACTGGGTGAGGATCCGTCCCGTCGTGGATTGCGCCGTACGCCCGAGCGCGTGGAAGATGCGCTGCGCTTTCTGACCCGCGGCTACGGCGAGGACCCTGCCGGGGTGCTCGGCGATGCGATCTACGATGAGCCGTACGACCAGATGGTGATCGTCAAGGACATCGACTTCTACAGCCTGTGTGAACACCATCTGTTGCCCTTTTTCGGCAAGGCCCACGTGGCCTATATCCCGGATGGACGCTTGATTGGTCTCAGCAAGATCCCGCGCCTGGTCGAGGTCTTCTCGCGCCGCCTGCAGCTTCAGGAGCGCCTCACCAATCAAATCGCCGAGAGCCTGCAGAACGCCGTGCGGGCGCGGGGCGTCGCCGTGGTACTCGAGGCGTTCCACCTCTGCATGGCCATGCGCGGCGTAGAGCGGCAGAACGCCTACATGACGACGAGTGCCGTCCTGGGGGATTTCCGCGACGATCGGGCGACGCGCAGCGAGTTCCTAGACCTGCTCAAGAAGAAACACGTGCGTTAGCCGCCCGGATGACTTCTGCCACGGACCTCTAGCCTGCGACCACGCCCGGGAAGCACAGGTCCCGGGCGCGTGAGCCAGACGGCTTCCCCGCCGGCGAATCAAATCTCCTCGAAGAAGTACTCCCGCAACGGCTGCAACCGCTCGACGTAGTCGTCCGGATAGAGGAACCACGCGGTGATGGCCACGGACGAGAGCAGCGAGTTGCCGTCCTGCGGCGTGAAGGTGAAGCCGACCACCTCGTGGTCGCCGCGTACGTGCAGGGTGGGCACCGAGACGACCGTCTGGCTGAGCAGCCGCCCGTAGTGGCCCTGGTCGCGCCCGAACGAGAAGATCGAGTTGGCCGAACGCTTCTCGGTCAGCGCGACGCGCTGGTTCTCGCGCAGCCGGGAAATGACCTGCGGCAGCGAGATCCTCTCACGCAACCGAATGCTGAACCACATCGAGTGCATGTACTGGGTGTTCACCTTCATCGTCGAGCTGAACAGGTTCAGCTCGTGCCCCAGCGTGTTGAACAGATGGTACGCATCGCGGGCGTGGTGCGTACCAAAGCGCTCGTCGTCGTGTTTGCCGGCCTGCGGTGCCGGGATGAATTTGCTGTCCTGACTGATGTCGTTGGCGCGCCGGATGAGCACGAAGCGTCCCTCGACCAGATTGCCGGCGTCCTTGTCCTGCAGGGCCAGGGTGTCGATGAGCACGGCCAGGTTGTGCGTGTTGCAGGAGACCACGTGGATGTACTTGTCCTTGCCCCGCTCGAGGGCCTCGTCGTTGATGCCGCGCGCATACATCTTGCCGAAGCCGAACTCGCTGCCTTGGGCGACGAAACCGGCGGTGGTCTCCTCGATGCGTTGGTACTGGTTCTCCTTGTGGCGGTTGCCGGCCGGAGTGCAGTCGATGATCACGTCGGCTTTCGCGAGCACCTCGTTGTACTCGTAGGTGATCTTCATGCCCAGATCCTCGAACTGGGGAATCATCTCCTGGTCGGCGACCAGCCGTGCCCCGCGGCGGATCAGGTTCTTGACCTTGGGGCGGTCGTAGGTGAGGGCCTGCTTCTTGTTGAAGCTGATCTCATCGATTCCGAGGTCCTTGCGGAAGTCGAGGAGCAGCCCGATCAGAGGTTCGCCGATCGTTCCCGTTCCCACCACGTGGACGTGCTTGCCTGTCTTGCCCATACTGATCCCCCCCCTTTCAATGTCCGGACCGCTCCGGACATCAGATGCCGCAGAGATTATGGACCTTGGGCGGGCAAGTCAACCGTGCTTCAGGGGGTGGACAGCGGTATGTGCCGGTTGCAGCGGGCCGCCGCGACGTGCAGAATTCGGGACCGTGATGAGCGGTGCGCGCCGCAATGCGGCGCACGCGAGAGGCCCCCATTGCCGGGGGACGGTTGTCAGGCTCACGGGAGGATCCCATGGACACGGAGAAGGACGCGCGGCAGGCGCCGTCCGGTAAGAGCGAGACCTTCTTCATTCCGGAGGTCTTGGGCGCCGACCACCGGGTGCCGACGCTGAGCGGCGAGTGGGTGCGTCAGATCTTCATGGACAACGCGGCCAGCACCAAACCGTTCCGTGCGGTGAGCACTTTTCTGCGCGACATGGAGGGCTACTATTCGAACATTCACCGCGGGACCGGCTTCGATTCGCTTCTCTGCACGGAGCGCTATGAGGAAGCGCGCGAGATCGTCAGCCGTTTCGTGGGCGGCGACCCGGAGCGTGACATCGTCATCCCGGTGCGCAACACCACCGAGGGCCTCAATCTCCTGGCGATGACCTTCGCGCTGTCGCCCGACGACGTGGTGCTGACGACCATCCTGGAGCACCACTCGAACGATCTTCCGTGGCGCGGCAAGGCCCATGTGGCCTACGTGGGCCGCCTCCCCGACGGGCGGTTGGACATGCAGGGCTTCGAGCGCAGCCTCGCGGAGTTCGGCTCACGGATTCGCGTCGTGGCCGTGACCGGCGCCTCCAACGTGACCGGCGAGGTGCTTCCCATCCACGAGATTGCATCGCGGGCCCACCAGCACGATGCCCGCGTGGTGATCGACGCCGCCCAACTCGCCCCCCACCGGCGCATCGACATGAGGCCCCACGACGACCCCGGACACCTCGACTTCGTCGTCTTCAGCGCCCACAAGATGAACTCGCCCTATGGGGAGGGAGCCATCGTCGGGCGCCGGGACGCTTTTGCCGGGGCGGCGCCCTACCTGCAGGGCGGTGGCACCGTTTACTCGGTCAGCCTCGACCACGTCATCTGGGCCGACCCGCCGGACCGCCAAGAGGCGGGGACGCCCAACATCCTCGGGCTCTTTGCACTGGCGGCGGCAATCAACCTGTACGAGCGGATCGGGATGGATCGCGTCGCCGAGCACGAGCGATCTCTGACGCGTCGCTTGCTCGAGGGCATGCGCGGCATTCCCGGTGTCTGGATCATGGGTCCCGGTGATCCCACGGATCTCGAAGACCGTCTGGGGGTCGTCACCTTCGCGGTCGATGGACTGCACCACAACCTGGTGGCGTCGGTCCTCTCGTACGAGTACGGCATCTCGGTGCGCGCCGGCTGCTTCTGCGCGCACCCGCTGATCAAGAGCTTCTTGGACGTCGACAAGGAACGGGAGAAGGCCTTCGAGGATCGCATCCGCGGCGGCGATCGCCGGGACATCCCCGGCGGGGTGCGCGTCAGCATTGGACTGCACAACACGGACGAGGACGTCGGCCGCTTCCTCGAAGCGCTGCGCGCGATCGCGGCCAAGGAGTGGCGGGGGACGTATCACCAGAAGTTCATCACGGGCGAATTCGTTCCCGAGGGATTTAGCTTCTCGTTTCGCGCCTGCCCCGGCTTTCCGTCCGAGCCGGGCTGCTAGACCGCGCCCCCCGGGTCGCGGAGCTGGCATTCCAAGTGGGTCAAGAGACCCATGAGCCACCTCGCCTGACCCACGGAGAGCGCCCCGCTGCGGAGCGGCTCGAGATAGGCCTGCGGGGGATGTCCGCGCAGTGCGCGGGTGGGGTATCCGATCCGCAACAGCAACGCTTCGGCGCGCCGCAGTAGCTCACGCCGCTCGAGGGGGGAGGCGAGAGGCTCTTTCCGCGGTGCGCGCGTCTCCCGGTTGCCGTCCGGCGACGGGATGCGCGCGTCCGTCCACGATCGAGGTTCCCCGAGTTGGAAACGCAGTTCATAGGCCATCACCGTGACGGCGTGCGCCAGGTTTAGCGGCCCCCCGGGTGTCGGGAGCTGCACCTGCCGATGGCAGCGATCGAGCCAATCGAGGCTGAGGCCGTCGCGCTCGGTGCCGAAGAGTATCAGGAGTTTGCCCGGGCGGCGCCGCAGGTAATCCGCCACCGCGGGGGATGCACCGCCGTTGCGGCGTCGCCGACCCTGCCGGGCGCTGGTTCCCCAGATCTCCGCGTGCTCGGCGAGGAGCGCATCCGATTCCTCCAGGCTCACGGTGTGCGCGTCGTGAAGCACCCGCCGGCCGCCCCGTACGGCCAGGCTGCGCTCGCGCGAGCGCAGCCGGCGGGTCGGGGCGATCACCACGAGATGCTCAAACCCGAAAGCGCCGAGGCTTCGCGCGGCCGCCCCGATGTTCTCCGGCTCGGACGGTTGCACGAGGGCGAAGGTGATCTGGGGCGCGGGGAGATGCGGTGGTGTGTCGCCCGAACGTGGGCCGACCCCATCCGTGGACATCGCGCGTTTCCTCTCCGGTGGTGTTCGCCCGGTGGCCCTGACCTCTGTCTCGCTCGCGCAACCGGCGCACGATTCCGGCGCGCACGTGAAGGGCGCTTCGCTGCCGGCGCGGCGCCTGCCCCGCGCCCGAGCCATGGACGCTACTCGGGGATCCGGACGGCCACGAAGCGCCGCGCGGATTCGTTCACCACCCGAAGGAGCAGAACGTCCCCGGCTTCCAACCCGGCGATGACGCGCTGGAGGTCACCGAGGCTCTCGATCACCTGGCGGTCCGCGGAGACGATGACGTCGCCTTCACGCAACCCCGCCTCCTCGGCCCCCGAGTAGCGCTCGACCGACGTGACGACCACGCCGGTAGCATCCCAATCGAGTGAGAGCCGCTGGCGCAGGTCGTCGTCCAGCGCCTGAACGTCGAAACCCATCCGCTCCTGCACATCCGGGCCGCGACTGTCCTCGGCCAAGGTCTCTTCGGCATCCAATTCCCCGAGCTCGACGTCCAGCGTCCTGCGCTCCCCATCGCGCAAGACGATCAGCGTGACGTCATCCCCGGGCGGGGTCGCGGCCACGCGAAAGCGCAGGTCATGCGTGTCGGCAACCGGCGCGCCATCGAGTTCGACGATGACGTCCCCGGCCTCGGCGCCGCCCTCGTCAGCCGGACTGCCGTCCATGACCTCCTGGATGAGCACGCCGCCGCGCACGTCATCAGGGATTCCGAACGCCTCGCGCAGCGACTCGTCGAGATCCTTGATGTAGACGCCCAGCCAACCGCGCTCCACGCGTCCATGCTCGAGAATGCTCTCCAGCACCGAGCTGACGATGCTCACCGGTATGGCGAACCCGACGCCCTGATAGCCGCCCGAGCGGCTCGCGATAGCCGTGTTGATGCCGATCAGCTCCCCGCGCAGATTGACGAGCGGCCCGCCGCTGTTGCCCGGGTTGATCGCCGCGTCGGTCTGGATGAAGTTCTCGTAGGGTGTGAGGCCAATGCCTTGGCGGCCTTGCGCGCTCACGATTCCGGCGGTCACCGTGCCGCGCAGACCCGGGGCGAACGGGTTGCCGAGGGCCAGTACCCACTCGCCGACGGGCGGCACATCGCCGGTGCCGAGCGGCACCGCGGGAAGCGCATCGTCCGTCTCAACGCGCAGGACGGCAACGTCGGTGCCCGGGTCGGTGCCCACGACCTCGGCGAGGAACTCGCGGTCGTCGCCGAGCAGGACGCGCACGTTCTCGGCGCCCTCCACCACGTGGTTGGCGGTGATGATGATGCCGTCCCCGCGGACGATCACTCCCGATCCCAACCCCTGCTGACGATACTCACGCGGCGCCCCCCGCTGTCCGCGCTGCCGGGGATGGAAGAAGTCGAAGAAACCCGGGAACGGTGATCCGGACACGTTCACCACCCTCTCGCTGGTGATGGTGACCACGGAGGGCAAGACGCGGTCGGCGACGTCCGCGAACGCCTGGCTGAGCGAGGCAGCGACCGCCTGTGGGTCGCTGGGTGGGGTGGCCTGCGCCGGCGCGGCCAGCGACAAAGGGCTGCGTCCGAGCCAAGGACCGGAGGAACCGATCAGGATGCCAACGACGAGTAGGAACAGCGCCCCGGCGATCGGCCACAGCGTGCGGGATCTGCGCGCGGGCTGCATGCGGATGTTCATCACGTTTTCCCTCCCAGATGCGCACCGCCGCACGTCGGGCGACGGGGTGGGTTCATCTCCTAGTCCATTTCCAGTCCATCTAGTACATCGAGTCCGATCTCGGCAAGAGAAACACCGCTGCACTCGTTGCTGTTCCCGATCGTCTTGGGCCGCAGGTCCTTGCGCCCCGGGAACGCTCTGATTGCAGACTGCACGCGCGCAGGCGGCGATGCCGCTTTGGTGAGCCTGCCCGGACTCCCAACCTTTTGCAGATATGCATCTTATGATATCATGTCGCGGACGCGGGTGTGGCACAGGTCGTGTACGCCCGTTCCATTGCCATGGCTCAAACACCAGCGACGAGAAGACCTCTCCGGAGACGGTACGCCGCACGCCCCGCGCACGGCGCCGGGTTTCGGGCTGCCGTCCTCGGCACGCTCATCGTGCTGACCGTTCTCGCTATGACCCGCGCCGACGCCTCCCGCGGCGGACCTCCCGGCTACCCCAAGACCATGATCCACACCAGCCGCATCCGGCAGTTCACCGAGGCAGAGAGGGAGACCCTCTCTTGGTACGACCAGGTCAGCTGTAAGGATCCCCCCGACATGATCGCTGAGTTGCGGGAGCGCAATCCGCACCAGATCCTGTTCTTCCGCACCATGCCGCAGAACTTCGTGCGTTGGAACGAGGGCGACACGTGGTGGCACGCCGACACGAGCTGGAGCATCACGCGCCTCGCGCAGTTCTACGCCGAACAGAACGACTGGTATCTCTACGACATCTACGGCGAGCGTATCGACGAGTGGGGTGGCTACGCGGCGAACTGGACACGCCATTGCCCCGAGGGCACCTACGGCACGTCGCGGGGGATGACCTACCCCGAGTGGTACGTCAATGTCGCCATGCCCCAGGTCGCCTATCACTCTCCCGACCTCGAACCGTGGGGTTGGAGCTCGTCAGCCTACCAGGGTTTCGAGTGGGAGTTCATGGTCGACTGCCCCGCCTGCTGTCAGGGCGAT
Organism: Candidatus Eiseniibacteriota bacterium; assembly: GCA_030601305.1. Lineage (GTDB taxonomy): Bacteria > Eisenbacteria > RBG-16-71-46 > CAIMUX01 > WJJG01 > JAUVTV01. The sequence goes on along the minus strand of JAUVTV010000005.1, from coordinate 10,774 downwards.
CTCTACATGTACGCGGACCCGAATCGCGACGGGGTGGCCGAGGGGATCGACACGAACTGCTGGGACGGTGGCTGGGACGATCCGCTTTCGAACCTCTACCGCGAGGTGAACGAGTACTTCTACGAGCGACTGCGCATCGTGCTGGAGCCGGACCTGATCCTCCGCATCAACCGCGGCGGGAAGTATATGAATCCGGAATGGGCCTGGGACATGCACGGCCTGAAGCTGGAGCACTGGCGCCCCGATCGCGTCGATCACGCGCCGTCGACCTGGTGGAGCTACTTCTACGGCCGCCGCCTCGGCAGTGGGGAGCTCCTCGGTGATGGCTACGAGTTCGCCGAGCGCGTCATGCACCCCTTTGGCGTCGACGAGCGCGAGGGGTGGGACATGACGCTCATCCAGGTGTGGGAGGAACCCGACTGGGACGTTTCGTTCACGCGCCGCATGCAGCGTTGGGGCATCGGCACCGCGATGCTCGGTGACGGGTACTTCACCACGACGGTCAACCAGCACGATCTCTACTGGCTGGAGGAATTCGATTGGGAGTTCGGAGATCCGCTCGGGGACTTCGGCAAGGAGGTCATGGGCGTCGACACGCTCTACGTACGACTCTTCGAGAACGGATTCATCGAGGTCAATCCGTACGAGCACTACGTGGGAGGCGTATCACCACAGAACACACGCTTCGCGTTCTGGATGACCTTGGACGACATCGCCGTGACGGGCACCGGGTTCGACGCTGTCGCCCTCGGCTGGACCGTGCCGGTGGGCGAGCATTGGATCGATTCGACCTACGTCCGGTACGCCACGTATCCCATCACCGCGGAGAACTGGGACACGTGCGCGGAAGCGCCCGCGGGGGGTGCGGTCGGCCTTCCCGGACAGGAAATCTCCTACATCGTGGGCGGGCTCGATCCGGAGACGACCTACTACTTCGCGGCGAAGAACTTGATCTACGGCCGGTTGGAGCCGCACGTCTCGAACGTCGTGTCGACAACGACCCAAGCCGCGCCGGACGGTGCGCCTCCGGCGGCGGTGGATGATCTGGAGGCGACCGACGTGGGGCCGACCTGGGCCGCACTCGGATGGACGGCAACCGGCGATGACGGCCACGAGGGGTTGGCCGATCACTACCAGTTGCGCTACCTCGAGGGGCGCGCGATCACGACGGAGGGCGACTGGCAGGAGGCCACGGCCGTGGCCGTGGGACTGCCCGAGCCGGGCCCGCCGGGGACCGCCGAGACCTTCCTGCTCTCCACGCTCGAACCGGAGACGAGCTACGGGATCTGCGTGCGCGTCGTCGACGATGAGAGCCGGATGTCGGACCTCTCCAATCCGCTGCTCGTGGCCACGCCTGCGCCACCCGACACGGTGCCTCCCGGCGCGATCGACGATCTCGAGGCCGAAGCCCTGGTCACCGCGCTGGACCTCGCCTGGACCTCTCCCGGCGACGACGGTGACGAGGGGACCGCGAGCGGCTACATCCTCGGCTACCGCGAGGGGGAGGCGATCGTAGGGGAAGTCGATTGGGAAGCGGCGACCCGGATCACGAGCGGACTGCCGGCGCCGGCCGCAGCGGGCACGCCGCAGGCCTTCCGGCTTGAGGACCTTACGGCCGAGACGTCGTACGGTCTCGCATTGCGGGCGTTCGACGATGCCGACAACCTCTCCTCCCTGGGGCCGCCACTGGTCGCCACCACCCATCCCGCACCCGACACCCTGCCCCCGGGAGCCGTCGAGGATCTGGCGGGAACCGCTGCGCAAACCGCGATCGAACTCTCCTGGCACGCCCCCGGAGACGACGGCGACACGGGCCGCGCGGCGACCTACCTCCTGCGCTTCCGGGTCGGAGAGGCGATCGAGACGGAAGCCGATTGGGAAGCCGCAGAGCAGGTCACGGAGGGGCTCCCGGAACCGGCCGACGCGGGAACCGCGCAGTCGTTCGACCTCGAGGGATTGCAGCCGGCGACCGCCTACGGCATCTGCCTGCGGGCAGTGGACGAGGCCGAGAACCGCGCCCCCCTGAGCGTGCCGCTGCTCGTCGAGACGCTCGGACCACCCGATCTCACGCCGCCGTCCCCCATCCACGACCTGGTGCCGCTGACGGCCTTCAGCGACGGGTTTGATCTTGCGTGGACGGCGCCCGGGGACGATGGCGCCAGCGGCACGGCGGCGAGCTACATCCTGGGCGTCCTCGAGGGACGCGTGATCGCGGAGGAAAGCGACTGGCAGTCTGCCGCTCTCGTCACCGATGAGCTCCCCACGCCGGAGGTGGCGGGGACGGAGCAGACGTTCCATCTGAGCGGTCTCGAGCCCGACCGCCATTACGGACTCAGCCTGCGGGCGCGCGACGAGGCGGACAACCTCTCAAGTCTGGGTGCGCCGCTCCTCGCGCAGACCCTTCCAGAGGACGACCCTGGCGATGGTCCCGGCGGGGACCCGGACAGTCTTGCCCCGGCCGCCATCGGGGACCTGACGCTCGCAGACCACGGGACGACGTGGGCCCGCCTCACCTGGTCCTGTCCGGGTGACGACGGCGATGAGGGGATCGCCAGCGCCTTCGTGCTCGGTTTCGACGCGGGTACCGAGCTCACCGACGAAGAGGCCTGGGAGGCGGCGGAGAAGGTCACGGCCGGGCTTCCGGAGCCCGACTCGGCCGGCGTCGCGGTCGCCTACCGGCTGGAGGGTCTCCAACCGGCAGAGGGCTACAACGTGGTGGTGCGGGCCATCGACGATGCCGACCTGCTCTCGCCCCTGCACCCGCCGCTGGTCTTCACGACGGATGCGCTGCCCGACACGATCCCTCCCGCGCGCGTCGAGGATCTGACGGCCGCCGAGGTCGGGGAGTCGTGGGTCCTTCTGACGTGGACCGCAGTCGGGGATGACGGCACGAGTGGGCAGGCAGGAGCGTACGCCCTGGGCGCGCTCGCGGACGAGACGGTGGCGGACGAGAACTGGGACGATGCGCTTCTCGATCTCGACGACCTCCCCGCACCCGCGCCCGCGGGGGAGGCTGAGAGCTACCTGCTGACCGGGCTCGACCCGGCCTCTGCCTATGGGGTCGCCATGCGGACCTCGGATGCCGCCGGCAACGGCTCCGAGCTCTCGAACACGCTCCACGTGGAGACGCCTGCGTCACCGCCGCCGCCCGATGCGGTGCTGGATCTCATCGTCACCGGCATCGGCGCCGCCTGGATCGACATCACGTGGACCGCGCCCGCGGCGCACGACGCGGGCGGCTCCGCCGCGGCCTACGAGATCGCCTGCGTTCGGGAGGAGATCACACCCGAGGCGTGGGCGGAACTGCCCAAGCTGCCCGCCCCGCCGACACCCGCCGCCGCCGGCAACCGCGAGCATCTGCGCGTGAGCGCGCTCGAGAGCGACGAGACCTACTGGGTGGCCTTGCGCAGCGCGGACGAGGCCGGCCGCTGGTCGGATCTCTCCAACGTGGTGACCGTAAGCACGCCCGCGGAGGGAGAGGAGGACCGAGAACCTCCGGCCCCGCCGAATGCGCCGCTGGCAGACGTGAACGCGGACCGCCATGACGTCACCCTGACCTGGCTGCGCTCCCTGGAAGACGACGTCCTGGGCTACCATGTCTACGGACGCAGCGCGGACCGTACGTCGCGCGACCGGCTCACGGACGTGGTCGTCCAGGAGACGAACTGGTCGTTCGAGCTGCCCGACCGGACGCGGAATTACTTCGTCTCGCTCTCGGCCGTCGACCGCGCGGGCAACGAGAGCGCCTGGGGGGCCGAGGTCGCGGTGCTGAGCGAGGCACTCGATCTGCGCGGCCCGTTTCCGCACCCCATCGAGGACGAAGGGCGCTTCCAGCTAGTCCTGCCTCCGGATGCCTCGGGACGTGTGTCCGTCAAGGCGCGCATCTTCAGTGCTTCCGGTCAGCTCGTGCGTCGCTGGATCGACGAGGCCTTCCCGCCTGGCGGCGAGGTCACGCTCACCTGGGACACGCGCAACGACCACGGCGCCCGAGTCGCACCGGGGCTCTACTTCCTCAAGCTGGAGGCCGGCACAGGCGCGAAGCTGACCAAGGTCTACGTGAGGCGTCCCTAGCAGCCCGGATGACTTCTGCCACGGGCTGCTAGGCAGCCCCACCACCCGCAGCTCCGACCCCGAGCGCGACCGGCACGCGCATTGCTAGCTGTGTTCCCACGGAATGCTCCTCGGCGAACGGAACGTGGGGACGCGCTAGAGCGATGCGAAGACGTATCGACCTCGCGGTGACCGCCCTGGCCCTCCTGGCGGGATGCGGCCCCGGCAGTGCCGCGGCCGCGATGCGCGCGGTGCGTGCGCTCGGGCCGGTGCACATCGACGCCCACCTCGACGAGCCCCCGTGGCACTCGGAGCCGGCCACGCACTTCGCCGGTGCGCTGCCCGTCCCGGGGCGGCCGGCGAGTCAGCGCACGGAGTTCTGGCTGGCCTACGACGACAGTCACATCTACCTCGCGTTTCGTTGCCACGACACCGATGCCGATCGCATCCGCGGGCGCGCCACGCGTCGAGACGGGGCCTTCGACGACGATTGGGTGGCCGTCTTCTTCGGTCCGGGCGAGATGGCCGCGGGCACCGTGGAGCTCTTCGTCAATCCGGAAGGCGTGCAGATGGACGCCCTGCACACCGGACAGGGAGACGATGTCAGCGTGGATTTCGAGTTCACGGCCGCGGCCAGGCGGTATGACGATGGATGGATCGCCGAACTGGCGGTGCCGTTCACGAGCCTCGTTCCCGGAGGCGATGCGGCGCCCAGCATGCGCATCATCGCCGTGAGACAGATCGGTCGCAGCGGTGAGATGGTGCTCTGTCCGCCGCTCGATGTCAGTCGCCAGGACTGGCTCACGAGTGGGCCGCTCATTCGGTTCGAAGGCATTGCGGGCCGGAGACGTCTCGAGCTTCTCCCCGCGTGGACTGCGGCGCAGCGAACCGGCGCAGCGCCCCAGGCGGCCAGGGCCTCGCTCGGCTGCGATTTCAAGTGCGACCTCACCCGGGATCTCACCCTGAACGTCACCTGGCGACCCGACTTCGGCCAGGTCGAGGCGAATGCCGCCCAGGTGGAGGTCAACCGCAGGTTTCCGGTCAACTACCCCGAGAAGCGGCCCTTCTTCATGGAAGGCCGCGGGATCTTCCGGCTGGCCGCAGAGGGGCACCCGGTGGGGGAGGCCTTCCACAGCCGGACGGTTCAGTCCCCGCGCTGGGGCGCGCTCGTGACCGGCAACCCGTCGCCGCGCCTCTCGCTCGCGGCGCTCTTCGTCTCCGACGAGGTGGGCGGTCTCGCGAGGTGGTCGCCCCCCGACCAGGCGGAAAGGTGCGGCGCGCAGATCGCGGTTGCGCGCGGTCGCCTTGCTCTTGGCGAGAATCGCCTCGTCGGTGCGTTCGCGAGCAATCTCGAGACCGGCGGTGCGCACAACCGCGCCGGCGGTCTGGACGCCGACCTCCTGCTCACGCCTCGCTGCCGGTTGGCGCTGCATGCGCTGGTTAGCCACACGCGCGAACGCAAGGTGCCCGCAGGGCAGGGCCGCGCGGGTCTCGCGTCTGCCGCGGCCGTCACGTTGCGCGGCCGTCACCATCGTCTCGAAGTCACCTACGGCTGCGCCGATCCGGGATTCCGCCTGGCCTGCGGCTACGTGTCGCAGAGCGACCTGCGCGACCTCTGCGTCGATTATGGCGCGACCCTTCACCCGCCACTTCGCTGGCTGCAGCGTGTCACGCCCCGCCTCGTCACCTGGCGGTCGACCACGTGGGCGGGTGAGCCGACCGAACTGGGCGCCGATATCCGGCTGGATCTCGCCCTCGCCGGCGGAAGCCACCTGCAGGGAACGCGCACCGTGGCCCGCGAGCGCTTCGCAGGGCGCTGGTTCCGGCGAGCGGGCTGGCAGATCGCGGCCGCATCGCGCGCGGTGGGCGGGTTGGATCTCGCGTGCGCTTGCAGCCGCGCCGCCGCCATCTACTACGATCCCCGGTCTCCGCGGCAGGGGATGCGGCGTGAGGTGAGCGCATCGATCGAGATCTCGCCGGTCAGCGCGCTATCCTGCGAGCTGAAGATCCAGCACGAGCGGTTTCGGCTTCCGGCGGCGCGAGATGACCTCTACGACGTAACGCTCCTGCGCGGTTGCCTGGAGTGCCGGCCGGTTCGCAGCGTGTACGTGCGAGCTTGGGGAGAGTGGAACAGCGCCGCGCGAGAGCTGGTGACCGACGGCCTGATCTCGCTAAGCACCCGGTGGGGCGCAATCCTGCACCTCGGCCACGGAAGTCTCCTGCGGGATACGGCGGGCGGGCGCGCCTCCGAGCAGGCGCTGTTCGTCAAGGTCGCCTACCGGGTGCGAATCTGATGGGCAATAGGCAACCGGGACCCTCGGCCGGGCCCCGGTCTGCACAAGGGAAACTCTGTCGGGTACGGCTGCCGGCCGGCCGCGCGGTCTAGCTCTTGAACTTCGAGGGATAGTGGCCGCTGTAGTCCTTGTCCGGATTCAGGCGCTTGCCCTTGGTGACGAGTTCCTGCTCGGTCTCCTGATGATCGGGATCGGCGACACATGCATCCGAGGGGCAGACCGACGTGCACTGCTCTTCATCGAAGAAGCCAACGCACTCGGTGCACTTCTCGGGATCGATGACGAAGATCTCATCGCCCTGGGTGATCGCCGAGTTCGGGCACTCGGCCTCGCACGCCCCACAGGAAATGCAGTCATCAGTGATTTTCAGAGCCATGCCCCAATTCCTCCCTGCTTCTCTCCCGGCATCCATCCCTCCCCGGACACCCACGCGGCGCCACAACCCTCGCTGCGTCGCGTGCAGGCGATCGGCGGGATGGGCTGGATCCTGCAAGACAATACCAGCCGCAGAATCTAGCAGCGCCCTCGGTCCCCTGTCAAGCCGTCTGGAAAACGCGCGCCTATCGGGCGAGCAGGGCCTTGGCTTGACTGTGCCGTCCGGATGACTCCAGCTTGACGAGGTAGATGCCTGTGGGGAGCGCGGTGCCAGCGTCATCGGTCCCCCTCCAGGCCACGCGATGGAGCCCCTCGCGCCCGAATCCCGAGGCGAGGTGTCGCACGAGGCGGCCCGCCGCGTCGTGGACCGTCAAGCGCAGGGGTCCGGGACCGGCCAAGCGGTAGACGACGTGCGTACCGGCGATCACCGGATTCGGGGCGATCGATTCGAGTCCGAAGGCGAGATGTGGGGCGTCGTGGTCACCGGGTCCCGCGGCAGATCCGGGAATCTCGATGGCGTAGAGGTCGCCGCCCCGGCCGCCTTGGCCGGCGTGCACCGCCTTTCCGCACGCTGTGACGTAGACGTTGCCGCCCGGGGTGCCGGCGATGTCCACGTCGAAGATCGATCCGGGTGTGTCGAGGGTGAAGATCGGTTGAGGCGCCGCGCGCTCGAAGACGTGGATCTCGGGGAAGGTCCCGCCCCACGAGGCAACGGCCAGATGCTCGCCGTCGGGGGCGAAGACCATCTGCGACGGCATGTCGACGTGATCGCGGGCGCCTCGCGCGGGCGCGGGCACGTAGTCGTAGCCCCACAGTAGATCCAGCGCCGGCAACGCGTAGAGTTCGACGGAGATCTCGTTGGGCACGCTGCTGCCGTTGTCCCAGGAGACGGCCAGCGTGCTTTCATCGGTCGTCAGCGCACACTGGCCGACGTAGGCTCCGCCGCCGGGGCTGTGCGACCAGAGCAGGTCGTAGGTCGCGCCGTTCCACTCCCGGAGGTAGAAGGTGGTCCACCCCCAGGCGAGGTAGCGTCCGTCGCCGGAAATCGCGAGGGCATCGTTGCCGCTATAGATCGGGCCGCTCCAGCGCAGCGCATGGGCGGCGCGATCGTACACGTACACGTTCGGCCATCCGGCCATCGCAACGTAGTCGCCGCCGGCCGAGATCGCCGTTGCCACGACGTTGCCGGTGGGGAAGTCGTAGCTGACGTCGGGCGTCCCGTTGCCGGCGTCGAAAACGTAAAGCCGGCCGGTCTGTCCCGCGGGCATGTACATGACGATGGCGGCGGCGATGGTCGAGCCGTCGTCGGACACCTGGATCGGCTTGCGGCTGGCCCAACCCTGGTAGACCAGCGAGCGGCAGGGATGCACGACGTGGGACCAGAGAGGCGTGGCCGCCTCGGGTCGCCACTCCATGATCGTCGCCGTCGAGTCGGCGGCGTTGAAGTCCACCGCGGCCAGCACCTCGCCGTGGCGGGAGGCGTCCACGTAGAGCTCATGGCCGTCGTGTGTCCAGTCCGCCGTGCCGTCACCGAAGAGGGGCGTTGCCTCGACATGCGTCGGCAGGTCGAACTCGGTTCCCGCGCAGACCATCTCCGCCGGGGCGCTGAGCCCCGTGGAGGTGTAGATCGCGTCGTCCATGTGCCGTTGCCAGAGGATCGTGGCCTCGCGAGGCGCGCTGCAGACGAGGGTTCCTGCGGGGTCGGGTCCGGTCGCACCGACGGGTGCGAGGATACAGAGGGTGGCCGCCAGAATTGCACAGGTGCGCATGATTCGTCCTCCGGTGAAGGGGTGACCGCTCACGACTCGCGTTCCGCTTCATTGTACCGCAGATCGGGAGCCCGGCGCCGCGCGCGTCACGTCTGGGGAAGCGCACCCGAGGAACGCCTCGCGAGGCCGAGAGCGCGATTCGGTTGAAGGCGCAGTAGACGGCGCAGATGACTTCGGCCACGGGCTGCTTCTAGTCGACGCTCTCGAATGCCTCCCGGTCCCCTACGAGGTAGGAGTCACCCGCCCGGAGCTCCTCCCAGCACTCGAGGATCCCCGGGTTCCGAGGCGTGGATCCCGGGCCACCGAACACCTCGCCGAGGGTCGTCTTCATCTCCTCGAGATCGTAGCCCGCCAGACGCACCATCTCACCGATGCTGTCGCCGTGTGAGATGATCTCGATGCTGAGCTCGGTGCCGTCGAGGCGGGCGACCACCTCGGCCGGCTTTCCGAAGAGGTTGTGGTGATCCCCCATGATCTCCTGGTACGCGCCCAGAAGACAGATCGCCAAGAGGTAGGGACGACCGTTGGTTCCGGCGTGGAGTTCGAGCACCTCCTTCACGTCGCGCACGTCCACGAAGGTGTCGATCACGCCGTCGGAGTCGCACGTCAGATCCACCAGGATCCCCTTCTCCGTAGGGATCTCGTGCAGCCGGTGGATCGGCAATATGGGGAAGAGCTGCTTGACGGCCCAGGCATCGGGGACCGAGCGGAAGACGCTGAAGTTCGTGACGTACTTGGTGCGAAAAGCCTTCTCGAGCACCCGAAATTCGTCGGAGACGAAGCGCGTCTGGCGGGCGAAGGCGAGTGCCTGGCGACAGATGTCGTAGAAGTGCTGTTCGGCCACCGCCCGCTGTTCGAGGGTCAGGTAGCCGAGATCGAAGAGGGTGAGGATCTCCCCGCGGGTGACCACGGCGTCGTGATAGTACTCGCGGAAGTTCTTCACCGAGATCTCCGCCGCGATGGCGGCCATCTCCGCGATCTGGGTGGGTTCCTCGTCATCGGGCGACTTCGGAGACCGCGGCTCGGGGGGCGAGGACACCTCGCGGGGGGTGAAGTGGATCGGGACGTCGCTTTCGCGGCTTTCGCAGTTGGTGATCAGCAGGGAGTGGTGGGCAGCCAGTGCCCGGCCGCTCTCGGAAACCAGCGCAGGCAGCGGCACCTCCTCCTCGTCACAGACCTCCCGCACCGTATAGACCACGTTGTTGGCGAACTCCTGCGGGGTGTAGTTGACACTGCTATCCGACGGGGTCCTGCTGCCGTCGTAGTCGATGCCCAGTCCGCCACCGACGTTGAGGGTGGTGAGCGGGACCCCGCGCTGCTGCAGCTTGGCGTAGATGCGAGCGGCCTCTTTCACCGCGTCTTTGATGCGCCGCACGCTGGTGATCTGCGAGCCGATGTGGTAGTGGAGCACTTGCAGCCGAGGCAGCAGCTGTTCGCGCTCCAACATCTCCACCGCGTAGAGAAGCTCGGAGGCCCCCAGACCGAACTTGGAGGTCTCGCCGCCGGACGCCTCCCAGCGGCCGCTGCCGCGGCTGTTGAGCCGGCAGCGCACCCCGAGGAGTGGACAGCGCCCCTGACGCCGGGCCTCGGCGACGAGCAGCGGGATCTCGCTGAGGCGTTCGATGACGGCGACCACTTCAGGATCGCGGCCCGCCGCGGCGGTGGCCATCTCGACGATGCGGCGATCCTTGAAACCGTTGATGCAGATCCAGGAGCCCGCGGGCAACCGCTGGGCAAGGGCGATGGCAAGCTCACCCTTGCTGCCCACCTCCAGGCCGAAGGCCCCCGGTCGCCCGGCACGGATCAAGCTCGCGACGGGCGCCCGCATCGGGTTCACCTTCAGCGGGAAGATGCTCCGGTAGTGGCCGGCATAGTCGAACTCCTCCATGGCCCGGTCGAAGCAGGCATAGAGGTGCTGCAGCCGGGTGTGCAGGATCTGTGGGAAGCGCACGAGGAGTGGGGGCGTCAGCCCTTCCGCGGCGCAGCGGCGCACGATCTCGACCAGATCGATGGAGCGCTGATCGCGAAACGGCCGCACCAGCAGGTGGCCGCTGCCACCGATGGCGAAGTACCCGGATCCCCATTCATCCACCCCGTAGGGGCTCTGCTCCTTTTTCGTCCGCGGCATCGGCGGGATCCTCCTTTCTCGATTGCGGTCACGCTCCCGCCGGCTCTGCTGGGTCCTGCGAAGAGCGAATCTTTCGCCGCGGTCGGGGCCGGGTCGGGGTGCAGGCGCCATGCCGAAAACTAGAACTGAACGCGGAGGCCGAGGCGGTGGGTCGCATC
>JAUVTV010000160.1 GCA_030601305.1 Candidatus Eiseniibacteriota bacterium | reverse complement strand
GTCGCATGGGACGGCACCGATCGCTGGGGTAACGCCGTCCAAGCGGGCATCTACTTCTACCAGCTCAGCCTGGGCAAGCGCACCACGACCCGGCGCGTGGTCTACGTCCGCTAGCTACAGAGGGGGACGAGATGACGGGCCGACGGCTCCTCCTGACGGCAGCGCTGCTCCTCCTCGTGCCCGCCGCACGGGGTGTGGCCTACACGATTGCCCCCGACGGCGGCGGCGACTTTGCCACCATCCAGGCGGCCATCCTGGAGTGCTTCGACGGCGACGTGATCGAACTCACCGACGGTGTCTTCACCGGCAGTGGCAACCGCGACCTCGACTACCAGGGCCGGGTGATCACGATCCGCTCACAGAGCGGCGATCCCGCAGCGTGCATCCTCGACTGCGAGGGCAACGAGACCGCGAAGCACCGCGGCGTCTGCTTCCACTCGCTGGAGAGCGCGGACGCGGTCCTGGAAGGCGTGACGATCAGGAACGGCTACGGCTGGACGGCCGGCTCGTATGTCGGTGGCGGCGCGATCTGCCTCTACAACAACTCGAGTCCCACCATTCGCAACTGCATCTTCACGGACAACACGGACGCGAATGACGGCGGCGCGATCTACTGCGAGGATGACTCGGCGCCGCTCATCACGGGCTGCGACTTCCGCCGCAACACCAGCTACTACGGCGGCGCGATCTGCTTCCGCTTCTGCGCGCTCCCGCCCACGGTGACGGCGTGCACCTTCACCGGGAACGAGGCGTCCGCGCGCGGGGGGGGCATCTACTGCTGGGACTCAGACCCGTCAATCGAGAACTGCTCATTCGCGGACAACGTGAGCGTTCGCGGCGGCGCTCTCGCCTGCTACGGCGCCGCATCGCCCGAGGTGAGCCTGTGCACCTTCGCAGGCGACGGCGCGACGCTGGGCGGCGGCATCTACTGCGTGCAGCAGTCGGCGCCGCTGATCACGAACTGCACACTTTACGGCACCTCCGCGAGCGAGGAAGGCGGCGGTCTCTACGGGCGCGAGTGCGCCGCCGTCCTGGAGAATACGATCATCGCCTTCGCCACAAACGGGGGGGCGGTCTCCTGCGTCTACCCGGGGAGCGTCACGCTCGCGTGCTGCAACCTCTACGGGAACGCCGGCGGGGACTGGACCGGCTGCATCGCGTCGTTGGAGGGCGTGGACGGCAACCTCGCGGACGATCCGCTCTTCTGCGATGCGACCAGCATGAACTTCCGCCTGCAGGTCGAATCGCCGTGCTCCCCGGAAAACCACCCCACCTGCGACCTCATCGGCGCATGGCCCGCCGGCTGCAGCAGCAGTGATGTGCCCGCGGAAGATACGCCCCGGTGGCGCATCGCGCTCACCGCATCTCCAAACCCGTTCAGCCACGGCACACGGATCACGTACGCGCTGAAGGGCGCAGGAACCGCCCCGGTGACGCTCGTGATCTTCGATACCTCCGGCCGCCGCGTACGCACGCTGCTCGCGCGCGATCTCGCTGCCGGGCAGGGAAGTGTGACCTGGGATGGACGCGCGCAGGATGGAACTACGCTCGAAGGCGGCGTCTACTTCTGCAGATTGCGCGTGCGGGGAGAGAGCACCGTGCGGCAGGTGATTCTGCTCAAGTGACGCGGCCCTGCGACTCAGTGCCCCGGTCCATGAATACAGTGACGCACCGAGGGCGCCGATGCGCCCGCCCGGCAAGGCGCGACGACGACGCGATGCCGCTCCATCACGGAGGAGGAGCAACGCAGCCCGAGCGGGATGCAGCGGCGGCCGAATGCCACCGCATTCATGGATCGGGGTACTCAGTCCCCGAACTGACCACCACCACCTCGTCGCCTCCCAGAAGCGTCTTCGTCGCCGCGTTCACCTGCTCGCGCGTGACCGCAAGCAGCCGCTCCCGGTAACGGTCGATGAAGTCCAACCCGCGCCCGGCACGCAGTCCTTCCAGAAGCGCGGCGGCAATCGCGCGGTTCGTCTCCAGGCGAATCGGGAACGAGCCGCTCAAGTGCTGCTGGGCGAGCTTCAGCTCGTCCGCTGTGACGCCTTCCGCCGCCATCTGCCGCATCTCGGCGAGCACGCTCTCGATCGCGCGTTCGCGGTGGCCGGGATGCACGCCGACGTGCGCCAGCCAGACGCCCGGGTGGCTGCCCGAAATGATGGCGCTCTGTGCGCCGTAGGTCAGGCCGTCGGTGTCGCGCAGGCGCTGGTTGAGACGGCTGACGAAGCTGCCGCCGAAGATGAAGTTCGCGAGACCGTAGGACTCGAAGCCCTCCGCGGTGCGCGGCACGCCGTGGCTCAAGAAGACGATGTCGACCTGTTCCTTGTCGCGGATCTCGACGTGCTCGCGTCGCGCGTGACGAGCGGGGTCCTCGCCTGCAGGCGTGTCGCTGTGCCCGTCACCGAACGTACCCTCGGGAAGGTTCTCCCCCCGAGGCAGATCTCCCAGCTCCCGCTCGAGCATCGCCAGCGTCTCGTCCGGTTGGATATCCCCGATGACGGCGAGGTGGAGCCTTTCGCCCGCGATCGCGGCCGCGTGATAGCGCTCCAGATCCACGCGCCCCAGGCGATCCAGGTTCTCGCTACGCCCGAGGGACTCGCGTGCGTAGGGATGATCAAGACCTAAGAGCATCTCGGCGCTGCGGCGTCCGGCCTGCGTGTAGGTGTCGTAGGCCGCTTCGCGCAGGCTCGCATGCGCGTCCTCGCGAACGATGGCAAGCTCCGCGTCGGGGAAGGACGACCGGGTGAGCGTGTCGCCGAAGATGTCCAGCACCAGCGGCAGATCCTCGCTCAGGCAGTGCGCGCTGACGGTGACCACTTCACGCGTCAGGCCATAGGCGAGCCGCGCGCCGTTCGATTCGAGGGCATCCGCGATCGCCGCCTGATCGCGCTTGGGCGTGCCGCGATCCAGCATGGAGATGCACAGGTTGGCGACCCCGGCGCCTGAGGGGTCTTCGAGGAAGAGACCGCCGTCCACGTACCCCACGAGATTCACGGTGAGGTTGGTGTGGTTCTCGATGAGATAGACCCGGGCGCCGCAGGAGAGTCGCTCGCAGCGGACTCTTTGCGCCAGGGCCGTCATCACGTTCATGGCACGTCCTCCTCACCCCCATCGGTGGGCCGGAAGTGCCCCACCGTTCGGCGGTCGCGAACGAGATGACGCGCTGCGGCAGCCTTCACCTGCTCGGGGGTCACCTGCTCCAACCGGTCGAGATAGCCCTGGAGGTAGCCCCATCCCGTCGAGACCTCGAGCTCGCCGATGAGAAAGGCGAGCGCGCTCACGCTGTCGCGCCGCGAGGTGAAATCGACGCGCGCGCGCTTGCGGGCCCGCCGCAGTTCCTCCTCACGGATCGGCTCGCGGCAGAGACGCGCGGTCTCGGCATCCACGACCTCCTCGATGCGGGCGATCTCCACCCCCTGCGCCGGCTCGACATCCAGGAAGAAGAGGTACGGATCGGCGGGCATCGACTGGTTCTCGGCGCTCGCGTGCACGGCGAGGCCGCTGTCCACCAGCGCCTTGTAGAGGCGACTCGTCCGCCCGTGACCCAGGACCTGGGCGAGCACGTCCATGAGGAGCGCATCCTCGTCGGCGCGCTGCGGGGTGCGGTAGGCGGCCGCCCAAAGCTCCTGCTCGCCCGCCTTGCGCAGCTCGAATCTCCGCTCCCCGCGCTGCGGCGCCTCCCGCGCGGGTGAGACGATGCCATCGGGGCCGGGCGGGATGGTCCCGAAGGTCTGCTCGATGGCCGCGATCATCTCTTCGCGCCGAAACTGCCCGACGACGACCAGGAAGGCGTTTCCGGGTTGGTAGTGCCGGTCGTAGAACCCCTGTAGCTCGTCCTGCGAGATCGCCTCGACATCCGCGCGCCATCCGACGACCGGGCGCCGGTAGGGGTGCTCTAGGAAGGCCATCGCGACCAGCTGGTCGACGAGCGCGGAGGCGGGTTCGTCCTGGCCGCTGTCGAGCTCGTTCAGCACCACGCCGCGCTCGTCCTCGAGATCGTTCGCATCCAGCCGCGCGCCGCGCATGCGGTCGGCCTCCAGCTCCAGCGCGGTCGTGTAGCGGTCGTTGCCGATCAGGACGTAGTAGTTGGTGCGGTCGAGCCACGTCGAGGCGTTGTTGATGCCGCCGAGCGCGTGCAGGATCCGGTCGTACTCCCCTTTCGGATACCGCGGCGTTCCCTTGAACATCATGTGCTCGAGAAGGTGCGCCGCGCCGCTCCCGCCGCTGGGATCGTGGCGCGAGCCGGCCCGGTACCAGACCGACACGCAGACGACCGGGGCCGTCTGCGCTTCGAGCATCAGCACCAGGAGCCCGTTCTCGCAACGGTGCTCGGCAATCTGTAGCTGGGGGTGGCTCACGTCTCCCTCCCCGGTTCCTCGGCGCCAGATCATGGCCTTGCGCGCCCTCCCCTGGCGCGCACAGAAAAGCGCGGCCGATGATACCATCAACCGCGCTCCTGTGGTGACCCTCTCTAGCGGGTTTGTCACGCCCCCCCAGGTGTCGTGACGCGACTAGCCGGGGCCTCGTCGCTCTCTCTCGGGCTCTCCGTTCCTCCCGTCTAGCCTCAGCTTCCTACTTGCCTTTCCGTAGGCATGGGGAGTCTGTTGCAAGAGCCTATGTCATAGGAAGATACGTCAGGCGGTGTGCGCCCCGCGAACGTATACACTACCCGTCGGATGGGATGCGACTCAAGGGTGCGCGAGATTGTGGATCTCGAAGAGCGTGCACAGCTTCTCTTGCAGGGGGGTGCGCGCGGACAACACATACTCCATCCGTGGACGACCC
>JAUVTV010000055.1 GCA_030601305.1 Candidatus Eiseniibacteriota bacterium | reverse complement strand
GTCAAGCCTCTTGAGCGTGGCTACGAGGACATTCACTGACATTCGCTCCCTGGCCGCCTCGTAGGCCTCAAGCACATGGAATACGCCTCCCCAATCGGCCGGCCGTACGCCGATCTCCACCAGGGTACGTTCCAGCTTCGTGACCTCGAGCTTCTCTCCGTTAGGTCCTGCCACCATCCCCACCTCGAGCCTACCCGTATGCTTGCCGCTCAGGACCATCGCCTGAACATCATCCCATGCGAAAACGTAGTTCGACTCACGCTGCTGCCGCGAGAACGCAACGTCGAGCCGTTCCTGGATCAACGTTCCCTGCGGAGGGGGCTTGGGTGTCTGTTCGTCGTTCA
This sequence comes from Candidatus Eiseniibacteriota bacterium, assembly GCA_030601305.1. Taxonomy (GTDB): domain Bacteria; phylum Eisenbacteria; class RBG-16-71-46; order CAIMUX01; family WJJG01; genus JAUVTV01. Next base: position 13,276 of record JAUVTV010000055.1, on the reverse strand, counting down.
CGTAGATGGTCTTGGGGATCTCCCCGGATAGTCCATGGAGGAATACCGCCGTACCGTGGGAGAGGTAGGCATCGCGTCCGAGGGAGAGGCCCACCGCAAATGCTGATGGTTCGCCCCATACATATCGGGTGCGAATGCCATAGGATCGGGAACGCAATCTGAGGACGCGAAGCTCCCCCTCCAATTCGAGGAAGCTCACAAAGCGTTTGAGCGTCAGGGCAGAGGGTAGCCCCCATTGTCTGCGCTGGTTCGTTAGGACCCGCGCAAACTCTCGGGGCCGATAGACGGCAGGACCCCTTTCGGCGAAGTAGCCCAGTATTGCCGTCTTGGATTGCTGGAGCGGGGATGTCACTCGATGCTCCTTATGCGTCAGCGTGATTCTACTTGGTATATATACCTAGTAGAGCAGTTTTGCAACCGGGAGCCTCCTATTTGCCTAAGGAATGCGCAGTTGAAGCGGTCTCAGATTGGCTCAGAGGCTGTGTATTAGGTATATATACCTAATACACAAGCTTCTTATGATATCTCCAAACCCCACCGAACCCGGCTAACTGATCATATGAAAAGGAATTAGAGGATGTACGCTGGATGGGGTATCCAGTTTCCTCCCCGCCGATTGAGCCAACTCAGCTCTTCTTCCGCGGCGGCGGGATATGCGTCGGCTCGCCGGCGGCAACCTCGGCGGCTTCCATGATCGCCTCAGACAACGTCGGGTGCGGGTGGATCGTCACCATCAGGTCTTCCAGCGTCGCGCCCATTTCGATCGCGAGCGTGCCTTCGGCGATCAGCTCCGAGGCCTGCGGGCCGACCATGCCCACACCCAGCACCAGATTCGAATCGGGTTCGGAGATGATCTTCACCAGACCCGACGTGCGGCCCAGCGTGCGCGCGCGCCCCAGCGCGGAGAGCGGGAAGCGGCCGACGTTGATCTGGATGCCCCGGGTCTCCGCCTCGCGCTCGGTGAGACCCGACCAGGCGATCTCGGGATCGGTGAAGACCACCGCGGGGATCGCGCGATTGTCGAAGGCCGACTTGTGCTCGGCGATGATCTCGGCCGCGACCTTCGCCTCGCGGCTCGCCTTGTGGGCCAGCATGGGCCCCGGCGCGACGTCGCCAATGGCGTAGATGTTCGGCTCGGTGGTGCGCATCTCTTCGTTCACCGGGATTACGCCATGCTCGTTGGGGAAGATCTTGGTGTTTTCGAGACCGAGGTCGTCGGTGTTGGGCCGCCGCCCGATCGCGACCAGAACCTGGCCGTACTCCTCGGTACGTGTCTCGCCGGCGTGCTCGATTCCGACGGCAAAGCCGTTTGCGGTCTTCTCCACGCCGACCACCTTGGATTCCAGCAGCAGTGCCTCGAAGCGCTTCGAGACGCTCTTGAACATGATGTCGACCAGGTCGTGATCGGCGCCCATCAGGAGGTGCGGGAAGAACTCGACCACGGTGACCTTCGAACCCAGGCCGGCGTAGACGAGTCCCATCTCCAGGCCGATGTAGCCGCCGCCGACCACCAAGAGGCTTTCGGGGATCTGTGGGATGCGGAGCGCCTCGGCCGACGACCAGACCGGCATCTCGTAGGCCGCGGGCAGCTCGTTGATGCGCGAGCCGGTGGCGATGATGCAGTGCTGGAAGTCGACGCCGCTCACCTCGGACTCCTCCAGCGCGAGCGAGTGGTTGTCAATGAAGCGCGCCCGCCCGTGGATCACCTCCACGCCGCGGCGCTCCAGCAGCGTGCCGATGCCGCCGGTGAGCGCCTCCACCACGGAGTCCGACCACTTGAGCAGCGCGTCCTTGTCGATCTTCACGTCGCTGAAGGTGAGGCCCATCCGCTTGGCCGCGCGGGCGGCCTCCGCCAGCTCCACCGCGTTGATCAGCGTCTTCGAGGGGATGCAGCCCTCGATGAGGCACACGCCGCCGAGCCGTTCGCGCTCCTCGATGAGCAAGACCTCCTTGCCCAGATCCGCAGCGCGCAGCGCGGCGACATAGCCGCCGGGACCGGCGCCGATGATGGCGACCTCGGTCTCCTGGCGCAAGCTGCCCATGACCATCGGGGGACCTCCTCTCTCGCTACGCCTCGAGCAGCAGCAGATTGGGATCCGAAAGCTGCCTCACCATCTCGGTCACGAAACGCGCGGCGTCGGCACCGTCGGCGATGCGGTGATCGAACGACAGCGTGAGCGGCAGCATCTTGCGGATGACGATCTCGCCGTTACGCACGACCGGCTTCTCCTGCGCGCGCCCCATCCCGAGGATCGCGACCTCGGGGTAGTTGATCGTGGGGATGAGCGCCGTGCCGCCCAGCGGTCCGACGTTGGTAATCGTGAAGGTGCCGCCACGCAACTCCTCGACGTCCAGCTTCCCCTCGCGCGCGCGCACCGCGAGGTCTTCGATGTCGGCCGAAATCTGCACGATGCTCTTGCGATCGGTGTCGCGCAGCACAGGCACGATCAGGCCGCGCCCCGTGTCCACCGCGATGCCGATGTGGTAGTACCGCTTGTAGACGATCTCTTCACGGAACGGGTCGAGGCTCGCGTTGAAGGCCTTGGTTTCCTTGAGTCCCGCGGTGACCGCCTTGACGATGAAGGGCAAGAGCGTGAGACGCCCGCCGGGTTGCCCCTGACGGCGCGCCTTCTCCTTCTTGCGGAACGCCTCGAGGTCGGTGACGTCCGCCTCGTCCATGTGCGCGACGTGCGGGATGAGCACCATCGAGGTCACCATCTTGCGCGCCACCTTGCGCCGGATCGAGCGCAGCGCCTCCGTCTCCACCGGGCCCCACTGGGAGAAGTCGGGGAGCGGTTCGATGTCGAGGAAGGGGATCGCGGATGCGGCGTGCGCGGCGTATTGGGCCTCGGCGCGCTTCTCCGGCTCGGCGGTTTCCGCTGCGGCCGCGGCCGGCTCCGCGGGAGCGCCGGTTGCGAAGCGCTGGACGTCCTCGGGTGTCACCCGTCCGGCGGGACCCGTAGGCGTCACCGCGCCTATGTCGACGCCCAGCTCGCGCGCGAGACGCCGCGTCGCGGGAGCCGCGGGGATGGGCCTACCGGCGAGTGCGGCCACCGGGACGGCCGGTGCCGCGGGTTTCTCGACCGGTGGAGGTGCCGCTGCCGGCTTCTCGGCGGGTTTCTCCGCCGCCGGCTTCCGGGGCGCTGCAGCGGGCATGGCGATCTTGGGCAGCGCCTCGCCCGACTCGGCAATCACGGCGATCACCTGGCCCACGGTCACGATGTCACCGACCTGCCCGCCCAGCTGGGCGACCTTGCCGCTCTTGGGCGAGGGGATGGTGACGGCCGCCTTGTCCGTCTCGACGTCGACGAGCGGTTCGTCCTCCTGAATGTCGTCGCCCTCGGCGACATACCACTTCAGGATCTCGCCCTCGTGGATCCCTTCGCCCAGATCCGGCAGCTTGAACTCGTACACGGCAACCTCCTGATAGCCCGCGTGCGCTGGCAGCCCGGATGACTTCTGCCACGGACTGCTAGAAGTCGAGGGTCGTCTCGATCTCCCGCTGGATGCGGCCGGCGTCCGGGGTGAAGTCCAGCTCGCGACCGAAGTAGGGCGTGACGACGTCGTAGTTCGTCACGCGGTTGACCGGCGCCTCGAGATAGAGAAGCACATGATCGTTGATGCGCGCGATGATCTCGGAGGCGATGCCCAGCGTCTTGGGCGCCTCCTGGACGATCACACAGCGGCCCGTTTTCTGAACCGACTCGACGATCGTGTGGCTGTCCATCGGCGCGATCGTCAAGAGGTCGATGACCTCGATGCTCACCTTACGCGCGTTCTGCACCTCGACTGCGGCCCGCAGGGCCGGACGCATCATCGCGCCCCAGGCGACCAGCGTGAGATCGGAACCCTCCTGCACGATCTCCGATCTTCCGATCTCCATCACCTCTTCCGTCTCGGGGACCTCCTCGCGGAAGGCGCGATAGACGTGCTTCGGCTCCATGAAGATCACCGGGTCCGGATCGCGGATCGCGGCCACGATGAGCGCGCGTGCATTCCGCGGCGAGGAGGGGATCACCACCTTGACGCCGGGGAGGTGCGCGTAGGTTGCCTCACGGCTCTCCGAGTGGTGCTCGAGGGCGCGCACGCCTCCGCCGAAGGGCATGCGCACGACCAGCGGAACCGTCCGCTGACCCAGCGAGCGCTGGCGCAGACGCGATGCGTGTCCTTCGAGCTGGTGGAAGATGTGGTACGAGAACCCCGAGAACTGCATCTCGGCCACCGGGCGCAGGCCCGCGAGCGCCATGCCGATCGAGGTGCCTATGATGCCCGACTCGGCGAGCGGTGTGTCGATCACGCGCTCTTCGCCGTACTTGGCGTGGAGTCCGTCGGTCACGCGGAAGACGCCGCCGTCGACCCCGACGTCCTCGCCCAACACCACGACGGAATCGTCCTTGGCCATCTCCTGGTCGAGTCCCAGGTTGATCGCCTGAACGATATTCAGCTTGGCCATCGACGACCTCCTTCGCGGTGTCACTCGGCCTTGGCGGATTTTAGTTTCAGGTTCTCGAGGAACTGCGCACGCTGCTCTTCGATCTCCGCATGCTTCGTGCCGAAGACATGGTCGAACAGGATTTCGGGTTGGAAGTCCTTGCGGCTCTCGAACTCCTTGACCGTCGCATCGACCTCGCCCTTGATCTCCTCTTCGAGCGCGGCCTGTTTCTTCGCGTCCCAAATGCCCTTGCGCTCGATGTACTTGCGGAAGCGGGGGATGGGATCCTTCTCCCAGGCCGCCTTTTCCTCGTCCTCGTTGCGGTACCTGCGGGGATCATCCGCGGTGGTGTGCATCATCAGGCGGTAGGTGAGCGCCTCGATCATCGTGGGCCCCTCGCCGGCATACGCGCGCGCGAGCGCTTCCTTCGTCGCGGCGTAGGTTGCCAGCACATCGTTGCCGTCGACCTGGAGGCCCGGGATCCCCGCCGCGATTGCTTTCTGCGCGAGGGTGACCGCGCGGGTCTGCTTGCTTCGCGGCATGGAGATCGCCCACTGGTTGTTCTGACAGATGAAGACCACCGGCGCCTTCCAGACGCCGGCGAAGTTCATCGCCTCGTAGACGTCGCCCTGCGACGAGGCGCCGTCGCCGAAGAAGGTGAGCGCGGCGGCCTTCTCGCCACGGTACTTCATCGCGTAGGCGATGCCGGTCGCGTGGAGCGCTTGGGATCCGACGATGATCGAGATCGGAAGGACGTTCGGGGCCTCATCGGGGACGACGTTGCCTTCCTCGAAACCGTTGTGGAAGAGCAGCGAATTGATCAGCGGCTCCTTGCGCACCAAGCGCGCGCCCAGATCGCGAAACGCGGTCACCAGCCAATCGCTGTCGCCAAGGGCATAGGCCGGGCCAATGGAGGATGCCTCCTGGCCCGTGCAGGGGCCGAAGGTGCCGATCCGGCCCTGGCGCTGGAGTTTCAGCATGCGCTGATCCTGCTTGCGGGCGAGGAACATGAGCCGGTAGATCTCCAGCAGCTGCTCCTTCGTGAGCTTCGGTTCCAGTTCCGGGTCCGCGTTGCCATCGTCGTCGAGGATCTGCATGTGCGAGACGCTGAAGCGCTCGACCTGGGTCCGTGGCATGGGGGTCTCCTCTCGAGCGGCCCGTGCTTCACGGGCTGGGTACCGTCGAGCCGGATGCGCGGGTGGCCACTGCCGACCCGAGCCGAGTATTATGCCGAACCTCCTCCTCGATCACCACCCATAAGGTGGTGTTATTCACGCGATAGGCGCGGGAGTTCCCGGAAATCGTCGCGGAACGCCCTCGGCGGGCGAGATTGCACCCTTGGCGCACCCGCTGTAGACTCCGGCTTCTGGTTTGGGTGAGGGCCCCGGGAGGGGACCAAAGGGAGTGCGGCGTGACACCAGGACACCGGCAGGAGGTTCGCACGGTCCACCGCGGGGCGTGGCTTGACTACCGCGTGGCCGAGTACCGCGACGTAGACGGCAAGCTCCGCCGGTGGGAGTTCGTGGACCGAAAAGGGGAACAACCTGCCGCGGAGATGGTGACCAGGTGCAGACCATCGGGGGACCTGCTCCTGGTGCGGCAGTATCGTCCGGCCCTCGCCGCGGACACGATCGAGTTCCCGGCGCGGCTGATCGATCCGGGAGAGACGCCGGGTGAGACAGCCCTGCGGGAGCTTCGGGAAGAGACTGGCTACGCGGGCACCGTGCGCTCGGTCAGCCCGGTCCTCTGCACCACCCCGGGGCTCGCTTCGGAACGGATCTATCTGGTGGAGGTCGATGTGGATGAACACGATCCGGCCTGCGGCGCGCCCCGCGGAGAGGGGCCTGACCGCGATCGGATCGAGGTCATCCGGATGCCGCAGCACGAGGCCGCCGCACAGCTCACCGCGATGGCGGCCGATGGGGTGGTGATCGACTCGCGCGTGTGGGCCTACCTCATGGGCTAGGAGCCCGAGCCGGGAGGAACGGACTGTATGAGGCGCATGCTGAGCCTGGTCTTCGTCGGACTGGTCGGCCTGTCGTCCTGCAGCGAGACGCAGCGCCCCGTCGACTGGCAGAATGGCGCCCGCGGCCCGCTGCGCGTGATCGCCGATACGGTGGTCACCGACACCTCCGTGGTCGAGAACGCCAACTATCATCAGCCGCTGCGCACCGGAGATTCGGACTTCTTCATGGTGGGGAGCATCACGCGGGCGGCACCGAGGGCGATGACCTTGCACGCCCGCGCCTACCTGCGCTGGGACGTGAGCGACCTGCCGGAGGGCGATGTCGTCGCGGCCCACCTCGAGTTCCTGTTGCGCGGCCTCGAGCAAGTCACCGCAACCGATCCGGGCGCCTTCCACGTCCGCATGTACCGCCTCTTGACCGAGTGGGACGAGGGCGACATCGGGATGGTCGCGGGCCCGGACATCGGACCGCAGATCGGCTTCAGCGAGACGTTCGACGTCTCCGAGGTCTCCGACAGCCTCGACGTCCTCTTCACCGATCTCTGGCCCGAGGCTCCGACCGCCGACCTGGTGGAGGAGTGGCGTGAGGCCTCCGACGAAAACTACGGGATCGCGCTGCAGATCGTGGAAGGCCCCAGCGAAGAGGGGTACATGCGCTTCATCAGCCGCGAGGGACTGCCGCGCGGCGTCGAAACCGACATCGGCACGCCGCTGCTCGTCGTCAAGGTGCGCGTGTCGCCCGACAGCGTGGCGACGATCAGCATGGAGCCGTCGGCCGACGGCTACGACTTCCTCGAAGAATCCCGCTTGCCGGCGCCCTTCTTCCCCAGCACGGACGACACGGTGCACCTCTTGAGTTCGGGCTACGCGCACCGGATCGTCATGCGCCTCGATCTCGAAGCCCTGCGCGAGGCCGAGCCGGAGCGCTTCCCGTTGGGGCTCGGCGTGCACACCGCGACCCTGCGCTTGACCACGATTCTCGGCGCCGATTGGAGTCTCGCAGCGGATCAGGAGATGGATGTCGGCGTCTACGAGACGACCGACGCGTGGTCCGAGGGGGAGCCGATCGACTCGCTGATCATCACCGGCGACTTCATCGGCGAGACGACCATCGCCGCGACCGACAGCGTGATCGACTTCAGCATCCGCATCCCCGCGCAGCGTCTGTTCGAGGGGTCCGACCTCAGCCTCGTCTTCTTGAGCGCGCAGGAGGCGGACCTCTTCCGCTCCGTCCTCGTCAAGAGCCGTCACGCGGCCCAAGGCGCCCCGGAACTCACGCTCTACTTCACGCCGCCCGGGAATAGCCGCATCGGGTCCGACCCCCAAGGTACGCCGATCGCGGGGGAGACGCCATGAGGTCGCGGGTTGCCATCCTGTGCGTCCTGGCGGCCTTCGCCCTGTTGAGCGCATCCCGGGCGCGCGCCCAAAGCGCCTTCGCGCGCGACGGGTTCGGCGAGTGGCTCGAGGGGTATGACCTCCGCGGGCAGGGGCTGGGCAATACCGGGATCGGGGTGGTCGATCCGTACAACTTCACCCTTGCGAACCCCGCGTCGTCGGCCTTCGCGCACAGCACGGTCGGGTACGTGGGTCTGGAGGGCTCGGTCACGCAGCTGGACGACGGCAACGGGACCGTGAGCAGCAGCTCGGGCTACATCGCCGGCCTCGGCGTCTTCGTCCCCTTCTCCGACCACTTCGGCACGCGTCTCGCGCTGCGGCCGCGGAGCCTGGGGACCTACGCGATCGAAGGCGAGATCGAAACCGGCTCAGGCGCCGAGGGGAACGTGCGCCGCGAGGAAGGGGCGCGGGGTCTCCTCGAAGCCACTGCGGATTTCTCCTGGCGTGACAAGCACACCTGGGCGATCGCCATCAGCGCGGGCATCATGGGGGGAGCACTGTCGGACGAGACCGAGACCTTCTTCACCGACAGCGGCTGGGTGGGCTCCACCGATCGCCGCGCGCTGCGTCTACACCCGGCCTGGACCCTCGGGGGCGGTCTGCTGTGGCACCCGGTCAAGCAGTTCTCCCTGGGCGCGGCGTTCTCCACGGGGACGCGCATCTCGGTCGAGGAGGAGCTTCGCGGCCCCGGCGGCAAGAAGTGGACGTACGAGACGACGATCGATCCACCGTCCGGCGCCGGCGCGGGCGTGGGGATTCTGTTGACCGATCTGGTGCGCGTGAGCGGCGACGTCTATTGGCGTGGCTGGGAAGACCTGCGCATCGGGGGCGAACTGCCGCCCCAAGAGGACTTCGGGGTGGTGCGCAACACGGTGCGCTGGGGTGTCGGTCTGGAGCGGCTTTCGCGGATCGGGCCGACGGTCAGCGCGTTCAACCGGATGGCCCTACGGATCGGCTTCGCCTACATCCCCTGGTACGCACTCAATCAGGATGGCAACGCCGCCAACGAGTACCGCCTGACTGCCGGCGCGGGCCTCGTCCTGAAGCGCGACCGCGGGCGCGTGGATCTCCTTCTCGCCTATGGACACCGCGGATCGCGGGAGTCGACGGGGATCGAGGAGGACTTCTTCCGTTTGGGGTTTGCGGCCACGTTTGCCCGCGTTCTCCGAGAATACTAGCTAACGCCACATCTCGCCGTAGAGCCCCGGCCGCCGATCGCGGAAGAGATGGTTCTCCGGCGTCACCTGCTTGTCGTCGGCGAGCGCGGGATCGAACTCGGCGCAGATCACCTCTTCGCTCTCCGCGGATGCCTGGGCCAACCGCTCGCCGGTGTGCCCCGTGATCTGACTCCAACCGGTGAAGGCGAGACGCGTGCCGTCGCGCGCCTCCTCCCCGATGCGATTCGCGGTGACGGCGAACACGCGGTTCTCAATGCACCGCGTGGGCATCGCGTTCTGGCAGTAGGGCAGCACCAGGTTGGTGGCGTGGGCCAAGATCTGTGCTCCCGCGAGCGCAAGGCAGCGCGCCGTTTCGGGGAAGATCCAGTCGAAGCAGATCATCATGCCGACACGACCGATCGATGTCGCGACGACGTGCGGCGCACGCTCACCCGCGTCGAAGCAGGCCTTCTCGCGATCGAAGAGGTGGATCTTCCGGTAGAGGCTCAGGAGCTCGCCGCGGTCAGCGAGCGCGGCCGAGTTGTAGAGGCGACCGCCGGACGCCTTCTCGGCGAAACCCCCGACCACCACGGCGCCGGCCGTGTCGGATAGCTCGGCGAGGAATCGGCACGCATCGCCCGAAGGGTAGTCCTCCGCCAACGAGGCCGTCTCCTCGCGATCGCGGAAGAGGTAGCCGGTGCTGAAGAGCTCGGGGAGAACGTAGAGGTCGGCGCGTTCGCTCAGCACGAGCTGCCGGGTTCGCTCCAGATTGGCGGCCACATCTCCGAAGATCGGCTGCGTCTGTACTGCGGCGGCGCGGATCATGGTTCCTCCCGAGCCGGATCACTTCAGAAGCAAGAGCTGCCGGGTGTGTGCCCGGCGGTCGAGACCGAGCTGATAGAAGTAGATTCCGCTCGGCTGCGGCTCACCGTTGTCGTTGCGTCCATCCCAATAGATGCTGTAGCGACCCGGCGGGAGCTTGTGCCGCAGCAGCCTGCGTATCAGCCGCTGCTGGATGTTGAAGATCCGCAGACGGACATCCGTCTCCTCGCCGAGTTCGAACGACACCGTCGAAAGCTGCTCGGCGGTGCCCGACGTCGCGTCCCCGCCGCTGTTCAGGCTCTGCCCGCCCAGGAGGTCAGCCCCCAGAGGCGGTGACTCCGAGGGGCCGCCTTGCCACGGAGTCTCTCCCGACGGAAAGGCACGATCGTCACCGCCGGCATAGGGAGGTTCCGGGGGGCCGCCGGTGGGGTCGGGGAGCGTCCAGTACTGGCTCGGTGAGCTGCCCGGGCTGCCCATGAGGCAGCTGCAGCGCGTGGGCCCGCCGGCGACACCCGGCCAAGGCATGAGCGCCGGGTCGCACAATGCGTCTAAGTCCCACGCGTAGAGACTGTTGAGTCGCTCCGTCACCACGATCAGCTCGAGGTCGCCGTCGCCGTCCAGGTCCGAGGTTGCCGGGGCGGCACGCACGATCTCGTCGTGGGGCAGCATGATGGGGAAGCCATCGAGCGGGTTCCCCGCGTGGTCGATGGCCCACACCCATGCGTCCGTGTCGCGGCCGGTGCAGAGGGAGACGAGCGCGATGTCGTTCCACCCGTCACCGTCCAGATCGGCGATGACGGGCGAGGCGTTGACCGTCTGGCGCTTCAGGCTGAGCGGCCAGCCGGGGAGGGGCTCTGCGCCCGCTCCGTCGAGCACGACGACCGTTGAGCTGCCGCCGATCGTCGCGGCGACGATCTCGGGGATCCCGTCGCCCGTGAGATCCCCCAAGGCGGCGCCGGCATTGCACGGTTCGGGGAGATCGTACGGCCAGCCATTGGCCAGCGAGCCATCGGCTTCCCACACGGACACGGTCGCCGGCCCCGTGAAACCGTGTTCTGAGGTGATCACGAGTTCCGGCTCCCCGTCGCCATCCACGTCGCCGATGGCGACATCGCTGAAGCCTGCGCGCGCCCGATTGGGGATGCGAACCGGCCAGCCGGGAAGCGGCTCTCCGGTCACCTCCCAGGCGTACATCTCGTAGGCGTTCGTCGCGAGCGCGATCTCCGGGCGGCCGTCGCCGTCGAGATCGCCGAAGGCGGGGGATGCGAACGCGCCTCCGGGATTGGGCGGGCGCATCGCGGGGGGCAGTGACTTCGGCCAGCCGGGGAAGCTCTCGCCGTCTCCCTTCAGAAGCCAGACGGTGCCCGCCGCGGTCGCCACGCAGACGTCGTCGCGCCCGTCGCGGTCCACGTCCCCCACGGCGGCCGCACCGTAGAGCTCGGCCCCGTCGTCGCGCTCGCCGGGGAGCGCGAGGTGCAGGGGCCAGCCCGGGACCCACGAGCCGTCCATGCGCCAGGCGTAGAGCCAGCCGGAGACTCCCCCCAGGATGATCTCGCCCGTACCGTCCCCGTCGAGGTCCCCGACGGACGGCGGTGCGTAGAAACCGTCGTCGATCTCGATCGGCCACCCCGGGGGAATCTCCCCATCGCGCGCGAGGAGATAGACGTGCCCCTCGGTGGTGGCCACGATGACCTCGCAGTGGCCGTCGCGATCGAGGTCGGCAATGCACGGGCTGCCGGCCAGCGAGCCCGCGGCGCTGAAGGGGAAGCCCACCTGGGGGCGCAGGAAGGTGAGGGGGACCGCCGGGAGCGGGGGACCCGCGAAATCGTGATACTCGAGGCCTACACCCCCCGGGAACGCCGGCGATTCAGGCGCGAGGCCCAGCGGGGGCAGGAATCGCCCCAGGAAGAAGCCGCGGATCTGGTCGACGACGATCAGCTCGTCATTGCGGTCCAGGAGAAAGAGCGGCGAGCGAGCCTGCCCGGGTGAGATTCCCTCGCCCGGCTCGACCCCGACGGTGACCGGCACCTCGGCGGGTGGGACCGCGTGGGCGGGGCTCGCCGCCCCGATCGCGGCCCCCAGCAGCGTGATCCCGAGGACTGTGGAACGAAGCATCATGACTGTTTCTGCCGGAGTTCCTCCAGGAAGCGCCGCGCTTCCTCGGCCGCCTCCTTCCGCGCCACCCGCCGCTGGTCCTTCGGCCCCGAGCGCAACGTCACCTCCCCGGCCGCGACCTCGTCGGGGCCCAGAATCGCGATCAGCGGGATCCCCTTGTTCGCAGCGTAAGAGATCTGGGGTTTCAGCCCCTTGGGGGCCTTCAGCGGGGCCTCGCAGCGCAGACCCGCGTTGCGCAGTTCGGATGCGAGCGCCAGGCACTCCCCCGTGACGGAGGCGTCGAAGGCCGCCACCAGCAGCTCGCACCCCGCGCCGAGGTCGGGGAACATGGAGAACTCCTTCATCACCTCGATGATGCGCTCGAGTCCCAAGCTGGTTCCGGTGGCGGGAATGGGCTGGCCGGTGAATCGCCCGATCAGCTCGTCGTAGCGGCCGCCGCCGGTGATGCTGCCGATCGCCGGTTCGGTGACGAACGACTCGTACACCGGACCTGTGTAGTAGTCGAGACCGCGCACCAGGCAGAGATCCAGGCGGTAGTGTTTCTCGGGCACGCCGAGCGCAGCGAGCGCTTCGAACAGCTCGCGCATCTCCGCAAGACCGCGCTCGCCCTGTTGTGTGCCGGTGAGTGACTTCTCCAGATGATCCAGGATCTCCTGCCACTTCCCCTTGAGCGATGCGCGCTCGAGGACGTTCTGGGTCACCTCGGGAGGGATCCCGCGGCCGCGCATCTCCTCCTTGACGCCTTCGGGGCCGATCTTGTCGAGCTTGTCGACCGAGATGCACACGTCCTTGAAGTACTCCTGGCCGCCGATCGATTCGACCATCGCACCCAGCAGCTTGCGATGACCGATCCGCGTCTGGAAGTTGCTGAAGCCGAGGTCGAGCAGCGTCTCGACGGTGAGCGCGATGATCTCGGCGTCGGCGAGCATCGAGTCGGTGCCGGCGCCGTCCACATCGCACTGGTACAGCTCGCGAAAGCGGCCGCGCTGCTGGCGCTCGGCACGCCACACGCGCTCGATCTGGTATCGCTTGAAGGGGCGGGGGAGATCCTGGTGGGCCGACAGGAAGCGGGCGAATGGGACGGTGAGGTCGAAGCGCAGCGCGCTGTCGACGACGTCCTCGTAGCGATTCACGGTGACCGACGAGACCTTTCCCAGGCGGAGGTCCTCGAGCTCCGTGCCGCGGCGCAGGATCTTGAAGAGGAGCTGGTCGCCCTCCTCGCCCATCTTGCCCTTCAGGACTTCGTAGAGCTCCACCGAGGGCGTCTCGATCGGCTCGTAGCCGTAGCGCTCGAAGGTGGTGCGCATGCGGCCGACGACCCAATCACGGCGCCGTTTCTCTTCCGGGGCGAAGTCCCGCATGCCCCGGGGGGTGCGATACTCCTGTCGT
>JAUVTV010000034.1 GCA_030601305.1 Candidatus Eiseniibacteriota bacterium | reverse complement strand
TCGTCCTGGATCTGGAAGGCGATACCGATCGGAATGGCATAGTTGCGAATGGCAACCTGTTGCTCGCTGTCGGCGCCGGCGAGGACTGCCCCCATGAGGAGTGGCAGCATCACCGTGTAGTGGGCCGTCTTGTACTCATGGATGAGCAGGACCTGCTCTTGCGTCAGATCGGATAGGCGTATGTCGACGATGTCCAGGAGTTGACCGGTCACGGTCTCGACCGTGGCCTGGCTGAGGAGCATCACCGCCCGGAGCAGCACACCCTCGGGGAACCCCGACGACAGCAGCAGTTCCTGAGCCAGCGCCTGGCCCTTGTCCCCGAAGTTGAGCGCCACCGCCCGGCCGTAGGCCCGCGCCTGCTCCTCCCCGCCGCAGTGGGTACGTCTCGCCTCGGCGTATCGTCGGTGGACGGTGGGGGCATTGCGGCGCAGATCGCTGTTGTCCACGATGTCGTCGTGGATGAGGAACGCGTTGTGGAGGATCTCGACGCAGCCGGCGGCCCGAAAAACCCCATCCTCCACGGTAGATGGCGGCGAGGTGTCCGAGTGGCACGAGTCGTAGCCCAACTTCACCAGTCCGGCCCGGATCTTCTTGCCGTCCCCAGTGAGCAGGTCGTAGGCGTCCGCCGCCCCGCGGAGGATCTCGCCGAACTGCTCCGCCTCGCGCCGCTTCCCGTCCCAAAAGGCCTTCAGGACCGGGTTTACCGCCGTGGCGTTGGTGGCCAGGTATCGCTTGGCGTCGTCGATAGCCTGCGTATCGGGTGCCGCATCAGTTGCCACGAAATTCCCCACCTGTCATGCCCGGCCTGCCGCCGAAGCGCCTCTCGCGATGGGCAAACTCTCGGAGCGCCTCGCGGAAGTCATCCTCTGAGAGGTCCGGAAGGAACTGCGGCAGGAACACGATCTCCGCGTAGACGCTCTGCAGGGGCAGGATGCCCGAGAGCCGATGCTCGCCCGAGGAGCGGATGACCAGATCGGGATCGGGCTGGCCGGCCGTATCCAGGTGGGCGGCGATCGCATCCCAGGTCAGTTCGTCGGGGGCCGCGCCGCCGGCCATCAGGCTCTGCAGAGCCCGGACGACCTCATTGCGCCCCCCGTAATCGAGCGCCAGGTTCAAGGTGAATGGGCTGTTGTTCGCCGTGTCCTTCTCGAGCCGGCTTATCAGCTTCGCGAGCCGCGGATACTGCGCGGCAATCCGATCCCGGCGACCCAAGTGGCGGAAGCGCACGCCGTCGCGTCCGAAGTTCGCCCGGTTGCGGCGCAATGACAGCTCGACCAGGTGCATGATGGCCTCGACCTCGACCCGCCTGCGTCCCCAGTTCTCGGTCGAGAAGCCCCAGATCGTGGCGTAGGGCACGTGCCAATCCCGGCAGACGCGCAGGAAACCTTCGACCGCCTTGGCACCCTGACGGTGTCCCTCGACGACCGGCTTTCCGTTCGCGGTAGCCCAACGTCCATTGCCGTCCGGGATGAGGACGACGTGCTTGGGCAGTCGCTCTGGCGAAGGTGGCGGGTCTGACGGTGTCATCGATTCCCCTCTGCGCCTGGCCAATCTCGCAAGCCCGAGCCCGGTGCGCGACGGGCAACCTCCAGTCTAGGCCATGGGGTCGCCAACCATCAACGGCAGGCTGCGGGGATGGGTTCCAGACCTTGCCGGAAATCGCAGGGGATGGGCGGGTGGAAATGGGGCGGGACCCGGTCTTGCCATGATGCAATTCTGGGATGTCGACCGGGCCCACACCCGCAAGCGTTGGCCTCCGGGTGGTGTTAGCGGTGCTCGCAGCCCGAATGGCTTCTGCCACGGGCTGCTAGACCCTTGATGCAGCCGGAGTCCAAACAGCCGTTCCGGCATGATGATCGGCCTGCGGACACCTGTAGTTCATCGCCGGATTGTCCCTTGGCCCAGATCGGCCAGGCAAAGGGACGCGGCGCTCCGCGCCGATGGTTCCCTAGGGGGGCGGCCCCCCGGAAGAGAGGTCCTTACGCGTTGCGAAGACCGTTGCGTCGGAGCGCGCCCTGAATAGACTCGGGGGGGCATCGCAGGCCGGTCCCGGCGATGGCCGCACGCGCCCATCATGGAGGCCCAGTTGAGCCGCAGTCCCGTTTGCCCAGCGCCTCGAAACCACCGTCGTCGGAGGACTGTCGGCGATTCGCGAGCGATCGCCGGTCGGTTTCACGGGCTGATGTTGCTGCTGGTGCTCTTGGCGGGCGCCATGCTCGCGGCGTCGCCGGTCGCGCTGGCCACCGATCCCGGGCAGGCGCAGCAGGCGAACGACCCGGATGGTGCGCGGGGCCACGAGCAGCCGCCCAGCAAGTCCGGCCAGCGAGCGGTGCTCTTTGTGCCGCGCGTGATCCTGGTGCCGGTGCGCGCCGCGCTGTACGTGGTCACCTACCCGGTGCGCACGCTCATCGGGCCGCTGTCGAGCACGGGTCTCTTCGATCGGATGTGGCGGGGTCTGGGCCGCGATCGCTACTTCATCCCGACCTTCCTCGTCGACCCCGATCCGGGCCTGAACGCGGGGTTCCGCGCCAGTCATCTGAGCCCGTTCCACCGGAGCGGCTGCGTGACCTACCGCCTCGGCTACGGCGGCTCGCAGGACTTCGTCACGGCGCTCACCCTTCGTTCGCGCAATCGGCGCAAACTGGGCTGGAGCTATCGGCTGACCGGCAAGTACGAGATCATTCCCGACCATAACTATTTCGGGATCGGCAACACGGCGCTCTACAAGAGCCGCACCTACTACACGAACGAGCGACTGCTGGCCCTCGGCAAGGTGCGTTACTCGCCGCGGCCGTGGATGTTTTGGGATGTCGCCCTCTCCTACCATCACAATCAGCTCAGTCGCGCCGCCTACGTCGAGCCGCCCGACAAGAGCATCGAGGAGGGGTTTCCCACGGAGGCAGAGGCTCCGGGGCTCTACAACGATCCCAAGAAGGTGTGGGGCGAGATCGCGCTCACCCTAGACGGCCGCAACTGCCCCGGTCGCCCGACCCGCGGCGGGCTGCTCGAGGGATATCTGGGCTACGCCCGGGGCGTGGGCGACGACGAGGTCAACTACGTCCGCTACGGCGGCGAAGGACAGGCCTACCTCCCACTGGGACGCAGCAGCACGCTGGTCCTGCGGGCCGCGGGCGAGGAGGCGCGCACAGGGGGCCTCGCGCCCATCAAGCTCACCGAGTTGATGAGGATCGGCGGAAGGAGCAGCCTCCGCGGCTACCTCGAGGGTCGCTTCCGCGACAATGCGTCCGTGACGGGTAATGCCGAGTACCGCTACGCCTTCTCGCCGTTCATCGCCGCGACCCTCTTCGCGGACTTCGGCAAGGTCATGCCGCGGCTCCTGGAGTTCGACTTCGAGGACATCCATCGCTCCTGGGGCCTGGGACTGCGCATGGCCGCCAGCCAGCAGTTCCTCTGCCGCGCCCACTTGGCCCTGAGCGACGAGTGCTACGTGATCACGGCCACGATCGAGCACGCCTTCGACCGTGAGGACAGGAGGGACCGCCGATGAGACGCATCGCACCTGTTTTGGCGCTGGTCTTGATCGTCTGCGGTCCGGGCGCGCAGGGCGCGCGGTTCGATCGCAGCCACGAGCCGATCAGGTGGGTCGACGACACGGCCGAGATCGAAAAGCCGCAGCCTCGCGGCTGGAATCGCTATCACGGGTTCATCGACGGCTACTGGACACGCCCGCTGGACGACATCCTGGGAATCCGCTGCTCGTCCCCCGCTGCGGACATCAACGCGCTCGAGGAAGTCCCGGCGTCGTCGTGGTTCGCGCCGCGCGCCGGCCACGCGCGCGTGCCCCCGCGCGACATCGAGCCGACCTGGGGCATCAGTCCCTTGGAGTGGAACGCTCCGCTGCGCGTCGTGAGCGCGCGCGTCAGCGGTCTCGAGCCGTTTCTCGAGATCCTGGAGCCGGACGGACGGCGTGTGATCCTCGAATTCGATCACCCGGACCATCCCGAGGTGCGGACGGCCGCGGCGGTCGTCGCGAGCCGGCTCCTCGATGCGGCCGGCTACAACGTCCTCGAGTGCTTCATCGACGAGGTCTCCCCCGAACAGCTCGCCCCGACGCCGGACGCGCGCAAGATCGGCGAGTGGGGTGGCGAGAGCGATTTGGGCGCGGAGGATCTGCAGGCGTTCCTCGCGAACCTCTCGCCGGACGGTACGCCGCTGCGCTGCGCGGTCCATCGTTTCCCCCGCAAGGGCGTCCCCATCGGAGGGTTCAGCGACACCGGCACGCGCAAGGACGACCCCAACGACCGCATCCCCCACGAGAGGCGCCGCAGCCTGCGCGGCCTGCGCGTGGTCGCCTCGTGGCTCGACATGATCTACATCCGGCCCGATCGCACGCTGGACGTGTATCTCACGTCCGACAAGTACGTCCGTCACTGCCTGGCCGGCACGGGGCTGTGCTTGGGAGCGCAGGTTCCCGAGCCGAACCCTCTCGGCTGCTCGCGGCTGGACCCGCACGGTGCGTTCTTCGACTGGACCAAGACGCTGCTCGAACCCTGCGGGGGCACGACCGCGCAGCGACCCGAACCGACCGAAGTCTTCCGCGGCGTGGGCATGCTCTACGCCCGGGGGTTCGAGCCGCTGGACTGGCAGCCGGCCTATCCGTTCGCCCCGTTCGAGCGGATGACCTGGGCGGACGGGTTGTGGGGCGCGCGCCTGGTCGCCTCGCTGGGCGAGAACCAGATTCGCGCGGCGGTCGACGAGGCGCACCTGAGTGACGAAGGCGCTCGGGTCTACGTGACCGGTGCGCTCACCGAGCGGCGCGATCGCATCGCCACAGCCTGGTTCAGCACCGTGAACGCCGCGGACGGCTTCCTGATCACCTCGCCGGCACCGGGGCGGGCGCTGCTCACCTTCGAGGACCTGGGCGTATCCCGCGGATACAAGCAGCCCGAGGACGTGCTCTACGCGATGAAGTTCATGCTCCCCGAGCTGTCCGAGACCGCCGGCATCCAGTCGCGCGGCGGCGATCATCTGGCCTTCAACCTGGCGCCGTTCCTGCCCTCCGCGTGGATCCACCGCGACGATCCGCGGCGCTACGGCTGTGCGCGAATCTTCGCCTACGACCACCGGGGTCACCGGCTGCGCGGTGAGACCGCGGTGCACATCTACTTCGACCCGTCAGAGGGACCGCGCATCATCGGAATCGAACGGCGGTAGCTCTACTTCAGGTAGCCGAGCGCCTTCAGCCTCTCGCGCATCGCCTGGTCGATGATCACGTGCTCGCCCGGCGTCGCCTGCTCGCGGGCGGCCTCGTGGAACTGCTCGAGCCGCACCAGCAGCTGCCCGGGCCACAGCTCCCCCGCGCTGAGCAGATTCTCCGTCTCGCCCGCATCGCGGCCGAGATCGAACGCGAGAAGCAGCTCGTCGCCCCCGCGACGACAGCGGATCACCTTGCGCTGGCCCTCCTGGAACGAGCGTGCGAAGTGACCGCCGTGGTTGACCTCGCTGAAGACGATGCGCGGCGGCGCAACCGGCTCCTCCCCGCGCACAATGGGCAACAGGCTCCAGCCGGCGAGGCCCTCCGGCAGCGGCAAGGCGCACACCTCGAGGATGGTCGGCATGAGGTCGATGTGGCGGACGATGTGCGGGAAGCGCGCGCCCTGCGCGCCCAGGGCTTCGGGACAGCTCACGATGAGCGGCACGTGGAGCAGCTCCTGGAAGAGCGACTGACCGTGCCCCCACCCCTGGTGCTCATAGAACTCCTCGCCGTGGTCGGCGGTGATCAAGAGCAGCGTCTTCTCGTAGATGCCGCGGCGCTTGAGATCCTCGATGAGCGCGGCCATCCACCGGTCCGCGAAGCGAATCTCGCCGTCGTAGAGGGCGAGCATGTCGGCCAGGCTGTCGGGTGAGACCGTGCCGCCGACATCAAACGGGAGGAATCCGGTGTACTCGGGGAAGTTCGTGACGCGTCCCCCGTCCGGAATGTTCGATGCGAACATCTTGTCGTAGGGGGCCGGCGGAGAGTAGGGCGCGTGCGGCTCCATGTAGTGCATGTACGCGAAGAACGGCGTATCGCCGATCTCATCGAGCCAACCCCACAGCGCGCGCGTCAGCCCCTCGGCGTCCAGGCCGGTCACCGGCGCCCCACCACCCAGAATGCGGCGCTCGACGCGGGTGAGGAACTCCGCGAAGCTCATCAACGGCCGCACGCGGCTTCCGAGCTGATACAGGATGTGGCCCAACATGAGCTGCGCGAGACGCGGGGGGCTGCTCGAGTAGAACCGGTCGACGCCGCGGTCGAAGCCGAAGGTCGGGCTGACGAAGTAGTTCGCCGTGAAGATGGCGGTGTGATACCCGTGGCCGCTGAGGAGGTCAGGCAGAAGATCGATCCCCTGCGGCACCGCGCTCCCCATCAGGTTCACCCCGTGCATCGACGGGTAGAGCGATGTGAGGAGGGACGCCGTCGCCGGCTTCGTCCAGGGGGCCTGCGCGTAGGCGCGCTCGAAGACCAATGCGTCGCCGGCCCAGGCATCAATGCCGGGTGTCGTCGGGCGGCTGTAGCCGTAGGTCGTCATGTGATCCGGGCGCAGCGCATCGATTACGATGAGGATCACGTTGCGCCCGGCGCCTTGCGGCGCGGTGCGGCGCCGCTTCTCCGCGGGTCGCGCCGGAATCAGCGAGATGAGGGCGAGCAGTCCGAGCAGCAGCGCGCACAGCGGCCAGGCAATGCGCGGCCGAGCGAGAAAGCGCAGGCGGCTTCCTGCGCCCGCACCGCCCAACAGGCGCAGGAGGACGCAGAAGACAAGGCCCACCGCCGCGGAGGCCGGCAGAAGAAAGCCGGTCACCCAGATCGACCTTGGATCGGAGGCTCCGGGGAGGAGATGCAGGTTGACGTAGCCGCCGACCGTCAAGAAGCAGAAGGCGCCCACGAGGATCGCGGCACCGGCGGTGAGCGAGATGGGCCGGCGGCGCACCAGGCGCAAGACCAGGGTGCCGCCGAGCGCCAGCACGACGCCGGCTGCGGCATACAGCACGGCGGCCTCGAGGAGATGGCCACGCGAGAGCACCGAGCCGGGACTCGCCATGCCGACGAGCACCTCGAGGATCCCGACGAGACCGCCGATCAGCGCACCGAGGGCAAGCTGGTTGTCGAGACGCATCGCGTCTCGCCGGGTCGCGGTCATTGGATGATCAGACATCACGGCGATTCTATCGCCGCGCCGAGTGGAACAGCAAGTCACGCGAGGGCTGCCACGGGCTGCTAGGCGGTCTCATCCCCGCTCGCCGCGAGGCCCGCGATCGGGGGCCGCATCTCGAGCGCCCGCAGGAAGACATCGACCACCTCGGGATCGAACTGGTGGCCGGCGCGATCCTGGATGATCCGCAGCGCGTCCTCGGGGCTGTACGCCGCCCGGTGCGGCCGCGGGTGGGTGAGCGCGTCGAACGCATTGACCGCCGCCACGATGCGCGATGCCCGCGGGATGCTCTCCCCGGCCAGTGCGTCGGGCAGACCGGTTCCGTCCCAGTACTCGTGCAGGTGGTAGACCGCCTCGGCGACATCCGGCATGTGGCTGTTCTCGAGAAGCAGGCGCACGCCGCCCGAGGCGCGCCTTCGCAGCTCGATGCGTTCCTCGTCACTCAGCACCCGCTGCGCTTCGAACAGTTCCTCGTACTCCTCCAGGGCACCCAAGTCATGAAGCAGCGCGGCGTAGGAGATCGTCTGGCGCACGCTCTGCGCAAGGCCGAAGCAGTCCGCGATGCGTAGCGCGAGGTCGTTGACGCGCGAGGAGTGGCCGGCCAGCCCCTCGTAGCGCGATTCCACGGTAGCCACGAGTTGCGTCACCGTGACCACGAAGGACTTGCGCACCTCGTCGAAGCAGAGCGCGTTCTGGATGGCCGTGGCCGCGGACCGCGCCAGCAGGGAAAGCAGGTGCACGTCGAGGGCGTCGAGGGCCTGGCCATCCACCTTGTCGCCCCCGGCCATCAGCGCCACGACATCGCCACCTTGCCGCACCGGTGTCAGGTGTGTGAACCCGGCGCTCGAGAGGCGCAACAGGTCGTCAGCGGCGCGCGGGTAGTCGCCGAACTCGTCCAAGCTCATCGTGCGACCCTCGAGGGCCAGCACTTGGAAGAGGAAGCCCTTCTCGGGAATGGCGAGGTTGAGAATCACCGTGTCCTTGATCCCCCGCCAGACCTCGGGCCGGAAGGTACGCTCCTTGCAGTCGCGCAGGAAGAAGCACACCCCCTGGAGGCCGACATCGCAGATCAGGGACTGCAGAAAGCCGTCCAACACCCGAGCCATGCTGCGCTGCTCATTGATCTGCTCGACCCGCTGAAGCACGGTGCCGATCTTGAGCAGATTGCGCTGCATCTCGGAGTGGCCGGCGAGCACCTGTTCACGCTGGCGGCGCACCTCGGCTTCGAGCAGCTGATTCTCTCCCTGCAAGAGCTTCTGGTCCGACACGCGATCCAGTATCCTGCGAATCTTCATGATCAATTCGCGCGGTGAGAACGGCTTGATCAGGAAGTCGTCCGCGCCCAAGCGCAGTCCCTGGATGCGCGCCTCGTTGGACGAGTTGCCCGAGATCAGGATGACCGGAAGATGGGCAAGGCCGTCGTCGGCCCGAATCGTCTCGAGCACCTGGAAGCCGCTCTTGCGCGGCAGGCGAACATCGAGGACCAGGAGATCGGGCTTGCCGCGCCTGATCTCCTCGAGCGCAGCTTCGCCGTCGAAGGCGGTCTGTACCGAGTAGCCGCGACCGGTGAGTGTGATCTGCAGGAGTTCGATGACGCGAACGTCATCATCCACGACCAGGACGCTCTCCTGGACCTGCTTTTCCAAACGGGTCGGCGAAGAGCCACGTGTCGTCTTCCGGGTTTCCATGCTGGCCTCCCCCGGCCCGGCTTCCCTCCCAGTTGGAGTGCAGCCACGCGACAACCGATTCCACCTCGGAGCGCTCGAAGGGCCGTGGAAGGACGGCAGTCTGCTCCGCGGGGGCACCGACAGACGGGATCTGCACGGCACCGTCCACGGTGAGGACGACCAGTGGTAGGTCCTCACGGCCCGACGTGGGGCGCCTTCTCCAGATGTCGACGAGGCTTTCGTCGAGGAAAAGGGCCCCGGCACTCTCTAGATCGGCCGGGAGGGCGGGATCATCAAGGTCTCGGGCCTCGTGGGCGTCGAGACCAGCCTGATCCAGATGGCGCATGAGGAAACGGCGGGTGAGCGCCGAGGGGGAAACGACCCACACGCGGCGGCCGGGCGCACCTCCAGAGGAGCTGACCGCGGTGACGGAGGGAGTGGCCGCGGGGGCGGAGGGAGTGGCCGCGGGGGCGATGGGAGCGGGCACAGGAGGAATCTCAGGCGGCCTGTCGGCGGAACCGATTGCGGGCGCGGCAGATGCGACCTCGCTCCGGGTGGCTTCACTGATCGGCAACAGCTCCTCGGGGTTCGAAACCAGATGCACCTCCTCGTCCCACGTCTGGATTTCCGCGACGGTCCAGATTCCGAGAACGCGTCGCACGGGCATCCGGCGGTCACCTTGCGGCAGGGATACGGTGAGCGCTTCGGCCCGGCCGTCGCCGGCCTCGTGGATGCGAACGACCCAATCCCACGGAAACGCCAGTATTCCCGAGTGCTCACCCTCGCAGACCAACTTGAGCGGCTCGGCGGGTCGTTCGTCTTTTTCGCCCATGGGCATCTCCTCCGCCTCTCCGGCGTAACCGGACGCTGGCGCGTCCTTCTCCCCACGGGAGGGCCCTTGCGCCGTCGGCCCCCCCGCGTCCGGGCCGAGCATCGCCGTCAGGCCGTTGCCCACCGCCCGGCGGATGCGTGTCGAGAACGCGTCCCTCTCTTCGGCGGGCCACGGGGCAGCCTCCTGGCTGGGGCCCGCCATCACCGGCGCGTGCACGGCCGCATCGGTCGCCGCTGGCGCCGCCTTGGGGGCTGCCCCCACGGGCTCGGGGGCCGGGCGCTTTGGCTCGTGCTCCTCCACCGAGTGGGCGGCCTCACTCCTCGGTCGATCCGCGGGCCGCCCCCCAGCCTCCATCAGGGCGGTCATCTCGTGGAAGAGCTTGCCCAGCGCAGACATGAGCCGGCGAACACTGCGCTGCACCTCGGTCTCACTGCGATGCGTCACCCTCGGCCTCCTTTGCATCCGAAACGGGCATCACCCGGGCACGCTCCTCGACCTCGCCCAACCGGGCCATCAGGGTTTGGAGGCGCTCCCCAAGTCGCCCCCAGGTGCGCTCGAGCTGCGCCGCCTCACGGGACAGCGCGCTGATCTCGCGGCCGGAGGCGGTCAGGACACCGGAGACCTTCCCCAGACCTGCGGCAAGTCGGTCGTGTCTCGGGTCGGCACCGCCCGCACTTCCGGTCACGGACGTCTCCAGCAGATCCAGGCTCTCCTTCACCCACGCAGCCCATTCGCGCATGCGCGGAGGCTCTGCAGGCGGCTGCCCGGAACCGGAGGACGCGCCCATCTCCGCAACCTCCTGCTGCCAGCGTTGGAAACCCATGCGCAGATCATCCAGCAGACCCTTGACCTCCAGCCCCATTCCGTTGTTGGGCGTCTGGGACGCGAGCCGCTCCAGACGCACCATCTCCACGGCAGCCTGTGTGTGCTGGATGAAGCACCGCTCGGAGCCTCTCACGAGTTCCTCGATGGTCAGGGTCTCCTCGCGCCAGTCCTGTTCGAGAAGGCCCTGGAGCCTCGCAATCCCCTCGGTCGCGCTCTGGATGCGTTCCCTGCGCGTGCGGAGGGAGTCCAGCAGCCGGCGCGTCAACGGCTGGGTCATCTGCTTCCGGGGCCAGTGCTGTGGATCGAGGCTTCCCTGGTCGCCCGCGTCCAACACGCCGCTGAGTTCCTCCTGCAGCACGTCCAGCTCCTCAAGGGCCTGCGCGCCCGCGATGTTCTGCCGGAGGAGGATATGGACCCGATCGCAGAGGGCACCCAGCTCCCAGTCCGTCGCCGGGGGGGGAAGCTGGTTGAACAGGCGGAGCTGCCCGCCGTCGATCGCCCGCACCAGCCAGGCGACCGGGCCGGCAAAGCGATCCCCGACCTGCAATGCCAGGGCTGCCGCGACGAACGCGACCAGGAGCACCAGCCCGGCGAGGATGGCGCGCGCCACGGGGACCGAAAGGCTGGCCAGATCACCGGAACGCGAGCCGAGAACCTCGATCAGGACCGCGGCTCCCGCGCCCAACAGGACAACCGGAATCATGAAGGAGAGGAGGAGACGCGCCCGCAAGCCGCCCCGGCGCGAGGCGCTCGATGACGTTGGACGCAGCGCTGCCATGGTGTTCACCCCATCCCGGGCCGCAGTTTGCATGTCCCCCGGCATGTGTTGATGCAGATAGCATGGCCCGACAGCACTGCCGCACCGGGTCAGGTGGCCGATATGCACCCGAACACCCGCCGGGGGCGGCGGGTGTCAGCGTGCTGCCGGTGCGGAAGCGAGCCGCCCGCTCCGCGGCGACCGCTGCCCGGCGTACACGCGTCCGCCCATCGAGCAGGAGCGACACGAGTTAGCCACATCGCCCGGTAGCGGCTGCCGCGACACCGCCGGCGCCCGCAGGTTCGTAGCCGTTGCCAGCCACTTTAGCCTTCTCCGACGGACCTTCGGTCCAAGACCCTGGCACACCCGATGCTGAATCAGTCCCACGGAACCCGGCATCCGCAGCATGGAATCGCGCCGTTCGAGTGTCAACGGGATTCTGGGTTCCGGTGAGCCCCGCGCAAGGGGATCACCATAGGGAAAGGGGTTCGGCACCATGGATTTGCGCGACGCCTATACGGAGATACAGGGAACCTCTCGGGACCTGAAGCCTACCTACTACTTCATGATGAAGTGCCTGCTCTATTCGCGCATGGAAACCGGGTTGGTGTCCAACAAGGATTACTACGACGAGGACGTGAACGTATACATCGCTCACTTGCTCAACTCGTTCATCAAGCCGGAGTACTTCCAGCACGCCGCCAAGTATCTGTCAAAGTACGACAGCGAGGTGTTCAGCCGGCTGGCGGATTCCAAGGACGCCCGGCTGAAATACACTTTGTACAAGACCAATGCCGACTTCCTGCTCGTGTCACTGGGCATCTTCGACAACCCGCAGGGCGCCGATCTGCGCAAACCCGCGCCGCTCGCCGCCCGGGCCAAGCAGATCTTGCGGCCGGACGAAGAAGCCTACGTCGGACGCGGCAAGACCTACTACCGTTTCGCCTACTCGTACAGCCAGCAGATTCACAACCCGCATGCGGCGATCACCGAGGTGCTCGAGAAGCTGAGCGTCGGCTTTGAGAAGTACCTTCGCATTCTGGCGCACATGCGCGGCGAGTACTTCAATCTCCTCGACCGGCTGTCGCGCGGCGAAATCTATCATCTCGAGCGCACGGTGAACGAATCAAAGCGGAACGAGGAGCTGAGGGAGATACAGGATCGCTTCCTTGACCTCTACATAGATTGGAAGAAGACCGGCAACCCGGATGCACAGACCGAGATGGAGAAGCTGGTGTCCGAGATCAAGGCTTTGGATCCCAGCTTCGCCTTCGAATTCCAGAACGAGCGAGAGCACAACGACGCCGTGTAGGCGGTTTCCCCTTCGCGGCACGGAGCGCTGAGGCTGCGTGCCGAACCGCCGGATGCGCTACGTCGCGAGAGCAAGGTTTCCCTGTCCCGCGCACCTCCCGAGAGCCCCCGCCCCCGGCCGCGCCCCCTGTGGGTGATGGTTGGGGGCGGTGGCTTTACTCGACCTTGTAGTTGGGCGCTTCCTTGGTGATGGTCACGTCGTGGGGGTGGCTTTCACGCAGCGCCGCGGTGGTGATCCGGATGAAGCGCGTGTCGGTGCGCAGTTCGTCGACCGTGCGCACCCCGCAGTAGCCCATGCCGGCGCGCACCCCACCCATGAGCTGGTGCACGACGAGGCCCACGCTGCCCTTGTACGGCACGCGCCCCTCGATGCCCTCGGCGACCAGCTTGTGGCTGTCGGCGACATCCTCCTGGAAATAGCGATCGCGCGCGCCACGCTGCATGGCGCCAATTGAGCCCATGCCGCGATAGGACTTGTACGTGCGCCCCTGCAGGAGAATCGTCTCGCCGGGACTCTCCTCGGTGCCCGCGAAGATGCTGCCGATCATCACGGCGCTGGCACCGGCCGCGAGGGCCTTGGTGATGTCGCCCGAATGCTGCAGACCGCCGTCGGCGATGCAGCGCACGCCGGCGCGCATGGCCTCCTTGGCGCACTCCAGGACGGCAGAGATCTGCGGCACGCCGACCCCCGCAACGACGCGGGTCGTGCAGATCGCCCCGGGCCCCATGCCAACCTTGATCACGCTCGCCCCGGCCGCGATCAGATCGCGCACGCCCTCCCGCGTGGCCACGTTTCCGGCGAGAATGGGCAGCTCCGCGAAACGTTTGCGCAGGGCGCGCAGCGTCTCGAGAACGTTTTCGCTGTGCCCGTGGGCGCTATCGATCGCCAGCGCATCGACGCCCTTGAGGACAAGTTCCTCCGCCCGTTCCACAGCCGCGGCCCCGACCCCTACGGCGGCGGCCACCAAGAGGCGCCCCAGCGAGTCCTTGGCCGCCTTGGGGTAGGCGATGCGCTTCATGATGTCCTTCACCGTGATCAGGCCGCACAGGCGATACTCCCCATCCACGACCGGCAGCTTCTCGATGCGGTGCTCGTGCAGCAGCCGCTTGGCCTCCTCGAGACCGGTCCCCACCGGCACGGTGACCAGGTTCTTCCGGGTCATCACGTCACGGATGAGGACCGAGCGATCCTGGATGAAACGCAGGTCGCGGTTGGTGAGGATGCCCACCAGGCGTTTCCCCTCGGTGATCGGCACGCCGGAGACGCGGTACTTCTCCATGATCTCCAGGGCGCGCCCGACGGGCAGGTTGGGCGGCAGGGTGACCGGATCGGTGATCATCCCGCTCTCCGAGCGCTTGACCTTGTCGACCTCGTGGGCCTGCTCCTCGATCGACAGGTTGCGATGGATCACGCCGAGACCGCCCTCGCGCGCCAAGGCGATCGCCATGCGCGATTCGGTCACGGTGTCCATCGCCGCGCTGAGCAGCGGGATGTTCAGCTGGATCCCCGCGCACAGCTCGACGGACGCGTCCACCTCGTGCGGCAGAACCGCCGAGCGTCGCGGCAGCAACAAGACGTCGTCAAATGTGAGCCCTTCTCGTTCGATGCGCTCGTTCATGCGATGGCTCCCGTCAAGTACAGGAAGGGGCCGACGCATCTGCCGCCGGCCCCGAGTATCGGCTGATGAATCCTCACTGGGTCTGCCCTTCCTCCGACGACCCCGGCGACGCGAAGCCCTCGTAAGGCGAGAAGTAGTAGTTGAGACCAATGCGCAGGTCGGCGTAGGCCTTGTTTCCGCCCAGATAGCCTTCGAAATCACTACCGTGCACGGAGAAGATGTAGTTGCCCGTGAGCGCCGCCATGAAGGTAACGGCACGCCCCACGTGAAACTCGCTCGTCAGACCCAGCAGGATGCCCGGGTCGACGGTGTGCAGCGCCTTGTAGGTTACCGGATCGCGTAAGTACTGGCCGCTGCGCCGCAGGCCCCACACGTAGGCGCCGGCCCCGAAGGAGACCGCTGTCGTCGCTCCCCGTATCTCGCCGATGCGACGCTCGAGCGAGAACGTCGTCGGGATGGTAAAGAGGACGGTATCACCGCTGTTCTTGTAGCCGTTGAATCCGTAGCCGATCTCGATGGAGAGCACCCACTGGCTGTCGATGCGATAGCGGAACATCGCCTTGCCGATCGGCCGCAGCTGGGCGGAGCCGCCCTCCGGAAACTCCTCGTCACCGGGAAACTCGCGGGCATCCGCGTCGGCGAGCCATCGCATGACCCCTAAGCTGATGCCGAAGCCCCCGTGGCCGTTCAGCGCGGGGCTGATCCCGGCGTGACACCAGGCGGGGAACAGCGCGACGAGAAGGCCCGCTGCGAGAAGACGGAAGCTCTTCATCCCTCGACCCCTTTCTTGCGGCCCGGCGCCTCGTTGGAGACATTCGGGTATGAGATTGCTGCACTATATCCAGCCGTTCCGGGCTCTGTCAAGGTGGTGCGGGCGCGCCGGACCGCCCGGCCCAGGCTGTTGCAAGCATAGGCCGGGCATATCGTCGTGGGGGGTGAAGAATCCTGTTGCCGACCGCGCGGGACATTGGCTACGCTCACCGTTTGCTGGCGGCGTAGCTCAGCTGGTTAGAGCAGCGGAATCATAATCCGCGTGTCCGGGGTTCGAATCCCTGCGCCGCCAAGCCCTCCCCGCCACCTGGCACGATCACTCCCCACCTTCCGACAGGATCACCAGCCGATGGGCTTCCGCGCGATACGCGCGTACGGCGCGCTGCAGCTCGGCGAGGCGCGCGGGCGGGATCTCGGGCATGGGCAACTCCAAGGTCCAAGACACGGTAACCAGCTCGGCGGGGTCCGCATCTCTCGCCTCCATTCGGCGGCGCCCGGCGGCACAGCGGAAGACCCCGGCGCGCGAGCTGATCTCTTGCGCCTCGGGGAGATGGAGCACCTCTCTACCCGCGGGCAGGGCGATGTTCCAGGTGACGCTCTCGAAGAGGGCGCTGCCGAGGAAGATCGGTGTGCTGCGGTCCCGGTGGTCGAGTTCGATGTCACCGAGCAGCTCCGTCACCGGCACCGGTCCCCCGATCAGGCTCAAGTATCGTCGATCTCCCTGGATCTCGCCGGGCGACTGAGCGCGGAAGCGGAACCGCAAGTGACAGCCTCGCGCATCGAACCGGACGACCTCGTGGGACAGCAGCTCGGCCCCCGCAGCCAGCCGGCCGGCGTAGGATTCCAGGAAGTCGCCGAGGTTCACGCACTCTCCGTGGGGAAAGAGGCGACCGGCAAGGCGCAGATCCGCCGATCCCTCGAGCACGCCTTCGGCTGACAGTTTGGCGGCGATCTCGACGATCGCGTGCCCCTCCCCATCGGCCGCCGGCGTCCATCGGATCTCGCCGGGGGCCACGTCGAGCAGGGGCCGGTACGCCCAGTCGCCCGCGGCCGAAAGCCGTGTGCCGCCCGCGGGATCGAGAAGAACGCTCTCGCCGTCCAGCTCGGCGCGCACCAGGAGGCGGTCGAACTGGACCAGCGCGGGGACCTCCAGGTGGACGGTGGGGCCCGCACCTCGCAGGACAAGAGCCGCGTCCGCGCCGGCTGCCCGCAAGAGGGCGAGTGCGAGGACGAGCCGGTCCCAGTCGCTCCCGCACGCCGTGGCGAAAGTTCGCGCCGCCGGCCGGGGCATCCCGAACAGGTTGAAGGTCCGGAAGCTCCCGCCCCGCGCCGCCCCGGCGCTGAGGTCGACGACCGCCGCGAGCCGCTCGCTCAAGGTGCGCGGCGCCTCTTGGTCCAGCTCCTCCAGCAGCCACTGGCGCATGGACGAATCGCACTGCGCGGCCGCATCGGTCGCCTCGCGCAGGCGCGTGCCGAGATACTCCCACGTGGGACACGTGCTGCAGAGCAGATACCGGTGGTTGAGTGTGCCGCCCGCTCGATCGTCGTGCTCGCGAACCGGGGCCAGGTGGGCCGCCTCCCAACGGTAGTGCCGCGAGCCGGCCACCGGCTGCACATCGGAGGAAATCTGATCGCCGACCACCGCGCTCATGAGACGCAGATGCGAGGGACAGCGGATCTCGATCACCCGGCGCAGCACCGGATAGGATTCCTGAAGGAAGAAACGGCCCTCGAGCCAGGGCTGGTGCGGCACGGTGTCGCTCACCTCCACGTCGAGTTCAATCGCGCACCCCCGCTCGATCCCAACGTGCGTGATGACCATCTCCTGCATGCGAATCCGATCGGCGCAATGCGCGAGCGGCCCCGGCGTCACGCGGTTGAAGGCGTGGCCGGTGGCGTCGACCACGCGGCCGTCCGGCGTATAGGTGCGGCACCGGTGCACGGTCAGCTGCTGGGTCAGCGTGTCGAAGGGTACCCGCGGATCACCGAGCGCGTCGATGGCCCGCTCGGTGAGCAGCAGCACGAGGCTGTGCGTGCGATGCGCAACACGCCCGTCGGGGGCGAGCGTGATACGATCGCCGCGGTAGATCACCACGGCGTCCTCGTCCGCGTACATCGCCGGACCGCCACCCGCGTAGACCAGGGTCTGCACCTGTCGCAGCAGTTCGCCCGGCAGCGCATCTTCCGCGCCCACGGTTTGCGCCGCGGCGGGCTGGCCCCCCGCAACCGGGAGGCTCAGGCACGCCAGGGTGATGAGCAGCACCGGGAGCCGGCGCCTCTTCTCCGGACGCGCGCTTCTCCGAATCCCGTTCATGGAAACCTCTTCATCGAAAGACCCGCTACCGGCGACTGCCCTGAAGTCGCGTGGCCGCCAGACTGCGCAGCGAATCGGACACCTCCGCGAGTTGCGGCCACTCCCCCGGAGGGACCGTGCGCTTCTCCAGAGCCATGCGATGGTGGAAGTGCAACGTCTTCCCCTTGGCCTCGGTGCCGATCTCGAGGAACGCCGCGTCGTGATACACCTCGCAGGCCGGCAGCTCGGGTGCGAACTCGTAGCCGCGCGGCAGGCGCATCTCCTCCTCGATGTCCACGAGCCCCGTCGCCCAGAACAACGCGGGGTGCTGGCGGTCCTCGACCTCCGGCAGATCGATGACGCGCAGGAAGCGCTGGCAACCGGCGAGAAGACGCAGCGACGGCACCGCGCAATCGATCAAGCTGTCGCTCACCACCGCGTATCCCGGGACCCGGAAGCGCGCCCGGTAGCGCATCGGCTGCGCGTAGTCCCGGTAGTCGGCAAACTCGGACTCGGTGACCTCGAGGGCCGGTGAGATCGACTGCAGCCA
>JAUVTV010000062.1 GCA_030601305.1 Candidatus Eiseniibacteriota bacterium | reverse complement strand
GGTTAGAGTGCTTGCTTGACATGCAAGAGGTCACTGGTTCGATTCCAGTATCGCCCAAGCAGATGCCGAGGCGCCGCGAGGCCCCCGGCGCTGTCCGCCGGTCGAGCCGGAGGCTCGCGGGCGACATACAGGGGGCACGTGCTCCTGTCTGAAGCAGAAGCTCAACGCTTCTCGCCTCGCGACGCGCCCGGCGCTGTTTCGTGGCTCAGGGTCTGTGTCTGGTCCGAGGGCGGGACCGCGCCGATCCTGTTGTGAGGCGGCCGAGGGCCGCCCGTTTTGTTCTATGAATGCCGCCCAAGGGAGGAACTGCCGATTCGAGGAGACGAGACGAGAACTCGAGTGAACGAACGCATACGGGCGCCGTTGGTGCGCGTGGTCGACGACAGCGGCGATCAGGTTGGAGTGGTGCCGGTCCCCGAAGCGTTGCAGATGGCTCGGGAGAGGAACCTGGATCTCGTGGAGGTCGCCCCCAACGCCAAGCCACCAGTGTGCCGCATCATGGACTACGGACGGTACAAGTACGAGTTCTCCAAGAGGCAACGGAAGGCGCGCCAGAAGGCCCATCAATCGCGTCTCAAGGAAGTCAAGATGGGTGTCAAGATTGGGGATCACGACTTCATGGTGAAGGTCAACCGAGCGAGGGCCTTTCTGGAGAAGCGTGACAAGGTGAAGTTCACGGTTCGCTTCCGCGGCCGTGAGATTCAACACAAAGATCTCGGGGAGTTGCTGCTCAGGCGGGTACAGAGCGAGTTGGAAGACATCGGCGTCGTGGAGTCGAACATCCGGCAGGAAGGCCGGCTCTTGTCCATGATGATGGCGCCGAAGCCCACCGGGTGATGCGGCACTCGATCCGAGAGGAGAGCTGGACTCCATCTGGAGGAGCGCGGAGGGAAGTACACCATGCCCA
This sequence comes from Candidatus Eiseniibacteriota bacterium, assembly GCA_030601305.1. Lineage (GTDB taxonomy): Bacteria > Eisenbacteria > RBG-16-71-46 > CAIMUX01 > WJJG01 > JAUVTV01. The sequence goes on along the minus strand of JAUVTV010000062.1, from coordinate 11,518 downwards.
AGATCAAAACACGCAGAGCGGCGGCCAAGCGGTTCAAGCTGACCGCCGGGGGACGCATCCGGCGTCGCAAAGCCAATAAGGGTCACCTCTTGACGAGGAAGACCCGCAAGCGCAAGAGGGCCTTGCGCAAGTCAGCTCTGGTGAATGTCGTCGACGAGCGCCGGATCAAGCGGCAGCTGGGCCTGCAGTAGGCCCCCCCCCTAACGCTCGGGGGCAATGGTCTCTGGGAGCTGATGAAAGGAGAAGGGCATGCCAAGAGCGAAAACGGTGGTGCCGGCGCGCGCCCGCCGCAAGAAGATCATGGATCGGGCCAAGGGGGGCTTCGGAGGTCGCTCCAAGCTCTATCGGATCGCCAAAGAGAACGTGATGCGCGGTCTGCAGTACGCCTATCGGGACCGGCGCGTGCGCAAGCGCATGATGCGCAGGCTCTGGATCCAGCGGATCAACGCGGCTGCGCGGCTCAACGGGATGAGCTACAGCGCGCTGATCGCAGGCTTGAAGAATGCCGGCATTTCATTGAATCGCAAGGTGTTGTCCGATTTGGCGGTTCGCGATTCCAAGGCATTCAGCAAGATCGTCGAGGAGGCTCGGGAGGCGGAGAAGCGCTAGACACCTCAGACAGCGGAGGAGGAATGGAGGCCACCATCGGACATGAGGTCGCTCGCCGCGCCCTGAGCGAGGAGCTGGACCAGCTGGGGGAGAAGGTGGATCGAGCCGCCCTCCTGATCGAGAGCCTCAGGAACGACCGGCTCCAGCTGCAGGACCAGTGCGATACCCTCTCACGCGAACTCGACCGCGTGCTCGCGGCCGCTCGGGCGTCGAACACGACCGGGGTCCTGCAAGCCCTGGACAGACTGCGCGATCTGGAAGAGGAGAACCGTGCGCTGCTGCGTGAGCGCGCGGAGGTCTCCGATCGTGTGAGCGGTCTGATCGAGAAGGTTGACTTGCTGGAACAGGGTTCCTAGACTGTTGTTGGCGGGTGTGTAACGCACAAACTCGCCGTTTGGGAAGGTCTGGGTTGGATTGGTCCCGGCCCTGGCCGCTCGAGAACGGACCCAAGCACGAATGGGCGAACCCGCATACACACAGGTGAACATTCGCGGGGAGAAATACCGCATCTCGGGGGATGCCGAGAGCGCTTCCATCCCGGAACTGGCCGCCTATGTCGAAGATAAGATGAACGAGGTCAAGCAGTGCAGCAGCATCATAGATCCCAAACACGTCGCGGTGATCACGGCACTGAACCTCGCGGATGAGCTATTTGGCGAGCGCGCCCGTTTTGTGGAGCTGCTGCGTGAGCTGAGCGAGCGAACGCAGGAGATCGGTTCCCCACTCGATGCGACCCTCTCGACAGCGGAAGAGGGCGCGGCCTCGAAGAGCTGATGGGGGATCCGAGGGCTATCTGGCAAGGGAGGAACGCCCTAGGTTTCGAGCGGTGACAACTGGAGCAGCTAATCCCTGCCCTGCATGTGTCGACAACGGGACCATTTGAGCCAACGCGAATCCAAGGGGGTCCGGGGACGGTCGAGTAGAGGAAACCCGTTTCGGGTGGCTCGAGGCGACCGGGGTAGGATCCCACCTGGACAGACCAGGTTCAAAGCGTCCGTTGGTGCACGGCGAGGGCGGGGATTTTCTTTGCGCGCTTGACGCACCGCGGACAACGACGGGTCCGTCCGCGGGGAGGTGTCCGTAACATGGAGTCATTGAACTGGGTAACGGTGGCAGCGGCGCTCACGGGCGTCGCTGTCGTGGCGTTGTTCTTCGGGAGGTGGATCCAGCGTCGGATGGGCCGGGCCAAGCTCCAGGATGCGGAGTCGCTCTCCCGGCAGATTCTCAGCGAGGCCCGCAAGGAAGCCGAACTGCTGAAGAAAACGGCGGCCATCGAGACGCGCGAGGAGTGGATCCGCGCCAAGGCGAAGTTCGACGAGGAGATGTGGAAGGCGCGGCAAGAGATAGAGCGCCGCGAGCAGGGCTGCACGGATCGCGAAACCGCGCTGAAGCGGCGCGGCGACCAGCTCGACGGGCGCGAAAAGGAGTTGCGAGGCAAAGAGAAGCGCAACAACTCGCGTGCCGAGGAGCTGGAGAAGAAGCGCCAGGTGCTCGACGCGCTCGTCGCCGAGCAGAACACCAAGCTGGAGCAGATCTCGGGACTCACCGCCGAGGCCGCCCGCGCGGAACTGCTCAAGAACCTCGAGGACGATGCGCGCGCCGAAGCGGCGCTCACGGCGCGCCGCATCCGTGATGAGGCCGAGCGCGACGCGGAGCGCCAGGCGCAGCGCATCATCGGGATCGCCATCCAGCGTCTGGCCGCGGAGCAGTCCGTGGAATCGACGGTGACCGTGGTCTCGCTCCCCAACGAGGAGATGAAGGGCCGCATCATCGGGCGCGAGGGTCGCAACATCCGCGCCTTCGAAGCCGCCACGGGCGTGGATGTGGTGATCGACGATACGCCCGAGGCAGTGCTCCTCTCGGGCTACGAACCGGTCCGGCGCGAGGTGGCCCGTCTGGCCCTCGAGAAGCTGATCACGGACGGCCGCATCCACCCGGGGCGCATCGAGGAGATCGTCGAGCGCGTGCGGCGGGATGTCGAGCGCGAGATCCGTGAGCTGGGCGAGCGCGTCGCGCTCGACATGGGCGTCCACGGTCTCCATCCCGAGCTGGTCCGGAATCTCGGCGCACTGCACTATCGAACCAGTTTCGGTCAGAACGTCTTGAAGCACTCCGTCGAAGTCGCCAATCTGGCCGGGATGATGGGGGCGGAGCTGGGTGTCGACACGGCCATTTGCGTTCGCGCCGGCCTTCTGCACGACATCGGCAAGGCCGTCGACCACGACGTCGAAGGCCCGCACGCACTCATCGGCATGGATCTGGCTCAGCGCAGCAATGAGTGCGCCGAGGTGGTCCAGGCAATCGGGGCGCACCACGGGGAGATAGAGGCCGACACGGTCTACTCGGTCCTGATTCAGGCCGGCGACGCGATCTCAGGCGCGCGCCCGGGTGCCCGGCGCGAGACGCTGGAGACCTACGTCAAGCGCCTCGAGAAGCTCGAGTCCGTCGTGGAGTCGTTCTCCGGTGTGGACCGGTGCTACGCCATCCAGGCGGGCCGTGAGGTTCGTATCATGGTTCAGCAGAAGGAAGTCGGGGACGAGGAAGCCGTTGTCCTGGCCTCGGACATCGCCAAGAAGATCGAGAAGGAGCTTCAGTACCCGGGTCAGATCAAGGTGGTCGTCATACGGGAGACCCGAGCGATCGACTACGCCCGGTAATCGGACGGAGGGCCTCCGTGGCGCAGATTCTCGACGGCCGGCTGGTGGCCAAGGAGCTGAAGGCGCGCCTGCGCCAACGCGTCGAGGAATTGCGCGCACGGGGCGTCGCCCCGACACTGGTGCTGGTGCGCGTCGGTGAGGATCCCGCCTCGGGGGTCTACCTTCGAGCCAAGGGAAAAGCGTGCAAGGCGGTCGGCATCGAGTCCCGACTGGTGCACTTCCCCGAGGATGTCAGCGGCGACACGTTACGAGCCGAGGTTCGAGATCTCTGTCGTGAGGCCGCGGTCCACGGTGTCGTCGTCCAGCTCCCCCTCCCGGCACACATCGACGAAGACGAGATCATTGCCACGCTGGATCCCGCCAAAGACGTCGACGGCTTCCATCCACACAACCTCGGATTGCTCTGTCTGGGATCGCCGCGGTTCGTGCCGGCGACCCCGCTGGGTATCCTGCGAATCCTGGACTACTACGACATCGATCTCGACGGACGCCCCGTCGTGGTCGTCGGGCGCAGCCGCATCGTCGGGCGCCCGCTGGCCAATCTGCTCTCCGCGAAGCGGACACCGGGAAACGCGACCGTGACCCTGTGTCACTCGCGGACTCGAAACCTCGGGGATGTGACCCGCGGTGCGGAGATCCTGATCGTGGCCGCCGGGCAGAAGGGCCTGATCAGCGCCGAAATGGTTTCACCGGAGGCCGTGGTCATCGATGTCGGCATGCACCGCGAGCCGGATCCCGACCGTCCAGGGAAGGAACGCCTCTGCGGCGATGTCGATTTCGCGGCTCTCGCGGATCGCGTGCGGGCGATCACCCCCGTGCCCGGCGGTGTGGGGCCGATGACGGTGGCCTGTCTGCTGGAGAACACCGTGGTCGCCGCGGAGAGCGGCCCACCCGGTCCGCGCCATCAGGAGTAGCGTTGCCATGCAGCAGCGCCTCAGCGTCACCGAGGCCACGGCACTCGTCAAGGAGTGCATGGATGAGGGACTCGCCCCGCTGTGGGTCGAGGGCGAGATTTCGAACTTCGTCGCGCACTCCTCGGGACACTTCTACTTCTCGCTCAAGGATGCCGGCGCCCAGCTGCGGTGCGTCATGTTCCGTAGCGCGAATCGCCGCCTGCGATTCGTGCCGGCGGACGGGACGCACACGGCGGCTTTCGGGCGCATCGGCGTCTATGCCCGCGGGGGTCAGTATCAGCTCATCGTCGAGCGCCTGCTGCCCCTCGGGGAAGGCGAGCTGCAGCTCGCCTTCGAAGCCCTCAAGGCGCGCCTTGCCGCGGAAGGGTTGTTCGATCCGGAACGCAAGCGCCGGCTGCCCGCCATTCCGCGAACCGTCGGGGTCGTAACCTCCCCGACCGGCGCGGCCATTCGCGACATCGTGCGCGTCCTCCGGCGCCGGTGGCCCCCGGTCCACATCCTCCTGCGCCCGGTGCGGGTGCAGGGCGAAGGGGCCGCCGAGGAGATCGCCGCCGGCATCGCCGACTTCGGACGCCTTGGCGGCGTCGATCTGTTGATCGTGGGCCGCGGCGGTGGTTCGCTCGAAGACCTGTGGGCCTTCAACGAGGAGATCACGGCTCGGGCGATCGCCGCCTCGGCGATTCCGATCATCTCCGCCGTGGGGCACGAGATCGACCACACGATCGCCGATCTGGTGGCCGATCAGCGCGCGCCAACACCGTCGACAGCCGCGGAGATCGCGGTGCCCGACGCTCGCGAGTGCCTGACCACCACCGGGCAGCAGTGGTCTCGGTGCCGCGCGGCGATGGATCGCAAGCTGGGCGAGGTGCGCCTGAGATTGGAGGCGGCGCGCACGGGACGCGCGCTCATCAGTCCTCTCGACAGGTTGCGCCAGGAGAGCCAGCGGGCCGACGAGCTGGTGCACCGCAGTCGCCAGGCCCTCGATCGGAGCCTGGCGAGTTTGAGCGAGCGCGCCGCGCAGGTTGCCGCGCGGATCGAGGCGCTCGCTCCGATCCGCGTCCTGGACCGCGGGTTCGCGCTTTGTTTCGATGCTGCCGGGCGGTTGCTGAACAGCGCCGGCGGCGTTGAGGTGGGGGATGCGATTCGCGTTGAGCTGGGCGAAGGGGGGCTCCGCTGCCGAGTGGAGGGCGTCGAGCCCTCCGCACCGGTGATCGGAGATGCGCGCGAGGCCGATGAGCGCTCTGGCATGTAGGAGGTGCAAGTGGCAGGCTCGGGCGGGGCGAAGAAGAAGGCGGCACTCGCCGGCGAGGAGGCGGTCCTGGCGGAGCTGAGCTTGGAGCAGGCCTTGGAACAACTCGAGCAGATCGCCAAGGAGCTCGAGAGCGGGGCCCTCGATCTGGAGCACTCCCTGAAGCGCTACCGCGAGGCCCGCGGGCTGTACAACCGATGCGTCGCGCGTCTGGGGGAGGCCGAGCGCGAGGTGCGCCTACTCATGGCCGACGGCAGCACGGAAGCCGCCGATCTCCGGGGGGGTGAAGCGTGACGCGACGGACGATCCGGGCGGTCGGGATCTACCCGAACTTCTCCAAGCGGCGATGCCGCAAGGTATTCGGCGAACTGGTCTCCTGGCTGCGCCACGAGGGGTGCAGCGTTTGGGTGAGTGAGGAGCTGGACGGTGCCCTCCCCGCCGAGATCGACCGCGCGCCACGCCAGGAACTCGCGGCCAAGATCGACCTGCTCGTCGTTCTGGGGGGCGACGGAACCCTCCTCAGCGCCGCCCGTGCGCTCTACCCGCAACAGGTGCCCATCCTGGGTGTGAACTTCGGGGGGCTGGGGTTCCTGACTGAGGTCACCGTGCGCCAGCTGTACCCTGCGCTGGAGCAGACCCTGCGCGGGGACTACACGATTGAACGGCGCATGATGCTGCGGGTCTCGATCCTGGGACGCGATCGAAAGGTGCGGGCGACGCTCTACGGCCTGAACGAGGCCGTGGTCCACGAGGCCGGACACCGGCTGATCGAGGTCACGCTGTCGATCGGGGAGACGAAGGTCGGCGTCTTCAAGGGAGACGGCGTGATCATCGCCACGCCCACCGGGTCGACGGGCTACTCGCTCTCGTCGGGCGGCCCCATTCTCGAACCGCTCCTCGATTCCCTGATTGCGACACCCGTATGCCCGCACAACCTTGCCATTCGCCCGCTGATCTTCCCGGCCCACGAGGCGCTGCAGGTGGACTGGTGTCGAGAGGGCGGCGCGGTCTGTCTTGCGCTGGACGGGCAGGTCTCCTTGGAACTCCATCCCAGGGAGTCATTGGTGGCCACGCGGGCGGAGAAGAGCTCCTGTTTCGTGCAACTGAACCAGCGTTCCTTTTGGAAAGTGGTGCGTGAGAAACTCAAGTGGGGGGCCTGATCAGGCCAGCCGTGCGGCCACACGTGGGGGGCCTGACCGGGCCGGCAAAGCAGCAACGGGGGGCGGGATGCTGACGCGCCTGCTCGTGAAGAACTTCCTCCTCATCCGCCGGGCGGAGTTGGACTTCTCACCCGGGCTCAACGTCTTGACCGGCGAGACCGGCACGGGCAAGTCCCTGCTCCTCGACGCACTCGGTCTGGCGCTCGGGGGACGCGGCAAGTCCGACTGGATCGGATCGGGCGGTGACGATCTGCTCGTCGAAGCTGTCTTCCGCGCGGATCGCGCCGCCGCCAGGCTCGCCTCCTCGCTCGGCATCGCTGCCGCGGGCGAGGAGCTCATCCTCACGCGGCAGATCCGTCGCCGCGGCGGCAGCCGCTGCTTCGTCAACGGTCAACGCGTCTTGCAGCGCGGGCTGCGGCGCCTGGGCGCGCAGCTGGTCGAGATCCACGGGCAACGTGAGGAGGAGCGCTTCCGCCTACCGGAGGTGCAACGCGACCTGCTCGACCTCTTCGGAGATCACCGTGAAGCACGCCGAAAGGTCCGCGACCTCTACCGGGAGCTGCGAACGCAGCAGGAGCGCGTTGCCGAGCACGACGGGCGTCTGAAGAGGCTCGAGTCCGAGGAAGAGTGGATTCGCTTCCAGCTGGGCGAGATCGAGCAGCTGCGTCCGGAAGAGGGCGAACTCGAGGCGCTGCGGGAGCGCGTGCGCGGCGGTCGCCGGCAGCGCGAATCCGAGGAGTGGCTCGAACTCGCCGAGACACTGCTCAACGGGCGCGACGGCGCCGTGTTGGAGTCCGCCGAGACCCTCGATGCGCGCTGCTCCGCGCTGCCCGACGAGCCCCCGTGGGATGCGCTGCGCACCGAGGTGCACGCCTTGCGCAGCGCCGCGCGGGATCTCCACCGGTCGCTGCAGCGCCTGCGCCGCGATGCCCACGAGGGAGCGAGCGATCTGCACGCTGCGGAGGAACGCCTCGGCCAGCTGGAAGGCCTGCAGCGCAAGCACCGCAAGACGGTGGACGAGATCATCGCGGTCGCCGGGGAGATGCGCACCCAGCTCGAGGAGTTGGAGGCGGGCAGCGCGATGCGTGAGGAGCTAGAGAACAAGCTGGGCGAGTGCCGGCGGGCGCTCGAGCGGGCCGCCGCACGGTTGCGTCGCTTGCGGGAGAAGGCGGCGGATTCGCTCTCCACGGCGCTGGCACGAGAGATCCGCGGACTGGGGATGAAAGGCTGCGCGCTGCGCGTCGCCGTCGAGCCGCTCCCCGGTTCCCGCGAGGGAAACGTGGCGCTCTCCGGCGGCACGATTCTGGGGGCCAAGGGGAGCGAGCGTGTCCGTTTCCTCGTCCAGACGAACCCCGGAGCCGGCTATCATCCGCTGGGCGAGATCGCGAGCGGCGGGGAGATGGCGCGCATGGCCCTCGCGCTGCGTGTGGTGCTGGGCGACCGTGGCCGGTCCCTGCTGACCGTCTTCGACGAGATCGATGCCGGTCTGGGTGCGACCGCCGCCCGCGCGGTGGCCCGGCGGCTCCAGGGGGTTGCCCGCCACCGACAGGTGCTCCTCGTTTCGCATCTTCCCGGGATCGCCGCGAGCGCCGATCGCCACTTCCGGATCGGCAAGGCCGAGAGGGCTGGCCGCAATTGGGTGGAGGCGCGGCCCGTCGAGGGTGCCGCCCGCGTGCGGGAGATCGCCCGTATGCTCTCGGGAGATGCGGGTGACCGGCGAGCCCGCGAGCATGCGGAAGCCCTGCTGGCCGGCTCGGGCTGAGACTGGACGGCAGCGGAGCTGAGATTGGCATTGCCGCACTCGGGGGTCATCTGGTACCAGATTGGTGAGGAGCGCCCGTAGCTCAGCTGGATAGAGCGTCTGCCTCCGGAGCAGAAGGTCGCGCGTTCGAATCGCGCCGGGCGTACAGCGAGAAGGGGCGGCCTGCGGGTCGCCCCCCGTGCATTCCGCGAATCGTCCCCTGCACGAGCCGCACTTCGCCCGCCGCCCACCTCTCGCCCCCGAATCCCTAACTGCAACGGATGGGGTCGGAAAGGGGCCGCAGACCCCTTGGCGGTGGCGCCTCCCGAACACTGGCACGGGGGTTGCACACTGCAGAACGGGGAGGCTTGAGATGAGTGACCGACTCCAGCGCATGATCTCGCTTCTCGCCGAACTGCACGGTGAGGTCGCTGTGCAGCCCGAGCGACGGGCAGCGGCCATCGAGCGCCGTCTGCATCCGCTGGGCGAGATCTTCGACGCCAGCGTGGCCCTCCTGCTTTGGCAGGACGGTCGCGATCCTCTGCTCCTGCGCGATCCCGCGACACCGTCCGGGGGACAGTCGGGGAGCTGCGTCGCGTCCAGCGCCATCGCCCGTCGCGCCGGCTGGTGGCGACGCTGGTTGGAAGTCTTCTACGACCTTCCTGCGGACCGCACGGGGCGGGCCGGCCTTCTGCTCCCGGAAGAGAATCGCGTCCTTGCCGGGCCGCCCGGCTGGGAGGCCACCGATGCCTCGCCGCCGCCGGAGAACGCGGGCGCCGCCCATCCGATCCTGGGCGGTGGGACGCTGCTCGAGGCGTCCCGGCCGTTGCGACTGATTCTGCTTCGCGAGCCGGGAGCCGAGCAGTTCGGCGCGGACGACCGCGTGCTGCTCGAGAGCCTGCTGAAGCATCTCCTATTGCACAGTCGCGTCGCCGCGCGCATCGAGCGCCTGCACCGTGAGACGATCACGGATGAGCTGACGCGCATCTACAATTACCGGTACATGAAGCGCTCCTTGCGCAAGAGCCTCCACCGCCTCCGTTCGCGAGGAGGCGTCCTGAGCGTGTTGATGGCGGACGTCGACCACTTGCGGGACTACAACGACGAATTCGGCCATCTGGCCGCGTCGGCCGTGCTGGCTCAGGTCGGTCGGGTTCTCGAGGGCAGCCTGGCGGGCGGGTGGGTGGCCAAGTACGGCGGTGACGAGTTCCTGGTCGTGCTGACGCACGCGGATCAGGACGAGGCGCTCGCCCGGGCCGAAGGGCTGCGCCGGGCCGTCGAGCGTGCCAAGGTCGGCAGGCCTTCGTTTGGAGGCATCACCTGCAGTTTCGGCGTCGCCTGTGCTCCTGCCGACGGCCAGACCTACGTCGACCTTCTCGAGGCGGCCGATCAAGCCCTCTTCTGCGCGAAGGCCGAGGGCCGCAACAGTGTGGTCGCCTGCTGGCAGCAGCGGGGGCCGGACCCGCGTCGCCTGGTGGCCTAGCAGGCTGGATGACCTCTGCGACGGCCTCTGGCAGCCCGTGGTCCCCAGCGTCTCGCCGAAGCGTACCCGTGACCACCCGCCAGCGTTTCGTGAGCTGCCCCACCCCCCAAGACCGGCCTTGATTGAGACGATAGTATGGGTGCAGGGCCCGTTTCGGCCGGCGAGACCGTTGCCGATTCCGCTACCCCCTGCTACGCTAGAGATAGACAGGGGTGGTTCCGGTTGCCTGACATGGAGGGTAGCCACGCACCCCGCGCCCCGAAGCGTTGCGAGGGGAGTCAGCCATGCACGCAGAGTTCGAGGCCCGGTCCAACGATGCCGCGCCGGCGGTGTGCGGGGCGGGACCGTGCCGCCGGCGCCCAGCGGCGTGGAATCCGGCGCTGCGCGTGCTCTTCTGCCTGCTGACCGCGCTCCTCTTCCTGGCGCCCCAGGCCGCCCCCCAGATCTTCGGCCAGAACAAGGTGCCGCGCCGGCAGTACCAGTGGCGCGTCCTGCACAGCGAGCACTTCGATCTGCACTTCTATCCTGAGGAAAGGGAGGCGGCCGAGGCAGCCGTTTCCCTCGCCGAACGGGCCTACGAGCGTCTCAGCCGCATCTACGGGCACGAGTTCCAACTGCCCATTCCCATCATACTCTACTCCTCCCAGACCGAGTTCCGCGAAACGCGGGCGGCCCCCGGTCTCATCGGTGAGGGGACCGGCGGTCTGACGGAGTTGATGAAGCGCCGCGTCATCCTGCCGTTCACCGGCTCCTACGCGGAACTCGACTACGTGATCACACACGAGCTGTCCCATGCCTTCCAGCTCGATATCCTCAGCCATTCCCGCTTCGGTCAAGGGCTGCAGCCCATCTCGTGGACACCGCCGCTGTGGGTCATGGAGGGGCTGTCCGAGTACGTGGCGACACCGGGTACGAATGCGCATACCGAGATGTGGATGCGCGATGCGGTCCAGGAGGGCGCGCAGCTCAGCGTCGATATGCTCTCCCGCATGAGGGACATCCGGGTCTATCGCTACGGTCAATCGTTGGTCTCCCACATCGCGCGCAGCTTCGGTGACGAGGCTGTGGGGCAGTGGTTTCGGCGCATCGCGCGCGGGCGCAACCTGGCCACCGGTACGCAGGAGAGCATCGGCCTGACCCTCGACCGGCTGTCGGCGGAGTGGGCCGATTCCCTGCGGCGACGCTACCTGCCCGAGGTGATCGAGCACGACCGAGCCGGCGAAGACGCCCGGCGTCTCACCGATCACACCAAGGCTCGGAGCAGCCTCTACATCGCTCCGGCGATATCGCCGGATGGCGGCGAGATGGTCTTCATCACCAACTCGTCCTTCTACACCGACATCCACATCGCATCCGCCCTCGACGGCAGCCACGAGAGGCGTCTGTTGCGTGGGCAGCGCAAAGAGTCATTCGAGACGTTCCGCTATATCCGCACGTCGCTCGGCTGGAGTCCGGACGGCGATCGCATCGCACTGGTGACGCGCAACTCCGGACGCGAGGTGTTGGTCGTCTACAATGTGCGCAAGCGAAAGGTCGAACGCGAGATGGCGCTCGGCCTCGATGAGATGTTTTCCCCGACCTGGTCCCCGGACGGTGAGTGGATTGCCTTCGAGGGTCTCCGCGAGGCGCGCTCGAATCTCTACAAGGTCGCGGCCAAGGGCGACAGCCTCGTGCAGCTCACCCACGATCGCTGGGCCACCTTCCA
>JAUVTV010000201.1 GCA_030601305.1 Candidatus Eiseniibacteriota bacterium | reverse complement strand
TGATGGCGACTCGCCTGCTCCGCCTGTGCAGCTCAGCTTCAGTGACATGGCTGCACCCCTCGGCCTGGGACAGATCGCTCTCCAGTCGGTCGGCTGGGGAACCGAGTTCGTGGACTTCGACGAGAAGGTCCCCGTGCTGGTACGGCTGCCTGAGAGCGCGCGCCGCTCACTCGAGACCCTGCGCGTTCTGCGGGTGAACGGAATTCCCCTGCGCGAGCTCGTGAACACATACGAGGAGACTGGACCGGCCGAGATCCGCCGCATCGAGCAGGCGCGCACGGTAACGGTCTATGCGGACGTCGGTTCGGGCGGTCTGGACGGAGCACTGGCGGCTGCCGGAGCCGCGCTGAGCGACGTGCCCGTGCCGCGCGACCTCAGGGTCGAGATCGGTGGGGCCAACGAAGAGCGGGACCGCAGCTTCCGGGATCTCGCCTTCGCCTTCGGACTCGCTCTGCTTCTCGTCTACATGATCCTGGCGGCGCAGTTCGAGTCGTTCGTGCACCCCTTCACGATCCTGTTGAGCGTGCCGCTCGCCACCGTAGGCGCGGCTGTTGCGCTGTTCGCGGCCGGAGAGGGCCTCAACACGATGAGCCTCATCGGGCTTGTAATTCTGGTGGGGATCGTAGTGAACGACGCGATCGTGAAGGTGGACTTCATCAACCAGATGCGGGCGCAGGGCATGCAGCTGCGCGAGGCGATTCTCGAGGCCGGACGCGTGCGGCTGCGACCCATCGTCATGACCACAGTCACGACCGTGCTCGGTCTCACCCCGATGGCGCTGGGCGTGGGGCGCGGCGCGGATCTGAGGGCGCCGCTCGCGATCGCAGTGATCGGCGGGCTGATAAGTGCGACCGCGCTCACACTGGTGGTGGTGCCGGTGGCGTACGACCTGCTCGAGGAGTTCAGGGGCAGGATGCGTTCTATCGCCGGGCTTGGGGCGGTGCGAACTCGTGAGACCGTGGAGGTGGGCGAATGAGACGGATCGGGGAACGGGGAAGGGGGAGCGTTGTCGCGCTCGCCCTCATCCTGGCGGCGTGCGCCGGTGGAGAGGGCGGAGGTCCGGCATTCACCGAGCGCGACAGCGCCGGAGTCACCATCGTCGAGAACCTGCGGGGCTCTTGGTCCGAGGATCAGAGCTGGCGGTTGTCGCCTGAGCCGATAGTGGATATCGGCGTGTTGGAAGGCGAGGACGTGTACCAGTTGTTCCAGGTTGGTGGAGCCACGCTGCTGGACGACGGCCGCATAGTAGTTGCGAACGGGGGCACGGGCGAGCTGCGCTACTACGATGGTGATGGCCGGTTCCTCAAGGCCGTGGGGCGCAAGGGAGAAGGACCCGGAGAGTTCGAGAGCATGGGTTCCCCGATACTCGTGGGTGACTCGATCTTCGTCTGGGACTTCCGCTTGCGCCGGATGTCCGTGCTGGACCGAGAGGGTGGATTTGGGCGCAGCTTCCGGGTGGAGGGGGCACTCACGGTGCCGGCCGGCACGTTCTCCGATGGGAGTTTCCTGTTCACCGCGGGGCTGACATTTCGGCCCAGCGAGATAGCGGCAGTGGTGCGCGATACTGCCCTCTATGCCCACGTAGGTCGAGAAGGCGAAGTCCTGGATTCGATCGGTCGGTTCCCGTCTATCGAGTTCTACATGCTGGGCACCGACCAACGAGCGGCCGCCACGAGCTTGCCCTTCGGGCGTCGCACGTACGCTGCCGTACATGGTCAGACGGCCTACCTGGGGTCCAGCGACAGCTATGAGATCCTGCGCTACGCAGTGGATGGCCGGCTCGAAGGCATAGTCCGCGTTGGGCACGAGCACTCGCCGGTGACCCAGGGAGATATCGAACGGGAGAAGGCCGACCGATTGGGGGACGCGGACGACAACTGGCGCCGCACATTGGAGCGCATGTTCGCGGAGATGCCGATTCCCTCGACCATGCCCGCGTTCGACGGGTTGGAGACCGACGCTCTCGGCAACCTGTGGGTCCGCGAGGCCGTTCGACCGGGAGCGCCCGACGCGGTCTGGACGGTGTTCGATACGGGAGGCCGCATTCGGGGGACCGCGCTGACACCGGCTGACTTGTCGGTTGTCGAGATCGGTACGGACTACCTCCTCGGCACCTGGCGCGATGAGCTCGACGTCGAACACGGGCGGCTGTACGAGCTGATCAAGCCGGGCGCCTAGCCGGTGATCCGCCTCTCGATCCGCCGTCCCGTCGCCGTCTCGATGGCGTACGTCGGCGTCGCCCTGCTGGGTATCGCCGCGTGGCGCAACATCCCCATCGAGCTGTTGCCGGACACGGACCTGCCGCAGATGAACGTCTCGGTGCAGTGGCGGGGCGCGTCACCCGAGGCGATGGAGGCCTTCGTCACGGCGCCGGTCGAGTCAGCCGTACAGCAGGTGCGGGGCGTGGAGAAGGTCGAATCGGTGTCGAGCGAGCGCTGGGGCTACGCGCGGTCGAACATCACGATCGAGTTCGCGCGCGGCACCGACATGGACTTTGCCCGCCTTGACCTCGCCGAGCGGCTCGCCGCGCTGCAAGACGACCTGCCGGCCGAAGCCTCCTCGCCCCGCATCGAACCGTACGTGCCGGAGGAATTCCGCGAGCAGCAGCGCGCGTTCCTGCGTTACACCCTGACCGGCCCGTACACCCTCGAGGCGCTGCGCGCCCACGTGGACGACGACATCGTGCCGGAGCTGCTGCAGGTGAACGGGGTCGCGGCGGTGGAGGTGAGCGGGGGCCGCGACCGGCTCGTCGAGATCGCGCTCGACGAGAACAAGATCCGGGCGCTCGGAATC
>JAUVTV010000001.1 GCA_030601305.1 Candidatus Eiseniibacteriota bacterium | reverse complement strand
CGAGCCCCTCGAGCTCCTCGCGCTGCATCTTCTCGAGCTGTTCCTGAAGCTTCTCGAGCTCCTTGCGCAGCTGTTCCTGCTGCGCGGCGAGTTCCTCGGCCTCTTCGGCGCTCATCGGCCGGTCGCACTCGCCTTTCTCTTTGCCGGACTGCTTCTCGGCCTCTTCCCCGGCTTGCTTCTCCGCGAGGTCGCCCTGCTCGGGGGGCTTCGCGCCCATCTCGAGCTGCGTGTTGATCTCCTCCTGCCGCGCCGCGAGTTCATCGAGTTTCTGCAGGATCCGGTCGAGCTTCTCCTCGGCCAGGAGCTGGCGCAGCATCTGCAGCGTGCGGTCGAGCGCCTGGGACATTTCCTCCTGCGTGATCTTCATCTCTTCCATGGCCCGCTGCAGCTCGCGGCGGTCGAGGTTCTCCAAGGCGTCGTGCATGCGTTCCAACGACTGCCGGAACTCCTCGCTCTCGATCTGGGCGACGACCTCCTGGATCTCCTGGACCTTCTCGATCATCTCCATGGAGAAGAGGTTCTGGTTCTCCATGCGATCCTGTGACGCGGCGAGCGACTGCTGGATCTGCTCGACCTTCTGCGCAAGCGCCTCCTGGCGCTCGAGCAAGTCTTCGATCTCCTGCTGCCGCTCCCATGAGATATCTTCCTCGCGAAGCATCTCCTGGGCTACCTTGCGCAGCTCTTCGCGCAGCTCCTGCTGCGAATCGAGCGCGTCCGACAGCGAGGTGATCTCCTCGTGGCGCTCCTCCTCGGCATTCGCGTACATCTCGGCCATGCTGGGGAAGCGGATCGTGAAGAGCTCGGTCTCTCCCACCTTGGGGCCGCGAACCGGATCGTTGTCGTAGACCTGCAGGAAGTAGTGCATCTCATCGCCCGGGAGGAGCTGCACGGCGTCCAGGTTCCAATTGAAGGTGACCCGCGCTTCCTTGTCGTCCTCCCAGCTCGCCAGGATTCGGCGCGCGGGGTCATCCCCCGGACGGCCGTAGACGAGCGCCAGCTCGGTGATGCCGAAGTCGTCGACGCAGTCGACCACCAGATTGACGTACATGTCGGGGGGCACGTCGATCCGCTTCCCCGGGCTGAGCAGACGCACCACCGGATCGAGGTCGGGGACAACCTCGATGCGGAACGTGTCGGAGACCCACAGGTCCCCCTCGTGCGCGTCGGCCAGCTCCACCCGATAGGCTCCGCTTCGAACCAGCTCCAGGGTCGTCGCCAGCGACTGCGTCCCGGACGGCTCGAGGCTTCGCGTGCCGCCGTCGGCGAACAGCAGCCGGCCCGTGGCGCCGGGCCGGCGGTGGCGGACCTCGAGGCGTGTCCGCGTGCCGATGAGCGCTGCGAGATCGCCGCGCGAGGAGATCTCCCGCTGCGGCGGCACGCCAGTGTAGGCGGGGGACTCGTAGTGCTTGCGATAGCCCACGGCCTGGAGACGCTCTAGGACGCGGATCCGATAGGTGTCGCTCGCCGCCCAACCGGCCTTCACGCGGTACTCGATGTCGCCGCTCAGGGCGCTGGCCAGAAACCGGTAGCCATCCTCCTCGGGCCGGTCCGTCTCCGTGCGGCTCATCTCCGTGTGTGTCCAGACGCCGTCCGGTCGCCGGATCTCGATGCGCGCCCCCGCCGGGCGCCGGCGCCCCGCGAGCGTGGCTTGGATCTCGACCGACGCCCCGCGCTCGACGCGAACATCCCCCGGCTCGACTTGCAGCTCGATCGCGGGAACCACCGAGTGGCTCCCGGCCGACAGGAAGAGGCTCGCGGCGTCGCCGAAGCGGAGCGGCGAGAGAGACGCCACCGCCAGGAACGGCAGGACGCCCAGGAGGGTGCGCCACAGATAGGGCCGCAGGCTGCGCTCGGCGTGGAGCGCGCGCAGGGTCTGGGCGGGAAGCCTGCGCTCGCCGCGCTCGATCGAGCGAGCCACAAGCTCGCGAGAGACCGGATCGTCGTGCCAGGCGGCCACATCGCGCTCGAGCTGCAGCGCGTTGATCAGCTCGTTGCGCGGCAGATGCGCGCGCTGCTCGAGCCACAGGGCGTAGGCCGACAGCGGCAACGGCCTCAGCACGGGAACGAGAAACCAGCCGGCGAAACCGGCGATGACCCCGACACCGGCGACCAGCGCCATCACCGCAGACCAAGCTTGCGTCGGCGGCAGGATGAGCGCCAAGAGGAACAGCGCGGCCAAGCCGGGCACGCAGGCGCCCAGCCAGCGGAGCAGACCCTCGGCCGCGATGCGCCACCGCCGCGAGCGGTGCGCGCGGGCAAGCAGGGCAGCAAAGCTGCGTTTCGGGTGCCTCATGGTGTTGCTCCCCGGGATGGCCCCCTCCCGCCGACCGACTCGCCGGTCAGCGCGTAACAGACCACGTTGATCGCCATGCGCATCGCCTCTTCGCGCTTCTCCGGCGGATCGCTGTGGACGTCCGCGTCCTCGAGTCCATCCCCGATATCGGCCTCGTAGGTGTAGAACACTACCAGACGTCCCCGATCGAAGATGCCGAACGCCTGCGGCGGCTTGCCGTCGTGCTCGTGGATCTTCGGGGGGCCGTTGTGGAATTCGTAGTACGCGTGGTAGATCGGGTGATCGAACGGCACCTCGAGCAGCTCGCGGTCGGGAAAGACCTGCCGCATCAGGGCGCGGAAGCTCTCGTTCATGCCGTAGTTGTCATCGGCGAACAGGAATCCCCCGCTGAGCAGGTAGTGGCGCAGGCGCTCCGCCTCGGCCGGCGTCAGATGGATCCGCCCGTGCCCGTTCATGTAGACGAGCGGGTAGCTGTAGAGCTCCTCGTCCAGGGGCGCGATGCGCGCTTCCTGGTGGTGGGCGATCTGGATCGAGGTGCGCTCCTCGAGGGCCCGTGCCAGGTTGGGCAGGGAGGTCGGGTTGCTGTACCAGTCGCCGCCTCCGCCGTACTTGAGGCGCGCGAGGACCAGCCCGGGCTTCACCCCTTGGGCGGCCACGTGAGGGACGCCGAGCAGGGCCAGGCCCAGGCAACCGGCCAGAAGGACGGGCCACCCGCGCCGGAACGCGCGTCGGCGATATGGAAACAGCAGCAGGCCGCGCACCGGGTCCTCCAAGCCAAGGCCAATGTCCCGTTCGCCTTCTGTAACACCCACCGTCCTGGGCGGTTCCCGAGCTGCTTCTAACACAAAGCGGGGTCAAGCCCCCGCTGGCCCACCCCGCTTCCTACCGCTCATCCGGCCCCCGGGTCCCCGCGGGGGAAACCCCTGCCGGTGCCGCTGTGCCCGACCTACCTGCCCCCCTTCGCCTCCTTGGCCGCGCGCAGCTCAAGTACCAGTGCGCTGGCCACAAAAACCGAGGAATAGGTTCCCACGATCACCCCCACGGTCATGGCGAAGGCGAAGTCGTGGATCACCTCACCGCCGAGGATGAGGAGCGAGAGCGCACCGAAAAGGGTCGTGACGCTGGTGATCACGGTGCGCGAGAGCATCTGGTTGATGCTGATGTTGAGCACCCCCTGGAACGACTCGCGGCGCAGACGGACGAGCTGCTCGCGGATACGGTCGAAGACCACAATGCTATCGTTGATCGAATACCCGGCGACGGTCATGAGCGCCGCCACCACCGGCATGGTGATCTCCTTGTTGAAGAGGGAGAAGAGGGCCAGCACGATCAGGACGTCGTGCGCCAGAGCCGCCACGGCGCCGAGGCCGAAACGGAATTCGAAGCGGACCGCGACGTACAGCAGGATCAGCGCGAGCGCGATGATCATCGCCCAGAAGGCCTGCTGCCGGATCTCACCGCCGATCTTGGCCCCCACACTCTCCTCGCGCAGAAGCTCGGCGGTCAGTCCCGGATGCTCGCTCGCAAGGGCCTGCCGGATCAGCTCCGGCAGCGACGCCTCCCCCCCGCGCTGCTCGACGATCTCCGGCATGCGGACCAAGACATCGCGCGTGCCGCGGATCGGCTGGATTTCCGCCTTGGGGAACCCGGCGGCGGCGACCGCATCCCGGATCTCGTCGACGCTCAGATCCTGATTCAGTCGGTACTCGACGAGGCGCCCGCCGGCGAAGTCGATGCCCAGGCGCAGCCCGCCGTGGGCGATGATGGAGATGAACCCCACCAGGATCGCAGCGGCGGAGATGAAGTAGAAGACTCGCCGCCTGGACATGAAGTCAATGTGCGTGTTCCGTAGGATCGTCATCATCTTGCCAAGATCCTCCCCGGAGGCCTTCCGGCTAGATCGACAGCTTCTCGACACCGCGCCGGCTGGTCCGCCAGTCAAAGAACAGACGCGTGACCATCACGGCGGTATACAGGTTCGCCAGGATGCCGATGAAGAGCGTCGTGGCGAAGCCCTGAATGGGGCCGCTGGCGATCCACCAAAGCACCCCCGAACTGATCAGCGTGGTGATGTTTGCATCCAGAATCGCGCGGAAGGCGCGACCGTAGCCGGCCTCCACGGCGCTGCGCACCTTCTTGCCGAGCCGCAGCTCCTCGCGGATGCGCTCGAAGATGAGCACGTTGGCGTCCACGGCCATACCGATGGTCAGCACGATCCCGGCGATGCCCGGCAGGGTCAGGGTACCGCGCATGCCCGCCAGCGCCGCCAGCAGGAAAAGCAAGTTGAGCAGGAGGGCGACGACCGCCACGACGCCGCTGCGGCGGTAGTAGATCACCATGAAGAGGAGGACCAGAATCATGCCGACCGCCGCCGCCCGGAAGCCCTTGCGGATCGAGTCGGCGCCCAGGGAGGGCCCCACGGTCATTTCCTGGATGATGTTGATCGGCGCGGGCAGGGCACCGACCTGGAGGACGATCGCGAGGTCCTTGGCCTCCTCGTCGCTCATCGCGCCGGTGATCGACGCCTGGCCGGTCCCGATGCGCTCCTTGATGCGCGGCGCCGAGGCCACGCGATCGTCGAGCACGATCGCCAAATAGCGACCGACGTTCTGGGCGGTGATCCGGCGGAAGCGGCGCGCGCCTTGCGCGTTGAGCGTGAGACTCACGCTGGCGGCGTTGGGCCGCGAGGGATCGCCGCCGATGCGCCGCGCGGCGCTGGCGACGCCCGAGCCGTCCATCTGCGAGCGCTTGTCGGTGACGTAGAGCACCTCGCCGATGTAGCCCTGATACGGCTCGGTACCCTTGCCCCAGTGGAGCTGCGCGTCGATCGGCAGGATCGAGTCGACGTCCACCGAAGCGAGTAGCTCCTTGACGTACGGCACGTCGGTCTCGGGAAAGAAGGCGCCGCCGAAGGGCAGCTCGGGCCAAAACGGCATGCGCATCATCAGCGGCCGCATCGACTCGATGTCCAGCGAATCCGCCTGCAGGGAGTCGGGCAGGCTGGCGTCGAACTCCGCCACGGCCAGCCTCCGACCCAGGCTGCGGTCGAGACGCTCGATGATGCGAATCGCCTCCCGCTCGGGCTTCAGCAGCTTGAACTCCAAAAGCGCCGTCTGACCGATCAGACGGACGGCCCGCTCCTTGTCCAGGAGACCGGGCAACTCGACGACAATGCGATCCTCCCCCTGACGCTGGATCGTGGGTTCAGCCACCCCGAAGCGGTCCACCCGGTTGCGCAGGATCTCGATCGCGCGATTCATGGCCGCCGGAACCTCCGACGACTGCAGCGCGCTGCGATCGAGCTCCAGAACCAGGTGCATGCCGCCCTGGAGATCCAGGCCGAGGCTGAGCGCGTTGTCGCGCAGCTTCTCGACCTTCTCCGGCGGCATGGCCGCGAGTTCCTCGGGGCTCAGGCTGTAGTAGCGCAGGGATGGGATGAGCGCATAGGCGGAAAGCCCCAGCAGGACCGTGAGGCTGAGAAGCTTCCACCGGAAGTTACCACCCATTCCAGTATCCTCCACCGCACAGACAAGTTCGCGAGAACACAGACCACGGATTCTACCGGAGCGACGGAAAGGCGGTCAACCTATATGTGGGGGAACGAAGAATCCTGATCTGCGGCTAAAACGGCAGTGGCAGCGATGGAGAGCGCGTCGTCTCGATCACGACTTCTCCCAGGACCTCCCCATTGCCGCCGACGACGAGCGTGAGCCGCTGCAGCGGCCAGCGTCCGGGGCGCGGGATGACCTCCTCGCGCCCCTCCAGGACCTCGAGATCCAGGCTGTGGATGCCCGAGGCGACATCGGCGTTCCACTGGATGAGGCTTCGCCCCGCCGGGAGCCGCCCGATCCACCGCATGGGCAGCTCGCGGTCCTGCCGCTCCCACTTGGCCTGGGGGATCAGCAGCGCGGCAAGGGCGTCCGCACGGGATTCCGGGAAAGAAAGCCCTTCGGCGGTCTCGCTTTCGGGCGAACGGGAGGCGAAATAGAGAAAGGCGGCCAGGCCGCCTGCCAGAAATGCCAGCAGGAGAGCCGCCACGTTCATCCACGGCGACCCACCGGCTCTCTTCGTCCTACGCGTTCGTGGGCTCAATCCTCTCCATCCCTGGCTCGAGGACCAGCGGACCGGCTACAACTCCAGCCACTCCACGATAGTCCAGATCGGCTCCTTTGTCACAGGATGAGTGTGGTCGCGCTTGTGGAACCAGAAGCGTTCCTGCCCGTTCTCCATCTCGTATCCGCGGGGGTCCTCACCCGGGAACTGCGGCGTCTTGCCGTAGAGGTAGAGGTCCACGTTGGTGATCGTCATGACGTAGAGGCTGTCGTCGACCGTGGTCTTCTCCTCGTCCAAGGTGACCGCGCCCATGTCGAAGCTGAGGTTCAGGTCCTGCACCATGTCCGAGTCGAACATCCCCTGGTGAATACCGATCTCCTCGTCCCGGTTGAGACGGTCGCCGATGTCCTGGTCCTCCTCCGAGAAGAAGAAGGTGAAGGCCTGGTCCAGGAGGCTGTCGAACTGCGTGACGTCCTGCTCCTCGTAGGCCGCCTTGAGGTTCATCATCAGGTTCTGCGGAGAGGTCCGCGGCAGGAAGACGGGGTCTGGAGGGTCACCGTTGACGGGGTCGGTCTTCGTCGAGAACGGACACCCTGCCAAGCTGACTACCATCCAGATGCTGAGACCCAACAAGAGGATCCGGCTAAACACTTTCATGGGGTACTCCCAACCAATGCGTCTGTCTGATCAGCGCTGCCTTCACTACGGAATGAGGCCGCCAGTTTCTTGATATCGTCGCCCCGGGTGGGCGCCTCGATCCATGACTCCTACACGCACAGGCCTTGGCAGGTTTCCGCCACGGCCGCGCGAGTGGCCGGTATCGGGCCGGCGCGCTAAGCCTTTCGCTCTCCTGGGAATAGCCGGAGCGACAACTCCCGCTCCCGCCGAACGAGCACATCGGGCACCGTCGCGCCGCGCACGCCGAAGTCGGAGATCCGCCACCGCCGGTCTGCATTATACCCTGGCGTTCGCGGAGTTTTCAAGCGGGGGGTATATCGCCGCTACGGGGTGGGGAACTCCACCTTGTTGACCGCCCGCAGCCAGCACCACGTCGCGTTGGCGCCGCCATCGCGTTTGTCGATCCACCGGGTGGCGTGCCAGAGGCCGTCGCCGCTGTCATGGAACCAGAGGTCCACGAGCCCTGTGTAGATCGCCAGCTGGCCATTCAGATCGAACTCGAGGCGGTACTCCAGATCCTCGTAGTAGTGGTCGTTCGCGGTCTCCTGGATCGAGTCGCCGACGGTCCAGGTGACCACGAGCGAGGCGTCGGTCGCCGAGAGGATGCCCCGCATGCGCTGCTCCTCCTCCCGCTGGCTCCAGACCTCGAAGGGGTTGTCGCCGAGGGCGCCTTCGTCGGCCGGGTCCATGATCATTTCCAGGATGACATTGGAGAAGGAGAGGCCGTAGTTGGTGAGCACCTTGGCCTCGAGGGAGCGCTTCATGTTCCCGAGCGCGATGTGCATCGCCTCGGGCGGTATCCACTGGACCTTGGTCTCATCGTCACCGGGCGATGGCTCGCGTGTCTGGAAGAGACCACAGCCGGTCAGGGAGAGCGCACCGATCGTCAGGCAGACGCCCAGAAAACGCCCCGAGCGCGGTGTGCGGTGGCGCAGTTTCATCGCCGATACCTCCTGCCCTAGCCGAATACCTTGGTCACGGACGCGCGGATGTTCCAGTAGTCGTTCTCCACGCTGCTGGCCGTGCGCGCGACGACGGCGCGGAAGTCCACGTTACCCGAGAGGCGCCTCTCGAGGCCGGCCTCGCCGGTGAACTCGAGCTTGGTCGTCGTGGTGGTCCTCTCGGTGTCGAGCTTGGTCGTGTGGCTCACGTCGTAGTAGTTCTCCGCACCGATGAACAGAATGCTGGTCACCTGGTAGCGCAGGGCCACGTTGAAGATGTGCTGCAGCTTTTCGCGGCTCTTGGCATAGGTGCTGGTCCCGACCGTTTCCGAGAAATCATAGGTGCCGCTGTCGTTGGTTCGAAAGCTGTGATCGAGGCGCATGGTGGTGCGCTCCCACAGCGGAATCGTGAGCATCGTCTTGACGCGGTTCGAGCGGCTCAGCGTGTTGCTCCGTTCCTCATCGTAGATGTAGTACGTGTAGGTCGCGCTGAAGAGAAAGCTCTGGTTCGCGACGATGCCCCACGGCAGCGTGGCATCGTACTTGGCCGAGACCCTATAGTCCCGCTTGCGCTGGCTCTGGGAAGCCGCCGAGCCGTGGATCTTGATGATCTCCTCCGTGTTGGCCGTGAAGGAGGCCTCCGCGCGAAACGCAGGCGAGGGGGCGTACTTGCCGCTGACCGTGGCCTCGGTGCGCAAGCGGTCCTGATCATCGAGGCCGTCGTCGTAGAAGTCCTGGGTGAGCGACGCCGAACCCCGCACGGTGACGCTGGCGCGATTGCCAAGGGGCTGGTTCAGATCGCCGTTCAGCGTGCGCCGGCGAGTGTCGAGCCCAGTGGTTCCCTCGCTCTCCTGCCGGGACCTGCCCAGACCCAGCTCGGCACGCACCAGGGCCCCCTCGAGAACCGGCAGGCCCAGCTCGTGCCGCCCCCGCATCTTGAGATCGGTGGTCGAATCGTATCGATCACGGGTCTGCACGAGGAAGTCGGTGCTCGAGACCGTGGACCGCACGTCCACCCCGTAGCGGAAGCGGTACGGCAGGTCACCCTCGACGGTCAGGCGGGTGATGCTTTGGACGGTCCCCTTGGTCTCCTGGGTGGTCTGCGAGGCCTGGTAGTACTGCGCCGAGGCCAGGGATTGCGAGGCGGTGAAGGCCACCTTCGCAACGTCGTAGCGCGTCCACTCGCAGTTCACATCGTAGAAGGTGTCGTAGCTGTGGTTCTCGTCGCTCACCTCGTCGACGGTGGTCGTGTCCGCATCGGTCTCGATGTGCTGCGTGCGCGAATCCTCCACCACCACGTCATAGGAGGCACTCGCCAAGAGGCTGAACGTCTCGCGTGGTTCCCATCCGGTCTCGATGCCCGCGCCTCCGTTGAGACCCGTGGTGCGCGTCAGGTCGTAGACCGACTTCAGGCTGGAGAAGCGATCATTGTTCTCCGATCGGCTCACCCGGCCGCCACGTAGCTCGAGACCCAGCCAGGTCACGTCTCGCGCGAGCACGTCGATGGTGCTGCCGATGTCGATGTCGTCCACGTCGATCTGTCGCTGGGATCGCGTCGTCCGGGTTCCGTGACGACTGAACTTGCCGTCGAGGAAGATGTTCGCCGGGCCGTGCTGGCTTCCACCCCGAAGGAGCATCTTGCGCAACGCCTCCACGTAGTCGTTGCGCCGCTCGTCTTCCTTGTCCCGGGTCTCGAGGCTTCCCCTGAGATCCACCCGGTCGATATCGCGCGACAGCTTGAGCGTGTTCGTCCAGGTGCTCTGCGTCTTGCTGACCAGGTACTGCGAGTCGAAGCGCGGCTGGAGCTGCCAGTTGCTGAGCGCGCTGCCCGCGGCACCGGGAACCAGGCACAGCAACAGCCCGGCCACGAGCCAACCGGTCCGCTCCGTGTGCACCCGTGTCCGCTGCACCGGGCTCACCCGTTTCCTCCACGCCCTCGCACGGTTATTGCGACGCGAGCAGATGGTGCATGCGCTCGAGCGGCGCCCCCTCGCGCCGGGCCACCAGCAGCGTGGCGCGCAGGAGCGATTCGAAGGTTCCCGCGTCGGTCCACCAACCCTCGAGGAAGTCGAAGGTCATCTCGCCCCGCTGGATGTAGTCGTTGTTGACATCCGTGATCTCGAGTTCTCCCCGACCCGACGGCACGAGTCGATCGACGATGGAGAAGACGTGATCGTCGTACAGGTAGACGCCGGTGACGGCATAGGAGGATTTGGGTTCCTTGGGCTTCTCCTCGATGGAAACCACGCGGTCGCCCTCGAGTTCGGCCACACCGAAGCGGTGGGGATCCTCGACCTCTTTGAGCAAGATCTTCGCGCCCCGCCCCTGCCGCTGGAACGCCTCCACGTAGGGACCGATGTCGTCCTCGATGATGTTGTCGCCCAGGACGACCGCCATCTGGCGGCCCTCGGCGTAGTAGCGCGCCAGGCTGAGAGCGGCCGCGATCCCGCCCTCACCCTCCTGGTAGACGTAGTCCAGGTGCTCGAGGCCGAACGCCTTGCCGTTGCCGAGGAGCTTGAGGAAGTCGCCCGCGCTGTTGCCGCCGGTCACGAGCAGGATGTCGCGCACGCCCGCACGGACGAGCGTTTGAATCGGGTAGTAGATCATCGGCTTGTCGTAGACCGGCAAGAGATGCTTGTTGGTCACCTTGGTCAGGGGGCTCATGCGGCTCCCCAATCCACCGGCGAGGACAATGCCGATCATCCCTTCCGCTGCCATCCCTCTCCCCCTTTCTCCGTCCTCTCCACCATCAGATTGCGCGTCAGAGGGGCCAGATTGCGCGTCAGAGCGGCGAACTGCTCGAGTGTGCATTCCTCGGCCCGCCGGCGCCGGTCGATCCCGGCCGCCCCCAATGCTTCCGCGATTCTCTCGCGGGGCATGGCGAGCCCGCGCGCGAGCGATCCGGTGAGCACCTTGCGCCGGTGCGAGAACGCCGCGCGCACCACGGTCTCGAGATCCGCCGCCGACGGCACCGCAACGGGCGGCGCCTCGTGCGGCGTCAGGCGCAGGACGACCGAGTCCACTTTCGGCATCGGCCAGAAGTTGCCGGCACCTACAGCCATTTCTCTCTCGGCCCGGAAACGGTAGCCGACCCACAGCGTAAGCGAGCCGTAGGCCGCGGTGCAGGGCGCAGCCAGGATGCGCGCCGCGTACTCACGCTGCACCATGTAGGACACCCAGGTGAAGCACCCCATGGCACGAATCGTCCACTCCAAGATGGGTGTCGTGATCGCATAGGGCAGATTTCCCACCAGCACCCATCGGCTGGACCCCCCCATACCCGCGACGCTCTCCGCCGCATCGAGGGTGAGAACGTCGGCTTCCAGGAGTCGGAGGCGATCGCGGAAGCCGGCCGCCGCGACCCGTTCGCGAAGCAGGGCACACAGACGCGGGTCCCGTTCGACGGCCACGACCCGCTGTCCCTGGGCGAGGAGCGGCAGGGTAAGCGCCCCGGCTCCGGCCCCGATCTCCATCACCCCGATCTCGCCGCTTAGATCCCACCGCGCGAGCATACGCTCGGGAATCCGCGGGTTGACGAGGAAGTTCTGGCCCCACCGTTTGCGCGGCCGAATGCCGTGGGACAGCAGGTACGCGCGCACCCTATCCCTCCTCGCCCGAAGAAGCTAGATGCGGTGAACGCAGACGGGGCCCGAAGAGACGCGCGGCATTGCGATCGGCCTCCTCGACGAGCTGGTCGGTCTCCAGTTCCAGCAGCTCCGCGACGACCTCGGCGGTGCGAAAAACCCAGGCCGGCTCGTTGCGCCCCCGGCGATCGGGGGCCGGTCTGAGATAGGGGCAGTCCGTCTCGAGCAGCAGTGCCTCGCGCGGCAGATAGCGCAGGATCGGCCTCCAGCGATCCGGCGCGTAGGTCACCCCGCCCGCGAGGCCGATCGAGAAGTTGCGCGCATGAGTCTCGCGGGCCTCCTCGAGGCCGCCGGAGAAGCAGTGGAAAACGCCGCGCACGCGACCGCGGCCCTCGCGGTCGAGGATCGCGAAGACCTCCGCGAAGGCTTCGCGACAGTGGATGACGAGCGGCAGGCCCGTCTCACGGGCCAGTCCGACCTGCGCGGCGAAGAGCGCCCGCTGATCTTCGAGGGGGGCGTAGTCACGATACGTGTCGAGTCCCGTCTCACCCACCGCGACGACTTCGTCCCGCCCGCAGTGCACCTCCATCCGGCGCAGCTCGGCCAGCGCGGACGGTGAGGCCTCGTGCGGATGGATGCCCACGGTCGCGTGGATGCGCCTGTCGGCCTTGACCAGCCTGTCGACCAGAGGCCAGCGGTCATGCGAGATGCACACCTCGACAATGCCGGTAATCCCCATTGCGAAGTTGCGCGTCACCACGCGTTCCCGGTCACCGTCGTACTCGGGGAGGTGCAGGTGGGCGTGCGTGTCGATCATGTGTGCTTGGAGCGCTCCGCCGCCGTGTCGGGAGCCTCGAGCGACGGGTCGCGGGACTCCTCCTCCGCAGAGGTTGCGCCGGCCAGGAAGTCGTCGAGATCAACGGCTCGCCGGTCGCCGCCTGCATCGCTCACGAAGAGCTGGTGATTGCCCAGATCCAGCCCGCTGACCTGGCAGATCTGGTTCTCGTACTGCCAGCGACTGCCCACGGGCGGGGCGACGCGCGCGGCGGCCCGGTAGGCCGCGCACTCGTAGTTGAGGCAACACATCAGACGCCCACAGGAGCCGGAGATCTTCGACGGGTTGAGCGAGAGGCGCTGCTCCTTGGCCATCTTGAGCGTGACCGGCTCGAACTCGCGAATGAAGGTGGTGCAGCAGAGCTGGCGGGCGCAGGGGCCCATCCCATCGCAACGCCGAGCGGCGTCGCGCGCGCCCACCTGGCGCAGCTCGATACGCGTGCGGAAGATGCTGGCGAGGTCGCGCACCAGTTCGCGGAAGTCGACGCGTCGCTCGGCGGTGAAGTAGAAGGTGACGCGATTGCTGTCGAATTGCGTCTCGGCATCGATCACCTTCATTTCGAGACTGAAGCTCTCCACGCGTCCGCGGCAAATATCGAGCGCTTCTCGGTCTTCGCGCGCGAGCACCTCGAGTCTCGCGATCTCATCGGTGGTCGCGTGGCGGAGGAGCGCGCGCGGAGGCTGGTTGCGCTTGCGTCTCGGCGCCGGGCCGCCGCAGATGATGACGAACCCGAGGTCCATCCCGCGCTCGGCTTCCACGAGGACGAAGTCGCCCTGCCGGATGACGAGCGCCTTCGGATTGACGAAGCCTTCGACGCGGCCCCCGCGGAAGGCCACGAGCACGAGCGGCTCCGAGGCGTCGACCGCGGCCGATTCGTTCTCGCCGGAGGGGCGGCCGGTGCGCTCCTGACGTCGCGCACCTGGGTCACCGCGACCTCCCCGGCGGCCCCCGCGCCCCGGTCCCGTGCCGCGACGCCCCCGACTCGCCCTGCGTTGCGGGGCCGCCTCTCCCTCTCGGTTATCTCTATCTCCAGCCGGCATCAGAACAGATCCTCTTCCCCCGCCAAGCGGTTCAGTCTCAAGAGCGCCGTCTCCAAGGCCAAGAGCGGGCCGACATTCTGCCGGATCGCCTGCAGCAGCTCCTCAACGATGTCGCAGCGGCGCCGGATCTCGGGCAACGAGATGTCCTGGGCCCGGAGGCGCAGGTCGTTCAACCGATCCGCATGGGTGACGAGATCCTCGGGGAGCCCATGGCGCAACAGCAGGAGATCCTCGTACCACATCATGAGCAGATCCACCGAGATCTGTGCCCGCGCGGCGTCCCACGCACGCCCGCGCGGCAGATGCGCCCGCACCTCGGCCGGGCTGCGCAGGCCGGGCGCGAAGAGCGCGATCGTCTGGTCACGCAGCGCGACCACATCCTCCTCGAGCATCGCCAGCGCGCGGCT
The DNA here is from genome assembly GCA_030601305.1 of Candidatus Eiseniibacteriota bacterium. Classification (GTDB taxonomy): domain Bacteria; phylum Eisenbacteria; class RBG-16-71-46; order CAIMUX01; family WJJG01; genus JAUVTV01. The sequence continues at coordinate 33,415 of JAUVTV010000001.1, read as the reverse complement.
CAGGCTGCCCTGGGCCAGGGCGGCCAGCATGCGCGCCGGTACGTCGTGCTCCGCAAGGCGCTCCTCGAGGAACGCACGGGGCAGCGGCCGAAAGCGCAGACGTTGACAGCGGGAGAGGATCGTCGGGAGGAGCCGCTCGGGATCTCGACTGGTGAGCACCAGATAGGTGCCGTCTCCGGGCTCTTCTATGAGCTTCAAAGCGGCCTGGGCCGCTTCGGGAGTCATCCGCTCGGCTTCCCGGATGATCACCATCCGGTTGCCCTTCTCCACCCGCGCCATCGAGGACTCAGTTTTCAGTCCCCGGATCCTCTCGATGCCGATCGAGGCATTGGGCGGCGCCTGCCAGCAATGGTAGGAGTCCTGCCCGTAGGCTTCAAGTGCCTTGTGCCACGCGTCGGCGCCCTCCCGCGGAGGCGGGGCGACCAGGATCTGGTCGGGATGGGTGAAGCGGACCGCTTTCCCGCAGGCCCGACATTCGCCGCACGGAGGGGCAGATGCCGTGCACAGAACCATCTGCGAGACGGCTTGGGCCGTGCGCATCTTGCCCACGCCCTCCGGACCCCAGAAAAGGTAGGCGTGCGCCAGGCGTCCGCGCTCCCACGCCGCCCGCAGGGAGTCCACGGCGTGGGCTTGGTGCTGGATCCTGTCGAGCAGAAGCATCGCCGCCCATCCCTCCCCGCGTCTCAGCGCCCGCGGAGCCAGCGCTCGGGATCGAGCGCCTCGGCTCGGAGGCGGATCTCGAAATGAAGGCCGGGGCCGGTCAGCGAGTCGGTGCTCCCGACACGCGCGATCACCGCGCCGGCCCCCACGCGCTGCTCCCCGGCGACCTGGATGCGCGAGGCGTGCGCATAGAGGGTGAAGAACCCCTTGCCGTGGTCGAGGATGACCGTGTTGCCGTATCCTTCGAGCCACCCGGCGTAGATCACCTTGCCCGCGGCGACCGCCTTGATCTCGGTACCCTCGGCGGCCGCGATCCCGATTCCCTTGTGCGGGATGCGGGTTCCGTAGCGCGGGTTGATGATCGTACCGAAGCGCGAGACCACGCGGCCGCGAACCGGCCACGGTAGGCTCCCGCGCAGCGCGTTGAGCCCGGCGCCGCCCGCGCTCACGGCCGCGCGCCGAGCCGCCTCGAGCATCTCCTCGATCTTCTTCTGCGAGGCGAGCAGCTTCGCGGCCTGCGCCACGTACTGTGCAACGGACTGCTCGAGCTTCGCGCGGTCGCGTTCCACCGTCCGTTTGTGCTTTTCGATCGCCTGGAGTTCGGCGCTGCGTTCACGGCGCAGGGCGAGCACCTCGCCGCGACGCTGCTCGATCCCCTGAACCTCGGTGCGCACCTGCTCCCGTTGCTCGCGCACCCCGATGACCTCGTCGCGCAGGTTGCGGATCAGGCGGATCCAATAGTGCGCGCGGGTGAAGATCTCCCCGGTGGTCGCCGACGAGACCAGGAGCTCCGCGGCGTGGACCCGGCCGCGGCGGTCATAGTGCCGGAGGAGGGTACCGAGGTCGGCTTGCATGGCGTGCAGCTCGGATTCGCTCTCGTCCAAACGGACCTGCCGGGCGGCCAGATCCCGCTCCAACGCGGTGACCTGTTGCTCCAGGGTCAGGACATACTGACGCGAGACGACGCGCTCGCGCTCGAGTTCCGACAGGATCTCCTCAAGCGCCCGGTCTTCCTTACGCAGCTCCGCGATGCGCTTCTGCGTGGCGGCGCGTTTTCCCCTGAGATCGCGCAGCTCCGCCTCCCGCTGCCGGATGAGGGTATCGCCGGTTTCACTGCCGAGAGCACGCCGAGCGAGGAGGTGGGCTCCGCCCCCCAGCAGCACCAGCACGCCGGCGACTGCCAGCACGCGCACCCGCAGCCGCGCGGGCGGCGACGGATGCGAACTGCGCGTGCGGTATGCCATCGTCCGTCCCTCCCAAGCCTACATCACCGGCCTGCCGCGGCGGCGCTCCAACTGCCGCAGCGACACCTCCACCGTCAAGAGGCTCCCGGCGACACCGACGAGAGCGACGCCCATCGCGAACAGCACTATGGACGCGCGGGGCAAGAAGCGCAGCCCCGGAAGAAGGGGCCCCCCGGCCACGTACCCGGCGTAGAGCAGCAGCAGTGCGGCCAGTGCCCCGATGAGGCAGAGGGTTACACCGGCGATGACGAAGGGGGTCCGGATGAACGCGTCGGTGGCTCCAATCATCTTCAGGATGCTGAGCGGTTCCTGGCGCATCAGCACGATGAGTCTCAGCGTGTTGCCGAGCACAAGCACGATGGCGAGGACCGCGAGCACGCCGGTCAGCGCGTTGGCCCGGTGGACGAGGCGCAGGCCGCGGTCGAGCGCTTCAACCCAGCGTTCGCCGTAGAGCACCTCGTCGATACCCTCGTACGCCTCGATCTCCTCGGCCAGCCGCGCCAGGTCCTGGGCAGCGCTGGCCGCGGCCGCAGGCGTGATCAGGAACACGTCGGGCAACGGGTTCTCCCCCAGCGTCTCGACCACCTCCTCGATCCCCAGCTCGGCCTCGATGTCCCGCAGGGCATCGGCGCGATTGACGAGACGGCATGCGGCGACCTCGGGGAAGCTCGAGAAGTGATCGTGCAGCTCCTCCACGCGACCCGCCGGCACGTTCGCCTCGAGGAACACCGACAGCCCCTTGCGCTGCCGGAGACTCTCGGCGAGGACGAGGATGTTGTGGCTCAGCAACATGAACAGCAAGAGCAGGAAGAGAACGGAAGCGATCGCGGTCACGGCCGCGAGACTCGCAGCCGGGTTGCGCCTCAGGGACAGCCAGGCCTCCTGTCCGAAGAAGACGTAAGGCTTCAATAGACCTCCGTCCCGTGAGGGCGCAGGAAGAGGTCCTCAACGAGCTTCCCTGCCCGCAGGGTGAGCATCCGCGTCGCGAAGCGCTGCGCGAACTCCACATTGTGCGAGGCGACGAGGAGGGTGGTTCCCGCCAGGTGGAATCGCGCCAGCAACGACATGATCTCGAGGCCGGTTGCTTTGTCCAGATTCCCGGTGGGCTCATCGGTGAGAAGCAGCGGAGGCTCGTGGATCAGCGCGCGTCCGATGGCGGCGCGCTGTTTCTCGCCGCCGCTCAGCTCGTGGGGAAACCGGTTGCGCTTGCCGTAGATGCCCACGCCTTGCAGGACGCGCGCCACGGCGCGCGTGATCACCGACCGCTCCAGTGTGCCGGTCATGCGCAGGCAGTAGGCCACGTTCTCGAAGATCGTCTTGTCCTTGATGAGACGAAAATCCTGAAAGACCATCCCGCAGCGGCGCCGCAGGTGAGGGATCTCACCGCGTGAGATCGTTTCGCTGCAGAAGCCGGCGGCGTGCACCTCGCCGTGGCTGGGACGTTCTTCAAGGGTGATCAGCTTGAGCACCGTGGTCTTGCCGGCCCCGCTCTCGCCCAGCAGGAAGATCATCTCGCCGGGTTGGATGCTGAAGCTCAGGTCTTCGAGCGCCCACCCCTCGGCGTGTGTCGGATAGGCCATGTAGACGTGATCGAAGGTGACCATGTCTCACCCGCCAGCCTCGATCTCCCCTTCGCGGTCGAGATCGATCGGTTGCGCAGACTCCTCGAGCACCTCGTAGTGTTCGCGGGCTTGCTTGCGACTGATCGCGCACGCCGGCAGGTCGCGAATGCGCAGCCGGCGACGCTGACGTCCAGATGTGCTGACCAGGGTGAGTTCGTCGCCGGCGCGCACCGCCCGCGCGGGACGGGCCGGCTCTCCGTTCACGAGGACGCGCTGCTGACGGCAGCCGCGCGCAGCCAGCGAGCGGCTCTTCGCGAGACAGAGCCAGTGCAGAAGCTGATCGATCCTCACGCCCATGTCCTTAAGTACCCCGATCCATGAATACGGTGGCGTCCGGCGCGCGCCTACAACCGGCGTTCGATGTAGTGCTTCTTCTTCAGCTCCTCGACCCACTTGCGATAGCGCTCCTCCGCCTTGCGCGCCTGAACCCACTGGACGAGCTCCGCCTCGACTTCCTCAAACGCGAAATTGCGTTCTGATTCACGACCCAACAGCCGGAAGATGTGCACCTCGCCTTCGACCGCGATCGGCTCGCCGATCTCGCCCACCGACAGTGCCTCGATGACCGCCCCGACCTCCGGACCCAAGGCGGCCAGCGGCACCCAACTGAGGTTGCCTCCCGCGGCCGCCGTCTCCGGGTTCTCCGAGTAGCGCTGCGCCAAGACTTCGAAGGACTCTCCGGCCATGGCTCGCTGATAGACCTCGTCCGCACGGCGGTCGGCACGCGCCCTGTCCGCGCGAAGGATGGGCGCCGCGAAGAGCACGTGGCTGGCGTGGACCCATGCGCCGGCCGGGTCCTTCTCGTGGACCAACAGGAGATGGCAACCCAACGGGCTGACCACCGGAGCGCCGACGACGTTCGGCTCGAGAGAGAAGAGCGCCTCCTCGAACTCCAGGCCGAGCTTGCCCATGACGTCCCCGCGCCGGATGCGGTGAAGGTCGCCCCCCTCGCGGCCGTTGGGGTCGTCGGAGTACGCCCGCGCGGCGTCGGCGAAGGAGATCTCGCCCGATCGAATCTGGGCGGCCACATCGTTCGCCAGATCGAGAGCGTTCCGGACCATTTGGGAGTCGGCACGCACCGCGATCAGGATGTGCTGCAGGTTGACGGCCGCCTCGCGCTGCGGGAGCTCCCCGCGATTCTCTTCGTAGTAGTCGCGCACCTCCTCCGGGGTGACGCTCTCCTCGGGCCCCAACATCGCCTGCGCGAAGCGCGCCACGGTGATCTCGACTCGCGCCTGTTCGGTGTAGCGCTCGCGCAGCTCCTCCTCGGTGATTCCCTCCAGCTGGAGCTGGATCTGGAACATCTCCTCGGAGCCGATTTGCTCGCGGTTGCGGGCGAGGGCATCCTCGACCGCGGTGGCGATCTCCTCGCTGCGAACGGTGACGCCCTCTTCCACGGCTTCGAGGTAGACCACTTTCTGTTCGATCTGTTGTTCGAGGATCCGCTCACGCAGCTCCTGCACCCGGACCGAGTCACCCGGATCGATGCCGAGGCTCTGAACGGTCATGAGCAGCCCCGCTTCCACCTCGCTGAACAGGATCGGCTCGTCGTCGACCACGGCAATCACACGCTCGAGCAGTTGCTCCTGGCCTTGGCAGACCCCTCCCGCCACCAGCGCCAAGAGCCCCAGGAGGGCGCTGGCCGTTCCGAGCCCTCGCTTTGTCGCCATGAAGTACCCCCACTCGCGTGTGCCGGATTGCGTGGCGCTCGCAGCATACTGGACTGGTTGAATCCATCCAACCCAAAAGCCGGAAACGGCCTATGAGCACCACTTCCTGTAACCGCCGAAGCGAATCACGGGGAAGAAACCGCGCCCGGACTCCGATTGAACTAGGTGGGTGCAGCCGTCCCACGGCTGTCCCCCGAAGGCGATCCCAGGCAACCCAGAGGCACACACCGATGACCACCGCGGAGCAGTTCTCACCCCCCCGGCAGCTGCTGGACCCCGGCTTCGCCGGTCTGCTGCACAGCTATGCGCAACAGCTGGGCACCGTACTGCTGATCTGGTCACGCGAGTCGGCCCTCATCTTCTCCTCGCCGCCAACCCCCGCGCCGGATCTGGCCGGCCGAGCGCTGGCCCTGGCGCACCGGTCGATGGCCGAGGGTCACCCCCTTCAAGAGCCGTCTCCCGAAGGCGAGCTGCTCGCCGTGCCGATCCTGGGCATGGGAGGGATCGTCGGCGTCATCACGGCCGAGGCTGCCCGCAATCCGGAACAGATCTCGAACGAGGTGTCTGGCCCGGGGCCTCTCAATCCCGGCTCCCGTCCGGCACTCGAGATGCAACTCGACGCATTGGCGCAGGCGTTGGGCCGCCACCTCGAGCTGGCCGGCATCGCGGCCGAGCAGACGATCGAGCTGACCAGCCTGCGCAACGAGCTCGGACTCCTCCGGCACATCTCGGCGCTGCTCACCCATCCTGAGAACACCCAGCAGACGGTGGAGTTCATCCTGCATCAAGGGTGCGCCGCCACGGCGGCGGAGATGGGCATGGTGCAGCTGCCCGAGGCGCGGATGCCGATCGTCTACCCAAGCCTTTCGGGCGCCGCGCGGGGCCTCGAGGTTCCCGAGCGCACGCTGCGCCTCATGGCCGGCAAGCTATGGTGGCGCGTGCGTCACTGCGAGGGTCCCAGCATTCACGGATGTCTCGACGAAATCCTCGGCGGAAAGGCCGCCGCCGCCGGCCCTGTGCAGGTCGCGGCACATCGCATCCACCCGGAGAATCCCAAGGCCGGGTTTCTGGCTTTCATGCGCCCCGGCACGACACCCTTCAGTCGCCACGAGTTGCGCCTGATCCACTCGCTCGCCGCGCAGATCTGTCTCGCCGTGCGCAGCGCGGACCTCTACGAGGATCTCGGTCAGTTCCTGATGTCCACGGTCAAGGCGTTGGTGAGCACCATCGAGGCCAAGGATCACTACACGTCAGGGCACTCCTCGCGGGTCAACGTGATCTCCATGCTCCTCGGGAAGCAGCTCGGCATGAGCCGGGGCGAGCTCGAGGCGCTCAACTGGGCGTCGATCCTTCACGATGTCGGCAAGATCGGGATGCCCGAGGCGATCCTCAACAAGCCGGGACGTCTCGCGCCGTCCGAGTACGAGGTCGTCAAACAGCACCCGTGGCGGGGCTACGCGGTGGTGAGCCACATCGGTCAGCTGAAGACGGCGAGTCAGGGCGTGCTCTTCCATCACGAGCGGATCGACGGGGGCGGCTACCCGCTGGGGATCTCAGGAAGCGCCATTCCGCCGATCGCGCGCATCATCGCGGTCGCCGACACGTTCGATGCGCTGACCTCCACGCGACCGTACCGCACGGCGCGGAAAGAGGAAGAGGCCTTCGCCGAGATCCAGCGGGTCCGGGGCACGCAGCTCGACCCGCGCGTGGTGGACACGCTCGGGGAGATGGTGCCGTTTCTCAAGGAGCACCGCGTCATGCTCGAGTCGGCGGGACAGGCGGCATAGCGATCTCGAGGACCAGGGGCGCGTGGTCCGAGGGCCCCTGCGCATTGAGCAATTCCACCACGGTGCATGCCTCGCCGCAACGCTCCACGTTCTTCCCCATGAACCAGTCGAGCCGGAGCGGAATGCCTCCGGGCTCTGGCTCGAGGCGGCGCGCCAACCAGCGCCGAGTGCCACGCGGAAGCCAGTCGCACTCCTCGAACGCGGCGACGCACGCCCAAGCCGTGAGCCCGTCGTCGTTGAGCGCGGTCAGGTCGTACCCGCGGCGACGCAGCTCGGCAAACGCCGGTTCGCGGTTTGCGCGCCATGGCTCGCGGAGCTGCCTCTTGAGCATGCCGGGTGGCGTAAGGAGCAGTCGAAAGAAGCCGCGGAGCGCGCGCGCCGCACTGCCGCGCGGAAAGGTGTGCGTGTTGAGGTCGCCGGCGAGGACGACGCCCTGCACGGGCTGGCCAGCTTCCGCTTGGCGAGCACAGAGGCGCTCGACGCCGTCCAACAGGGCCGCCATCTGCTTCGCGCGTCCCCGCGGGGTGCCACGCACCTCGAGGTGCGCGGCGCCGAAGACGAAACCGTCCGGGTGCACGGCCAGGAGTGCGGTGCGCCGGCCGAGACGCTTCTCCGCGTGCGCGAAGTAGTCGAAGCTATCGGGGAGCGGCACGGCGGAGAGCGCAACAGGAGGTTCGCGCGTGAGACACGCGACGCCGTGAAGTCCGACCTCGTTCTCGCCGGGGGCATCGACATCCGCGCCCGGGCCTTGGGTGAGCTCCAGGTAGCTCGGCACGAAGGCCCAGTGGAGGCCGAGGGCCTCGGCCAGCTCAGCTGCGACATGCCGGTTGGCCGCGCGGGCCGTGCCGACATCGACCTCGTTCAGCAGGATCACGTCCGCATCCCGCAGCATGTCGTGTTCACGAAGTACGCGAACAATGCTCTCGAACTCAATACCTTTCAATATGTTCCAGTGGACGATGCGGAGGGTTTCCCGCCGCGCGGTGGGTGGAATCGGCTGGGGGGGTGAGCCGTCCTGGACGGTCGCGAGGAGTTTCTCGATTTCGGCGCCCTGGGAGCGCCAGAAGCCCGAGGCGCGGAGCTCCTCGCCGGTCCGGAAGCGCAGGAGCTCCCGCTTCGCATCACGCAGCCACGCATCCGGCACGGATCACTCCTCGTCGCCCAGACGGGCCACAGCGGCCTCGGAGCCGATGACGGAGAGCACATCGCCATCGCGGAGCTCAGTCGCGCCGTCGGGGATCGCGATCAGCTCATCTTCCACGTGCGGTTCGCCGCGCTTGTCGCGTTCGACCTCCTTGCGCCGGATGCGGATGACCATCACGCGTTCCTTCTGTCGCACGCTGAGCTCCTGGAGGCTCCGGCCCACGAAGTCCTTGGGTACGCGGACCTGCTTGAGGCAATAGCCCTCCGGCAGCTCGACGAAGTCGACGACGCCGCTGAGGTGCAGGGAGCGGGCGAGCCGCTCGGCGATCTCGTATTCCGGCATGACCACCGCGTGCGCGCCCACCTTTTTCAAGATCTGCTTCTGCGTCTGCGACATCGCGCGCGCCATCACGAGAGGCACGCCCAGCTCGACGAGCAGGGCGGTGGTCAGCACGGTGACCTCGAACTGCTCGCCGGTGGCGACGATGGCGCAATCCATCTGCTTGGCGTTCTGCGAGTCGAGCACCTGCGGGTCGGTGGCATCGGCGGTCACCGCCAGGGCAACGTGCGGCGCCACGCGGCCGACCAGGGCCGGATCGCGGTCGATCGCCAGGACCTCGGCGCCCAGCCGCGCCAGCTCCATCGCCAGCGTACGCCCGAACGTTCCCAGGCCGATCACCATGTATCTCTGCATCTCGAGACTCCTTCTGCTAGCCGATCATGACCTTCTCTTCAGGGTAGCGCACGGCCGGCGGCGGATGGCGCCTGGCGACCGTGAGCGCGAGCGTAATCGGTCCCACGCGCCCCACCACCATGAGCACAACGATGATGCACTTCCCCACCATCGAGAGATGGGGCGTAAGACCCAAGGTGAGACCCCCCGTTCCCAGTGCTGCGCCGACCTCGACGAGCACCGTCTGCCGGCTCCCGCGCTCGGTGATAAGGAGAAGCAAGGTCCCCAGACAGAGCGCCGCGATGTAGACGGTGATCACGGCCGTCGCCTCGCGGATCGTCTGCAGACTCACCTCGCGGCGGAAGACGACCGGGTTCGCCCGCCCGCGAACCATCGAGCGGACCGCCGCGAGCATCACGCCGAGCGTGGTCACCTTGATCCCCCCGGCCGTAGACCCCGGTGCGCCACCGATCATCATGAGCATGAGGAGCATCAATGCCGTGGGCGGCCCCCACAGGGCAGCCGACGTCGCGGTGAACCCGGCGGTCCGCGGCGTCGCCGACATGAAGAGCCCGCGAAGGAGTTTTTCGGGCCAGCTCATCGCGGCGAGCGCCCCGTTCCATTCGAGCAGGAGGAAGCCCAGCCAACCGACGAGCAGAAGCCCTCCCGTGATGGCGAGCACCATGCGCGTCTGCACGGCCAGACGGACCCGCGGCCTGAGGCTCTTGCCGCACTCGCCGGCGAGCCTTCGCCGGGGCGGCGGCCGCCGCCACAGATCGGCGAGAACGACGAAGCCCAGTCCGCCCAGCACGAGGAGTACGAGGACCGTGATCAGAATCACCGGCTGCCCGAACACGCCCTCCAGGCTGTCCGCGTTCGTCGAGAACCCGGCGTTGCAGAATGCGGAGACGGCGTGGAAGACACTGTCGAAGAGACGGCCGGTACGTTGCGGCCAGGCAAGGTACAGCACCGTCGCGCCCACGAGCTCGATCGCGATCGTGGATACGACGATGAACCGGAGCACGCGGGTGACCTGTCGCAGGGCTCCGACGTGCAGGATGTCGCGCATGACGGCGCGCTCTCTCAGCCCCACGCTGCGGCGGCCGACGAGCATGCCCATGAAGGCCGCGAGCGCCATGATCCCGAGGCCTCCGAGCTGAATGAGCAGGAGGATGACCCCCTGCCCCAGTCGTGTGAAGGCGGTTCCCGTGTCCAACACCACGAGCCCGGTCACACAGACCGCCGAGGTCGCCGTAAACAGCGCGTCGATCCCGCGCAGGTGGCTGTCCGCGGGGACCATCGTGGGCAACATCAGCAATCCGCTCCCCACGGCGATCAGCATCATGAACGTCAGGAACGCCATGGCGGAGGGGTGCAGCGGGACCTTGGCCAGCCCGCGATTGACGCTCGCGCCGGCGACGACCATGGTGACACCGATGTAGACCTGCAGGCCGATGACATAGGCGCGCGCGAGCGTCTCGGGGCGAATGGGCAGATGGAGAACCCCGCGCAGCTGGGCCAGGACGAGAATGCCCCCGAACAGGAGCAGGCCCAAGACAATGTGCCCGAACCAGCGGCGCGCCAAGACCCTGCGCCAGCTCCCCGCCGTGAGGGTGATCAGGAGATGCTCCAGCACGAGGAGGAGCACCGCCGGCACCTCGAGCAGACCTCCCCAGCGATGGGGCTCCGTGCCGCCAGGGAATCCGTGTGTCAGGACGAGAGAAGTGAAACCACAGAGCGCCCCGAGAGCGAGCAGGTAGGCGGAGAGCCGCTCGAGATGTCTGCGCGCAGAGCCTGCCAAGACAAAGGGCATCAACCGGCCTCGGGCGCGGCGTCCATTCCAGGCGTGGCGCGCCCCTTGACGGACGCACCACCGGACAGCGAGGCCTTCATGGCCTCGGCCAGGTTCTTCTTGAAACCCAGTGCCTGCTGGCGGTCCCGCGCGCAGAGGATCGCCGTGTCGGGAAACTCCGCGCGCAGGGCAAAGGCCCGCTCCTCCGAAAGTCGATCGGCCTTGTTGAGGACCAAGAGGCGCGCGATCACGCGGCCGTCCAGCAGTCCGTCGATGACCTCGTCGACCACTTCCATTTGCTCGCGGAAGTTGTCGATGGATGCATCCACGACGTGGATGAGGAGATCTGATTCGCGCATCTCGCCCAGCGTCGCGTGGAAGGATACGACAAGGTGGTGCGGCAGCTTGCGGATGAAACCGACCGTGTCGGAGAGGAGCACTATCTTGCCACCGTCGAGGGCCAGACGGCGCGTGGTGGTTTCCAGCGTAGCGAACAGCCGATCCTCTTCGAGCACGCCCGCACGCGTGAGGGCATTGAAGAGCGTCGACTTGCCGGCGTTGGTGTAGCCCACGAGGGATGCGCGGAACATGCTCTTGCGCCGCTGCCTCTGCACGCGGCGCTCGCGCGCGACGGCGACCAGCCGCCGCTTGAGCATGCTGATACGCTGGCGCACGCGGCGGCGGTCCACCTCGAGTTGCGTCTCGCCGGGGCCGCGCATGCCGATGCCGCCCTCCTGTCGCGAAAGGTGCACCCACATGCGGGTCAGTCGCGGCAGGAGGTACTGGAGCTGCGCCAACTCGACCTGCATCTGCGCCTCGCGCGATCGCGCGCGCGTCGCGAAGATGTCGAGGATGAGTTCGGTGCGATCGATGATCTTGAGATCCAGCGCCTTCTCTAGGTTGCGCACCTGTGCGGGCGAAAGGTCCTCATCGAAGATGACGAGGCTCGCGTTCCCGCTCTCCGCCAGACGGCGCACCTCCTCGACCTTGCCGCGGCTCAGAAAGGTCGCCGCACGCAGGGTCTCACGCCGCTGCTGCACGCGACCGACGACCTCGCTCCCCGCCGTCGTGGCGAGCAGCGCCAGCTCGTCGCTGTCCGCCAGGCCAACCAGAATGGCCCGTTCGGGCTCTTGGTCTGTTGTCCAGGCCACGTTCTTGACGGTCCTCCTCGGGGGCGATCATAGCAGATCCCCCCCGCGATGCAGTGCTCAAGGATTGGCCTTGCGGGGCTGGGCTTTTCAGCGCGTCCATCTCGTGATCCACGGCTTCCTCGTCCTGAAGCCAAAGCCGCCCCGACCCTTTCGGATCGGGGCGGCCCGATGTCATTCAAGAAGCCGGAACCGCGACTAGTACATGTCACCCATCCCGCCGCCACCCGGCATCGCCGGCTGGTCCTTGGCCTTCTCGGGGATCTCGGAGACCATCGCCTCGGTGGTCAGCATCAGCGCGGCGATCGAGGCCGCGTTCTGCAGCGCGATCCGTGTCACCTTCTTCGGATCGATGATCCCGGCCTCGAACATGTCGACGTACTGATCGCGCTCGACGTCGTAGCCGAAGGCCTTCTTGGTGTTCTTGCGCACTTCCTCGGCCACCAGGCTGCCCTCGATGGCCGCGTTGTCCACCAGGGTCCGCAGCGGCTCCTGCATGGCGCGCTTGACGATATCGATCCCGATCTTCGTGTCAGGGGTCGCGGCCTCGAGCTTCTCGAGGGCCGGGGTGCAGCGCAAGAGGGCCACGCCGCCGCCGGCGACGATGCCTTCCTCGACGGCCGCCCGCGTGGCGTGCAGGGCGTCCTCGACGCGCGCCTTCTTCTCCTTCATCTCGATCTCGGTGGCCGCGCCGACGTTGATCACGGCGACCCCGCCGGACAGCTTCGCGCGCCGCTCCTCCAGCTTCTCGCGGTCGTAGTCCGAGGTGGTTTCCTCGATCTGGCGGCCGATCTGCTCGATGCGTGCCTTGATGTCGCTCGTCTTGCCGGCACCCTGGATGACCGTCGTGTTGTCCTTGTCGATCTTGATGGTCTTCGCGCGACCGAGGTCCTTGAGCGTCGCGCTCTCGAGCTTGCGGCCCATTTCCTCGGAGATCACCTGGCCGCCGGTCAGGACGGCGAGGTCCTCGAGCATCGCCTTCCGGCGATCGCCGAAGCCGGGAGCCTTGACGGCGCAGCACTGCAGCGTGCCGCGCAGGCGGTTGACAACCAATGTCGCGAGCGCCTCACCCTCGACATCCTCGGAGAGGATGAGGATCGGCTTGCTCTGCTGGCTCACCAGCTCGAGGATCGGCAGCAGGTCCTTCAAGCTCGAGACCTTCTTGTCGAACAGCAGCACGTACGCGTCCTCGAGAACGACCTCCATGCTGTCCTTGTCGGTGATGAAGTAGGGCGAGAGATACCCGTTGTCGAACTGCATACCCTCGACCACGTCGAGGGTCGTGTCGGTCGACTTGGCTTCCTCGACCGTGATCGTGCCTTCCTTGCCGACCTTGTCCATCGCCTCGGCAATGATCTTGCCGATCGTGTTGTCGCCGTTGGCCGAGATCGTCGCCAACTGCTCGATCTGGCCGGTGTCGTTGACCTTCTTGGACATCTTCTCGAGTTCGGCGACGACCGTCACGACGGCCTGCTCGATCCCCCGCTTGATGTGCATCGGATTGGCGCCCGCGGTCACATTGCGCAGACCCTGGCGGAAGATCGACTCCGCCAGCAGGGTCGCGGTGGTCGTGCCGTCACCGGCGACGTCGGAGGTCTTCGAGGCGACCTCGCGCACCATCTGGGCGCCCATGTTCTGCCAGGGGTCCTCCAGGCTGATTTCCTTGGCGACCGTGACCCCGTCCTTTGTGATGGTGGGGGAACCCCACTTCTTCTCGAGCACGACGTTCCGTCCACGAGGGCCGAGCGTGATCTTCACGGCCTTGCTCAGAAGTTCCACGCCCTCGAGGATCGCCCGCCGGGCGTCCTCCTTGAATAGGAGCTGCTTTGCAGCCATCTCATCCTCCTCCCTAGCGCTATGCCGTTAGCCCACGATGACGCCGAGGACGTCGTCCTCGCGCATGATGAGGTACTCGTCACCTTCGATCTTCACTTCCGTACCCGCGTACTTGCTCATGAGAACGCGGTCGCCGACCTTGACGTCGAGCTTCTGGATCTTGCCGTCATCCGTGCGACGACCCGGCCCGGCTGCCACGACCTTGCCTTCCATCGGCTTCTCCTTGGCGGTATCAGGGATGATGATGCCGCCCGTGGAGCGCTGCTCCTTGTCCTCGTCCAGGCGCTTGACGAGGATACGGTCACCCAGAGGACGAATCTTCGTCTTCATCGGTCCTCCTCCTCCATTGAACGAATTCCACCGGTCACCGACGCACCTCGAGGGATGCCGCGAAACCGGTCAGTCCTACGGGCCCGCGGTATGTATGCCGAGCCCACTTCACTCCTGGCGAAAGAAACAGCGAGAATCATGCCAAAGTGACACTCGATTTGCAATCTCTTTATCAGTGGGAGGTTATGGCTATGACCGCAGAATGAAGAGCCGGATTCCTCTCGAATCCCTGCCAGATTGGCTCATCGTGCGTTCTAATATGAAACAGAATCCTGTCTCAGGATGCGACATTGGAAGCTCTTTGGGGGAAATCGGGGACTCGCGCCCGTCCGGGGTTGCCAAGAATGTCACTTCGGACTGTCATTTTGGCAGTCTTGGTGATCTAGGTCGTTCCCTCCCCGGCGGCGTAGCTGCGCAGCTTTCGATAGAGCGTCCGCACCCCGATCCCCAGGATAGCCGCGGCCTTCTCGCGATTGCCGCCGCAGAGATGAACGGTCTCGAGGATGAGCCGTCTTTCGGCCTCGGGAAGCGAGGTGCCGAGGGGCACGCCCAGGAATCCCTCCCGGGGACGCGAATCCCGGATCCCGGTTGGCAGGTCGTCACTGCCGATGGTGGCGCCCGCGGGTGTCGAGGCCGCGAGCTCGGCGATCACCCCCTTGAGCTCGCGGCAATTGCCCGGCCACTCGTAGTCGGAGAGGCTGTCCAGCGCCGCGCGGCTCAGGGAGAGCGTTCGGTTCACTTCCTGCGCCGCCTCCGCAAGGAAGTGGCGGGCAAGGACGGGGATGTCGCGTCGCCGGTGACGCAGGGGCGGGATCTCGATCCGCGATTCGCCAAGCAGCGTGAAGAGGCCCTCGTCGAACCGGCCCTGCTCCACGCCGCCAGCCAGATCGCTGCGGCTGGAGGCCACGACGCGCGGGCGCACCTCTACCGGCGGCGCGTCGATTTCGGGGCGGATCTGCCCGGTTCGCAGGGTGTCGGCGATCCGGCTCTGGACCTCCCGGGGAAGCGCGCCGATCTCGCTCAGGTAGAGCGTGCCCTCGGCGGCAACCTCGAGCCGGCCGGGGCGGCGGCGGCCGGGACCCGGGGATGGGACGCCGAAGAGCTCGCGGGGGAGTTGCCGGGGCGGGATGACCGCGCAGTCGACCTCGACCAGCGGCGCATTGCGACGCGGGCTGTTCAGATGCAGTGTGCGGGCGATGGTCCGCTTCCCGACACCTTCCTCGCCGTGGACGAGGACGTGGACCTCCAGCGGTGCGATCTCCTTCAGGTGCGCGCGGAGTCGGGCCATCGCCGACGAATTGCCCACGAGGTTAGGGAACCCGAACTCATGATCCAGGCGCTGGCTGAGGCGCGAGAACTCGGCCGCCAGCCGCTGGCGTTCCTCCAGGCGGTCGAGGACGGCGGCGATCTTCTCGAGGTTGAACGGCACGGTCTGGAAGTCGATCACGCCGCGGCGCATGGCGCGGGTCGCCTGCTCGACCTCGTCGGGTGTGATCAGCAGGATGGCACCCACGTCGGGATTGCGCTTGCGGGCGAGTTCCAGGAGGGCCATCCCGCGGATGCGGCGCGCCCGGAGGCGTGTGATCAGCGCGTCGACGACGGTGCTGTCGAGGACGTTGATCGCGGCCTCGCGGCTCTGCACCCAGACGACCGCGCGTCCCCCGGCCTCAAGGGAGGCGCGCAGCCGGCGCGTTTCGGGTGCGTCATGGGCAACCATGAGGATCGTGTGGCGATCCTGTCTTTCGGGTCTCTTGGCCACGGCCCGCCCACTTCAAGATTGCGATTCCCACGCCCGCGCGCCCGCGGGATTGCATTGCGCACACCCGCACGGGGTGCAACAGCCGTCCCGAGACGGCTCGTAGCCGCCACGTGGCACGCCTTTCGGCATGCTAGGAAGCCGCTTTCGGCGGGTCAACCCGTTCGGGCACGCCCTTTGCACCTTGGCGCCTGCATCGGGGGCCGACTCATCGGAGACGGGAGGGAGACGACAACCGCAAGTGGACACACCGCCGACCCGCGGCACGCGCCCGCGCGGGCCGGCAGGAGAGGCCCCGACATGCAGGTTCCGCAACGACCCAGCGGGGTTCGCTTCCTGGAGAACCTCGCCTACTTGGTCCCCGGGTACGAGGGATACAAGCGTCGAGAACTTCGCCAGGAAGAGGACGCCCGCCTGCGGGCGCGCGTCTACCGCCAGCTCCTTGCCATGGGCACCCAGCTTGACGCGGTTCGCGAGCGCTGGGCGGGCGAATCCTCCGGTCCCCCCATGGAACAGCTCACCCAGTGCCAGCTGCGCATCCAGACCATCGCCGATGCGGTGCGCTTCGCCCCCTACGGCTTCAAGAGCTTCTTCGATGCCGAGCCCGTCGACGAGCGGCTTCTCGACCGGTTGCTCGAGGCCGACCTGCTGATTCTCGAGGACCTCGATGCCACCCTGGCCCACCTGGAGCACAGCGGCGCCTCAGTCACGACCGCGCCGCGCACGTCGCGTGTCTTCTTCCGAGCTTTCAACGAGATGGTCGGCCGGCTGGAGGGTCACCTGATCATACGCGAGAAGATCCTGGCGAGCGCGTAGGGTCTTCCCCCGGGCGGCTACTTCTCCGCGGCCGGTGTGGCCGGCGCGCGATGGAGCACATCCCGCACGATCCGCCCCAGCTCTCCCACGCCGTGGGTCCGCACGCTGTAGGCGTCGGCTACCCAGGTGGAGAAATCCGTCTCCAAGCTGTAGGGCCGCGAGGTGTTGAATACCAGAGACGCCGGCGAGCCGGCTTCGAGGAGTTTGAGCGCCGCCTCCATGCCCTTTCCCCCGCCACTGTCCGGGTCCAGCACGACCACGTCCGGAGTCGTCTTCTGGGCCAGCAGGAGCAGTTCTTCGGCGGCGGCGGCGGTCACGACCTCGTAGCCTTCATCGCGGAGGAAGCGGGCGTACTGCTCCCGGAGCGCAGTCTGCTCTTCCACAATCAGGACCACTGGGGGCATCCCCGAGTCACCCCCTTCCCTGGGGGAGCCGGAGGAAACTAGCTCATTTCCAGAACGTACTCGGCTCCCCTCTTGACCGCCTGCTCGTTCACCGGAATCAGCTTCTTCTTCTTGATGAAGCCATCCAGGGACGCGCAGACCTCGTCCACGGTGAAGAGCTTGGTGCGGCCGATGATCGCTCCGAACATAACCATGTTGGCCGCCTTCGTATTCCCAAGCTCATCCGCCAGCTTCGTAGCCGGCACCCCCACCACCACAATATCGTCCCGAGTGGGCTTCACGTCAACCAGGGACGTGTCGCAGAAGACGACGCCCCCCGGTCGCACGGCCGCCTCGAACTTCTCGAGGGACGGACGGTTGAACGCGACGAGGATGTCGGTGTCCGCCACGACCGGCGAGCCGATGAGATCCGTGGAGATGTGTACGCCGCAATTGGCCGTCCCGCCGCGCATCTCCGGCCCGTAGGACGGCAACCAGGAAACGTGATGGCCGACCTGCATCCCGGTGTTCGCGAGGCCGAGGCCGAGGAGCAGCACGCCCTGACCACCAAAGCCGGCGACCTTGATCGCGGGATTCCGCCAGGCCTCCTCCACGTGCTCCATCGTGGCCTGCATCGTGGCCGCCCCGCGCTCTTCGGGCGCGGGCAAGTCGATCAGGCCGTGAACGCCTTCGAAGACATGGTTGCACGGCTGGAGCTCGCGCGCTTCGATGTTGGGACCTTCATCGCGCTTCAGTCCCAGCGGGAAGTTCGGCTCCATCGCCTCGTGGATCCACTTGCGCGCCTCCACGGGCAGCAGGCCCCAACCCGTCGGACACGCCGAGAGGATCTCGACCAGACTGAATCCCTTGCCCTCGAGCTGGTACGTGATCGCCTTGCGAACGGCGCGGCGCGCCTTGGTGACATGCTTCGAATCGTGGAGCGACACGCGTTCGATGTAGATCGGCGCCTGGATGGCATCGATCAGCTCGGCGACGCGCACCGGGAAGCCCTCGTTCTCGGGCTTCCGGCCGTAGGGGGTCGTCGTCGTGCGCTGCCCCACAAGGGTCGTGGGGGCCATCTGTCCCCCGGTCATCCCGTAGATCGCGTTGTTGATGAAGATCACCGTCATGTTCTCGCCGCGGTTCGCCGCGTGGACGATTTCCGCGGTGCCGATGGCGGCCAGATCGCCGTCGCCTTGGTAGACGATCACGACGCTGTCGGGGTGTGTGCGCTTGATCCCGGTGGCCACCGCCGGGGCCCGGCCGTGCGCCGCCTGCACGTTCCCCATATCGAAGTAGTAGTAAGCGAAGACGCTGCAGCCCACGGGGCTGACGAATACGGTGCGATCCTGGATGCCCAGATCCGCGATCGTCTCGGCGATGAACTTGTGGGCATTGCCGTGCCCGCATCCGGGGCAGTAGTGGATGATGTCCTTGTTGACGCCCGGCTTGCGTTCGTAGACATCATAGAAGCCCTTGGTCTTCTGGAACTTGACCTTCATGTACTTCTCCTCCCGGTGCTCACGACCGAATCTAGGCCAGGCGCTTGATCTCCTCGATCACCTCGTTGACGGTGGGAATGTTGCCGCCCATGCGCCTGTAGAGCTCAACCGGCTTGCGCCCCAGAACGGCGAGCTTCACATCCTTCACCATCTGACCGTGCGACATCTCGACCGTCACGAATCGCCGCACCGAATCCCGCTCGGCAAGTTCCTCGAGCTTCTCGTTGGGGAAGGGCCACAAGGTTATGGGTCGCAGCAGCCCCACCTTCAGCCCTTCGCTGCGCAGTTGCAGCACCGCGGAACGCAGGACGCGCGCGACGATCCCGAATCCGACCGTCACCAGCTCGGCATCGTCCAACTGGAACTCCTCGAAGCGCACCTCCTCGGCTTCCATCTTGTCGTACTTGGCCTGCAGGATCTTGTTGTGGGCCTCCAGCTCGTCGCCGTCGAGGAAGATCGAGGAGATCAGATTCTCGCGGGGCCCCGGTCCGACCCCCACCGCCCAGTCCTTCTCGGGCGGCCGCACGACCGCATCGGGGAATTCCACCGGCTCCATCATCTGACCGGTCGCACCGTCGGTGAGGATGAAGACCGGATTGCGATAGCGGTCGGCGAGCTCGAAGGCGAGCATCGTGAGGTCCGACATCTCCTGGACCGAGTTGGGGGCCAGCACGATGTTCTTGTAGTTCCCGTGCCCGCCGCCCCAGACGACCTGGTGATAGTCAGCCTGTTCCGGCGCGATATTCCCCAGGCCGGGACCGCCGCGCATGACCGAGACGACCACGCAGGGCAGCTGAGCGCCGGCCATGTAGGAGATCCCCTCCATCTTGAGACTGATCCCCGGTCCCGAAGAGGCCGTCATCACCCGTGCACCGGCACCCGAAGCACCGTAGACCATGTTGATCGCCGCGATCTCGCTCTCGGCCTGCAGAAACGTGCCGCCGACGAGCGGCATGTACTTGGCCGCCGTCTCGGCGATCTCGCTGGCCGGCGTGATCGGGTATCCGAAGTAGACTCGGCAACCTGCCAAGATCGCCCCGCGGACCACGGCATCGTTGCCCTTCAGAAGCACCTTCGCCATCGCAACCTCCCATCTACAGAGCGTCTGCGCCCATCGCCGAATCTAGTCGCCTTCCTCGAGCTGGTAGACCGTGATCGCCCCGGGCTCGGGACAGGCATAGAAGCAGATGCCGCAGGCAATGCACCCATCGCCCTTGTAGACGCACGGGTGGTACCCCATCCGATTGAGGTTCGGCGAGAACTCCAGCACCTTCTGAGGGCAGTCTTCGATACAGCAGCCGCATCCCTTGCACTCTTCCTCGCGGATCTTGATGAAGCCGCGCGTCTTGCGGGCCGGTTTCTTGGCAGCTTGTGTGGCCATCTACAATACTCCTCTGTTGATTCGGCTGGCGAGCGCAGGCAGGGGACCTCCCGCACTGGAACACCAAGCTCCTTAGCGTATGGGATGACCTCGGCGCGGTCAAGATGCGACGGCCTTTCCCTTCAAGATAGCACGTTGACCCTGACGCGGAAGAGCCGCTACTGTAGCTCCCCCGAGTTGAGCACGAGACCGCTCGCAAGATCGGAGGTGAATCCATGAGCCGACTGGGCCTGTGGTGGAATGCAACCCGGCCGTTCGCGTTCCCCACTTCCGTCATACCCGCAATCCTGGGCGGTCTGGTGGCCGTGATCCAGGATGGCGCCCGGCTGAACGTGCTCCACCTGATCCTGGCCGCCGTCGGGTCCGCCTGCTTCCATGCCTCGTCGAACCTGCTGAACGACTACTTCGACTTCCGCAAGGGCGTCGACCGCGAAGACACGCGGGGCGCCTCCCGCGGGATGCTCGTCAGCGGACGGATGGCACCCGGGGAGATCCTTGCCGAGGCCCTCGTGCTCTCCGCGGTCGCGGCCGCGATCGCGGTCCACTTCTTCATCGCGGTGGGTCCGGCGGTGCTGCCGGTCGTGGCACTGGGTCTCCTGCTGGGCGTGGGCTACACCGGGGCGCCCGTGGCGCTCAAGTACCGCGCGCTGGGCGACGTCGCGGTCTTCCTCGCCTTCGGCGTGGGCATCACCGTGGGCAGCTACGTCGTCCAGACTGGGCGGCTCTCCTGGACACCGGTCTGCTACGGTGTCCCGGTGGGACTCCTCATTTGGGCGATCCTGCACGCCAACAACCTGCGCGACCTGGACACCGACCGCGAAGCCGCGATCACCACCCTGGCCCTGCTCCTGGGACGGCGCGGGTCGCAGGCGGTCTACATCGCGCTTCTGGCGCTGGCCTACCTGAGCCTCATCGCGCTGGTGGCGGCGAAGCTCATCGTTCCGACGGCGCTCTTGGCACTGCTCAGCTTGCCGCTCGCCTTCGGCGCCATTCGCCAGATGAGAGCCGGCATCGCGCAGAGCGGGGATGCCATGCAGGGGGGCCTGGTGACCCTGGACATGCGCACGGCTCAGCTGCAGATGGCCTTCGGGCTCCTGCTCATCCTCGGACTGCTGGGCCAGAGCGTGCTCTGAGCTGGTCATCAGCCAGCTTGCGGAGGGCAACAGGTATGCTCCACTGCCGGCGGAAGATGTTCCGGCGTCCCGAAGTGATCGGCGCGTTCGTTGCGCTGACGGTCTTCCTGTCCCTCGCGTTGCTCGCCGGCGGTGGTTGCGAGCGCGCCCGCCACCGTGCCCCGCGCGTGCTCCTCGTCGGAATCGATGGCGCTGACTGGCATTTCATCCGGCCGCTTCTTTCGGGCGACGGACTCCCCAACCTGCGCGGGCTCATCCGCGACGGCTCCCACGGACCGCTCGGCAGTGTGCGCCCGTTCGTCTCACCGATCTTGTGGAACACCATCGCCACGGGCAAGGGACCTGACGAGCACGGCATCACGGGCTGGTTCTTGCCGGAAACGGAGGGCAACGCACCGCGGCACGCAACGGCCAACGCACGCCGCAGCAAGGCGTTTTGGAACATCCTTAGCGAGCGGGAAGTGAGCGTCTGCGTGGTCGGCTGGTGGATGACCGCTCCCGCCGAACCAGTGCACGGGGTGATGGTCTCGGACGCGCTCATCGACGACCCCGCGCGGTGCGAGACAGCCGAAGATGCGTGCGTGTGGCCACCGGAGCGAGCGGCCGAGATCGCGCGGCTCTGCGGAACCCCTGATGAGGTTTCCTACGCCACGGCCCGCGACTTCCTCGATGTCTCCGAGGAGCAATTCGCCCAGGCGTCGGGAGAGGATCCCTCCGATCTCGTCACCCGCTTCCGCTACGCCTACCAAGGCATGCGCAATGCCGCCACCGTGGCGCGGCATCTCATCCGGACGGACGGTCCCGACGTCGTCGCCGTGGGCTTCAAGGGCATCGAGACGATCGGTCACTTTTCCCAACCCACCGCCCGGACCGTGACGGCGTTCTATCGCTACCAGGACGAGCTTCTCGGTGAACTCCTCGAGCTGTGCGACGACACCACCACGGTGATCGTCTTCTCCGACCACGGTTTCCTCGCGGATGCCGCGCGCCCCGACGGGCGCGGACCCGGGAGGCCCGAGCGGTGGCACCGCTCCAAGGGGATCCTGCTGGCCAAGGGGCCTCAGGTGGCGTCGCGGAAGTACGCGGATGACCCGGCGGCGATCGTCACGCAAGGGACCGTCTTCGATCTGGTTCCGACGCTTCTCGCCCTGCTGGGCCTGCCGGTGCCCGCGGACATGGAGGGTCGCGTGCTGACCGAGCTCTTCAGCGAAGAGATGCCGATGTCCGCCATTCTGGAGAGCTACGAAGACGATGCGTGGCGCACCCAGCGGGCCGCGCTCCGCAACAAGAACCCCGGGATGCGCCTCTCCCCGATCTGGAACTACTGGACCGCCGGTTTGACCCTGAAGGAGCTGGCGCTCAGGTCGGAGGTCAATCTCGCCCAATACTACGCCGCGCGCGAGCGGGACGACGAGGCCGAGAGGCTGCTTCGCGATCTGTGCGCGCGGGAACCGGACTGGTTCGACGCCCACTACCGGCTGGGCAGGCTGTATATGCGCCAGCAGAAATACAGCAGCGCGCGGCTGGCTTTCGAACGCGCCCTCGACCTCGACCCGGATCGGCTCACAGCCCGCATGAACCTCGCCTTTGTGCAGCGCGAGCTGGGGAATCGTACCCAGGCCATCGCGATCCTCACGGAAGGCGCATCCCGTCACGTGCAGCACGCGGGCATCCGCGTCAACCTGGCGATGCTGTACAAGGAGATGAACCAGACGCAGGAGGCGCTCGATCTCCTGGCCGTCGCAAGGCGACTCGATCCCGATCATCGCGAAGCCCACCGGCAGACGGCGCTCGTCTATGAGCTCCTCGGTAATCTGGAGAAGGCGGTGGAGTACTGGAAAGAAGTTCTGCGCATCGATCCCGATGACGAGAGCATCAAAGGGCGGATTGCGCTCCACACGAAGGGAATCGAGATCCGCTCCAGAGCCGCCGAAGAAGGAGCCCGCGACCCATGACGGATGCGCCCGCGCGGCGCCGCATCGTGGGCGTCATGGGTCCGGGAAGCTGTGACGCTGAAGTCTACGCGCAAGCGCGGCAACTCGGCCGTCTGCTGGCCGGTGCGGGCGTGGCGGTGCTTTGCGGCGGCGGCGGCGGCGTCATGGAGGCCGCATCTCGGGGCGCCAGCGAGGCCGGCGGTCTCACGATCGGCATCCTGCCGGGACACAATGCAGCCGAGACGCCGCCGAACGACTTCATTCAGATCCCCATCTTCACCGGGATCTCCTACGCGCGAAACTTCGTCAACGTGGTCTCATCCGAGGTCGTCGTCGCCGTCTCCGGCGCGCACGGCACGCTCTCCGAGATCGCCCTCGCGCTCAAGGTAGGCAAGCCGGTGGTGCTCCTGGGCTCCTGGCGCTTCGAGGCGCCCGCGTGTCCCTCCTCCCCGCTGCTCCACCGAGCAGCGGATCCCCAGGAAGCGGCGGCAATCGTCACCCGCCTTCTCGGCCTCGCATCGAGTTAGGTCTGGAACCCGTCCCAGGATCCGCTTGAGTGCCGTGCCGTGAGCAGCTAGGATCGAATCACGCGGAGGAGGTTTCTTGGCGGGTCCCCTACCCGCCGTCGGGAGGACCGGATGCCAGAGACCTGGTACGATCCCAGCCGGTGTGGCGCCCCTCTTGTCGTGCTCCTGGTCTTCTGTTTCTTTGTCCTCCTCTTCATCAACCTCGCCCGCCGCGGAAGGAAACTCTTCATCCGCCGCATCGCGGGCATCGCAGCGATGGAAGAAGCTGTGGGCCGAGCCACCGAGCTGGGCAGGAAAGTGCTCTACCTTCCCGGTGGGGGCACGTTGGATGACATCCAGACGATCGCCAGCCTCGCGGTGCTGCGGCACGTGGCCGGCTTGACCGCGCGCTACACCGTCGACCTCGACGTGCCCAACAAGGACCCGCTCACCTTCGCCGCCACGCGCGACACGGTGCACGAGGCCTACCTGCAGGCGGGACGGCCCGAGCTGTTCCACCCCGAGATGGTGCACTATGTCACCTACGATCAGTTCGCCTTCAGCGCCTCGGTGACCGGCCTCATGGTTCGCGACAAGCCCGCCGCGATCTTCCTCATCGGCGCCTTCCACGCCGAGTCGCTCCTCATGGCCGAAACCGGTCAATCGGTGGGCGCGATCCAGATCGCCGGGACGGCCGAGGTCACGCAGCTGCCGTTCTTCGCGGTGGTCTGCGACTTCACGTTGATGGGCGAAGAGCTTTTCGCCGCGGGCGCCTACCTTTCCGGTGAACCGGCCATGGTGGGCAGCATCAAGGGACAGGATTTCACGAAGGCGGGACTCATCCTGTACATCATTGTAGGAATCCTGCTCGAGATCTTCGGGATCCACTGGTTCCGGGATTTCATGACGATCCAGTAACGCCGGAGGACGCGCAGACCCATGTTCTGGAAGCTCAGGCTGCCACTCATGCTGACCTTCATCGTCGGCCTGGTTCCGATCGTCACGTTCTTCCTCACCGAGCGGGTCTGGGGTGTCGCCTTCGTGCGGGATCGCGTCGAACAGTACATGGTCATCATCACCGGCTTCGCCCTGCTGCTGGGCGTGGTCAACGTCGTCCAGGGCAACATCCGAAAGATCGAACGACGCAAACCCGGCTGGCCCTTCGCAGTCAGCTTGCTGCTTGGGCTGTTCGTCATGGGCGCCTTCGGAATCCTGAGCGCCGCGCGCGTGGGTCCCTTCCAGAGCATCCTCACGGCACCCGACGGCAGTGACACGCCGTTCTACTGGATGACCCGCCATCTGTTCAATCCGCTGCAGGCGGCCATGTTCAGCCTGCTCGCGTTCTACGTCGCCTCGGCCGCCTTTCGCGCCTTCCGCGTGCGCAACGTCGAGGCCACGATCCTCTTGACGGCGGCCTTCATCGTGATGCTGGGGCGCACGCCGCTCGGCGAATACGTCTTCAGCTGGCTGCCGAACGGCGAGACCTTCCTACCGTGGGTGACGGAGTGGATCATGGCGGTGCCGAACGCCGCCGCGCAGCGCGGCATCATCATCGGCGCGGCGCTCGGGGCCGCGGCGCTCTCGCTGCGGGTGATCTTGGGAATCGAGCGTTCCTATCTGGGAATTCGGGAGAAGTAGGAGGCGCGCGGTGAATCTCGAGCGACTCGTGCAAGTCGATCGCCGGATCGTCTATCTGCTGATCGCCCTCGGGACGCTCATCCCGATCCTGAAGCCCATCGGCTTCGCCGTCTCCACGACGCCCCCGGTGGAGAACTTCTTTGCCAAGGTCGAGAGCCTCGGCGGCGATGATGCGGTACTCGTCTCCTTTGACTACGGCCCCACGACCGCGCCCGAATGCGACCCGATGGCCGAGGCGGTCTTGCGCCACTGCTTCACGCGCGGGATCAAGGTGGTCGTCGTGGCCCTCTTCCCGCTCGGGGGCGTCACCATGGCCGGCGAGGCGCTGGAGAAGATCGTTCCCCAGTACCCCGACCTCGTCGAGGGCGAGGACTACGTCTTCCTGGGTTACAAGGACGGTGCCCAAGCGACCATGAAGCAGATGGGCGTCGCCTTCTCCGGGGTCTTTCCCAGCGATCAGGAGGGCACGCCCCTCGATGAGCTGCCGCTGATGACGCAGGTGCTCAACTACGCGAACATCGCGCTGGTGGTGAGCATCGCGACGAACGTCATCGGCGAGTGGTGGGCCAACCTGGTCAATGCCCAGTTCGGCACGCCGGTCGCGGTGGGCTGCACCGCCGTGTCGGCGCCGAAGTACTACGCCTTCCTCGACTCGGGCCAGATGCTGGGCCTGCTGGGAGGGCTGAAAGGGGCCTCCGAGTACGAACAACTGCTGATCGACCGCTATCCGGCCCTTGAGCCCATCTACAGCAAGGCCGGGGAATACAACGCGATGAAGGGCATGGATGCGCAGACCGTCGACCACGCGATCATCATGCTTTTCATCCTCTACGGGAACGGTGTCTACTTCCTGATTCGCCGACGGGAGAAGAGGGAGGCGCGTCTTGAACAGTAGAAGAACAGGGGGAGCGTCCTGATGTCCGAACTGCTCGGCGTCTGGCTCGGAGCTTTCCTGACGCTCTGTATCTTCAGCTTCCTGTACAAGGACAATCCGTTCTTCCGGTTCGCCGAGAGCCTCTTCGCCGGTGTCTCCCTAGGGTATTACATCGGGATCGTCTCGACCAACACCTTGGTTCCCAACATGATCCGACCGCTGACCGCCGACTTCTCGGGCAATGCCCACCTGCTCATCCCTCTGCTCCTGGGCCTCAATCTCTACACGCGCTACATCCCGAGGATCGCCTGGATGGCGCGCCTCTCACTGGCCGTCTACATCGCGTACTACGTCGGCATCTTCATGGTTCAGAAACTGCAGGGAGAGGTCGTTCCGCAAGTCGGCAAGACGATCCTGCATCCGATTGGCGGCAACTTCACCCCCGTCGACAACCTGATCATGATGGTCGGCGTGCTGTCGGTGCTGATCTACTTCTACTTCTCGATTGAGCACAAGCGTGCCGTCGGCGTGGTATCGCGGGTGGGCATTTGGTTTCTGATGCTGGGATTCGGCGCCGCGTTCGGGTACACGGTGATGGGTCGTATATCGCTCCTGATCGGCCGGATGAACTACCTCTTCATCGATGTCGTGCAGATCACGAGTCAGTACTTGTGACGTTAGCCGCCCGGATGACTTCTGCCACGGCCGGCTAGCGCGTCGGCGACCAAGCTGGAGAGAAACGCGACGCGCGTCCCCAACTCGTAGTGCTCGTTGAGATCGGAGAGCTGCGCGTGACAGTTCTCGCAGGCGGTGGCCACGACGGAGGCTCCGGTGGCCTTCACCTGATCGGCCTTCACGCGGGCCGACCACATGCGAAAGTCTTTCTCGCCCATCGCCACCAGCCCGCCGCCCCCGCCGCAACACCAGTTGTCGCCGCGATTGGGCTCCATCTCGACGAATTCCGCGCCGAGATGGCGGAGGACCCGCCGGGGGGCTTCGAGGACCCCGCCGTTGCGCCCCATCTGACATGGGTCGTGATACGTGACCCGGCCTTCGAGGGTGCCCGGCCGCAACCGGATGCGACCCGCCTCCAAGTAGCGATCGATCAGCTCGACGAAGCTGATCACCTCGAAGGGTTGACTTCCGATCTGATGCTTCAGCACCCGGTAGGCGGTGCCGCACTCGCAGACGGCCACCTCGCGGGCGCCGAGACGCGTGGCTTCGTCGATGATGCGCGCTGAGATCTCCTGGGTCTTCTCGGGATTGCCGACGAACGCGCCGAAGTTGACCGCCTCGAAATAGGAGAGCGACCAGTTCTCCTGGGCGGCGTTCATGATGGCCGCCGCGGGGATGATCGAGTGCTTGCCGGCAAGGGCGACATAGAGGACGTCCGAGCCGATCGCCCCCACCGGAATCGCCTTCTCCCCGGCTTCCGAACGCCACTTCTCGATCACCTCGGCCTCGAGGTTCTTCATCGCCGTCTCGAAGTCGGCCTTGGTCTCCGTGTAGATCTCGGTGGTCGCCGCATCCTTGACAGCGAGCATGGTCAGCAGCTTCGGTTCCCGATCGGCCCCGATCAGGAGGAGCTTGCCGATCGACTGGATCATCTGCGTGTCGATGCCAAAGGGACAGTAGGTCATGCAGCGCCGGCAGCCGGTGCAGGTGTAGGCCGCTTCGTAGACCTTCTCGAGGGTCGGGTCATCCAGTGCGATCGTCTCACCCAACCAGGGCGCGATTCCGCCCTCCGCCTTGAAGTACTGGCGAAAGAGACGCCGGATGACTTCCGCGCGCCCCACCGCGGTGTAGCGCGCCTCGGGGCGCGAGGCATAGACGTGGCAGGCCTCGATGCAGACACCGCAGCGCGCGCAAGTGTCCAGGTAGAGGCGCATCTCGCGATTCAGCTTGGTTTGGAACAGACCTTTGAGCGTCTCCTGTAGCGCGACGTCCATATCAGCCTCTCCTCAGACGGTTCATCGGCAGGGCGAAGAAGGTATGCATGATCTTGGTGAAGGGGAAGAGGATCAGGAACAGATTGGCCAGGAGGACATGCAGCACCACCACGATGTAGTGCGATCCCGGCAACAGATCACGTGGGTTGGCGAAAGTGAAGCCGAGCAGCGACTGGAGGTAGTCGCCGAATTCGACCTTGCCGATCACGAAGCCATCCGGATTCCAGGAGTTGGCCCAGCTGACCGTGTCCCCGGTGAGGAAGAGCAGGATGAGCAGGAGCAGGAGCAGGTAGTCCCCCAGCACGGAGATCTCCCGCAGCGTTCCGCGCATGCGCCGCAGGAGGAAGTAGAACGTCGCCAGGGTGACGGTCAGCCCGATGAAGCCATGTCCGAGCATGTGCACCGAATCGGGCGGCATCAGGTGGATGCCCGGGATCAGATCGAGATGTCCCAGGAAGAGGAACAGAAAGGCAATGTGGAAGAGGATCAGGAAGACCCAGAAGAGCGGCGCGTGCGCGCGCACCTGCGGCATGAGGAAGGTTTCCTTCAGCGCACACAGCCGGGCCGATGACGGCACCGGGTAGAGCCGCAGGGGGAACGGGTGCTTCGGCGACGCCAGCAGGCGCGCGACGCGCGCCAGGATTCCAATGACGAAGACCGCCACGGCGATGTACACCATGGGCACCATGATGAAGTAGCCGATCCATCCAGCCATGGTTCCTCCCATGCGAAACGAACCGCGGGCACGCCTACTTCACGCGTTTGACGAAGATGCGGATGAGTCCTTCCTCCTGCTTGGTCTCGACGATCTCGTTGCCCGAGCTCTTCGCCCAGGCGGGGAAGTCCGCCAAGGAACCGGGGTCGGTAGTGTGCACCTCGACAACCTGGCCGACATCGATCGAGCCGATTTCCTGACTGATTTTCACGACCGGCATGGGACAGGGCAGTCCCTTGAGATCGAGAACCTTGACTGCATCGTGCTCCGCCATGAATCCTCCCGTGCTAGATGAAGAGCTGAACGCTGGACTCCTTGGCGTCCGCCAGGAACGTCGCCACGCCGCAGAATTCCTTGTTCGGGTAGTCGATGAGCTCCTCGCGCTTGAAACCCATCAAGTCCATCGACATCTCACACACTTTGATCTGCACGCCGAGTTGCGCCGCCATCTCGAAGAGCTGGTCCAGCGAAGGGACATTCTTCTTGCGCATGAGGTCCTTGAGCATGGCGGTGCCCATGCCCGCCATGTGCATGTTGGAAAGCTTCAGCTTGCCCCGCCCCTTGGGCAGCATCCAGCCGAACATCTTGGACATGAAGTCCTTGCCACCCACGTTGACCTTGGGGTCGCGGAGCGCCGCGGTGCCCCAGAAGGTGAAAAAGAGCACGGCCTGCATGCCCATCGCCACCGCGCCGGTCGCGATGATCAGCGCCGCAATCAGCTTGTCCAGGTCTCCCGAGAAGACGACCATCGAGAGCTTGGGCAGCGCTCCCGGCTGCATCTCGTCGACCTTCTTTTTCAGCTCCGCCAGCTCAGTGGCTACATCGACTGCCATCGTCCGATCCTCCGTCTTGCACCTCTCAAGCTGACCGCCGACCTGGCTTTCGGCGCCCGGCCGCCGCGACGATCCGCCGCACCTTCTCCCCCCGCTCCCGCAGGATGTCCGTGAGGACCTCCCGCATCAGCGTGAGCACATCCAGGACCCGCGGCTCCGCCAGCTCGTAGAAGACCTGGTTTCCGTCCCGCTCAGCTCGCGCCAACCCCCGCTCGCGCAGGATGCGCAAGTGCCGCGAGACCGTGGCCTGGTGGACCCCCAGCGCCTCCACGATGCTCGTGACATTGCGCGGCCCGTCCGCCAGCTCGTACAAGATGGCGATGCGGGTCGGGTCGCCGAGCACGCTACACAGCTCGCTGTGCAGCAGCTCCAGTTCGTCGGCCGTGGGTTTGCGCATGGGTACCTCGCATTTCAAATATCACCATACGCGAATATTCGTATTTGTCAAGATCGCGGCTTTTGCCACGCGCCGAGCCCGGACCATTCATGAACGGCCGTCGTGAGGAGGCGGAGAGGCCCGTGGCGGAAGTCATCCGCGCTGCTCGGGAGATTGCTCCGCGGTCAACGCCCGGATGGCCTCCGAGAACTGAGGGTAGGCCGCCAGGAGCTGCTGGCGATCGCCGTGCTCGTAGTCGGCGTAGTCGAATCCGGGGGCGGTGGTCATTCCCAGTAGCGCGAAGCGCCCCCCGGGCCGCAGGCGTGCGCCCTGCCAAACCCCCCGCGGAACGACCAGCTGGGGCTGCATCCCCAGGAAAGGGTTCGGACCGAGCGTGAAGAGGCGTCCCGTTCCATCGCCTGATAGCTGGAGCAACTCGACCGGATCCCCCAGGTAGAAGTGGTAGATCTCGTCGGTCTGGAGGCGGTGGAGTGCGGAGGAGTGGTCGGCCGTGATCAGGAAATAGATCGCGGTTCCCAGGGGCCGCGCTCCGGCGTAGCGCGGTGGCAAAGCTCGGGCCGCGACCTCTTCCCCGGAGCGGTAGGTTTCGGCGAAATAGGCACCCTCACGCGGATGCGGGCGCAGGTTCAGGCGGGCAATGAGCTCTTCCGGTTCCATAGGTTGCCTCCGGGGCCTCATGGGCCCTCTCTCTCGTCGAGGGCTCGCAGCGCATCTTCGAGCGGCGGGAATCCCGGGCGTACGGCGCGCCCCCGTTCGTACCACTGGCGCGCTTCGTCCGGACGCCCCAGCAGCTCGCAGGTCCGGCCCAAGTTGTAGAGCGGCTCGATCAACCGCCGGCCACATTGGTGCGCTTCCCGAAACCGGAAGCGCGCTTCCTCCGGGCGACCGAGATCGCGCAGCACGACGCCGAGGTTGTTGAGCACCCAGGGATCGAATGGATCCAGCCCCCGCGCCTCCTCGTACGCGACCCTCGCGTCCTCCAGTTCCCCCGCGGCGCAAAACGTCTGTCCGAGGCCGCTCCACCCGTCCACACTTCGCACGTCGGTGCGGAGCGCCTCGCGGTAGGCCTCCTGCGCGCGGGTTCGTTCCCCGATCGTCGCCAGCCAGTCTCCGAGCAGGACCCAGCGCGTTGTCCGCTGGCCGCCGTAGAGAAACGCTCCCGCGAGGTCACGGCCAATGGCGGCCAGATCTCCCGCGTTCAACTCGGGCGCCGGCCAGCCGCCCGCGCCCCGGGCCAGACGGAGCGCCGCCCGGTTGCGGAGGAAGTCCCCGGGTCGCAGGCCCAGCGCGAGCGCCTGCGTGCACGCCAAGAACCCCCGCTCCCATCCCTCCCAGCGCTGCGCCAGCGAGACCTGCGCGTCCCAGTAGGCCGCGCGCGAGGGACGGATCATCTGGAGGCGACCCAGGTCGCTCCAGATGGCCTGCGCCCGGTTTCTTTCATCGGCGTTTCGTGCCGGGCCAAGGAAGCTGCCGGCCTGCACGCGCAGCCATCCCAACCTCTCCTCCCAGGCCGGCCAAAGCGTGCATTGCTCTTGGGCTCGCGACGTGAGATCGCGAAAGACGGTGAGTCGCTCGCGCGCCCCCGGTCCCGGGGGCTGCATTTCGCGGTTCCTTGGGTTCTCCACCCAGAGGCGCGTCAGACGGACACCCTGTTCACCCGCGATCATGTCCGCCTGCAGGTCACGGATGGCCGACGGAACGCGCTCCTGGACGAGCTCTTTGTGCCGCGTGAGAAAGAAGCCCAGAACGACACCGAAGACGAGGAGCCCCACGAGGAGAGCGGAATCGGGCCTCCGGACGCGCAGCGTCAGCAGGGCACCGGCGAGCGCGAAGAGTGCGCTGATCAACACGAAGATCCAGCCCATGGGCAGGATGAGCGGGACGAGTAGGAAGGCGAGCGCGACGAGTAGAGCGGTTACGATGCGCGCGCCCCTTTCCGGCAGCAGGGTTGCCAGGGTCACGACACCCGTGCGGCGATCTCCAGGAGCATCCTTGAGGTCCTTCGCAACGAACCCCAGGGTGACGCCCACCAGAAGGAAGAGCGCGACCCGGCGCGGGAGGCCGAGCGGCGTCATCTCCTGCGCGTAGAGCGAGAACCCGGTTGCGAGCGAGATCAGCGAGAGGATCGCAAGCGTGAAGGTCGCTACGAACGGCCACCGCTTGAGGCGCACCGGTGGACATGAGTAGAGCCACGCGAGGAAGAGACACGCGATCATGAGCAGGAACGCGTGATAGCTCACGCACAGTGAGAGGAAGAGGGCCAGACCCGCGGCCGCGCGGGCGTACGTGCTCGCGTCCCGGCTCGCGAGGATCCCCCGCGGCAGCGGACGGTGCGGCTCGTTGACTGCATCGGCCTCGCGATCGTTGAGATCGTTCCAGAAGAGCGACGCTAGATACGCGCAGACCATCGCCACCCACAGCACACAGGTGGCAACCGCATCGACGGGTGTGATGGAGGCGCGCGGCAGGTGCTCGTGATAGACGAGCCAGGCGAGCCATACGCCCGCGGGAACCAGGCCCGTGTAGTAGAAGAGGCGGGACCAGCTCATCGCACGCAGCACCCCCGCCACGCGATCGGGGCGCATTCGCTGAAGGAAGAGCGGCAGGGCGAGCAGGAGAGGCATTGCGACCACCAGGGCCAGACGCCGGCCCTCGCCCGGCACGAGACCCGGGCCGCGAAAGGCGGTCATGTTCGGGTCCGCCAACGGGGTCGCCTTGGGATAGAGCCATTGCGCAAAGAGCGAGGGCCAGGCGCCGAGAAGCGCTGCGAGCACGAAGAACCCGGCCACGGCAAGTGTCGCGCGGAGGATCGCGCCGGGAACCGATGGCTGCACACCCCGTCGGGACGCGTAGACATAGGCTGCGCACAGCACGCAGGCGAGGACGACCTCCACGCGCTGCCCCGGCGAGATCGCGGGATGCGCCGCGGTGGGATCCCAGAATCTGAAGAAGATCCCTTCGAAGCCGACCAGATAGCGCAGGTCGTAGCCGCGGCCCGAGGAAACGAGCGCATCCAGGATCGGCACGATCAGGAGAACCGCGAAGCCCACCGACACGGCGCCGGCCACCCTCGCCAGCGATCGGCCGCTCAGCCAGTGAATCCAGAGCGCCGTGACGACAAAGAGCGCGAGGTAGAAGAGCGGGAAGTGAAGGAAGAACATCGCGAACGAGATCTCCCCGCGCCAGTCGAAGCCCATCTGGTGCGGGTGTTCGAGAATGCCTTCCAGGAGGTTGCGTGCGAGGATCCATCCGACGAGGAGCAGGAGCCAGCGCCACCCGGGGCGGGCGGCCTCTTCCACCGAGCCGAAGAAACGCTGTAGACGGCCGGGATCCTCGGACATGCGCGCATCTCCCCACCAGGTCTCACGGAACGATGCCGATTGCCCCGGCAGTCTAGCGCGTTATTCCGGGGCCGCAATGGGGAAGGCGTTTTCAGACCCGAAGCCGTCCGGCCGATGACACGCGCGTGCGGTACCCCCTATCATCGCGCGACGATGAGGCGCGTCGCGGTCTCTTCGCCCGCGATGCGCAGGCGAGCGAAATAGACACCCTCGGCCACCGGACGTCGCGCACGATCGCGCCCGTTCCAGGTGACGCGGTAGACCCCCGCCCGCTGGCCCTTGTCGACCAGCCGGCTCACCGTACGCCCGGTGACGTCGACGATCGTGACCTCGACCGGGCCGGCGTAGCCGG
>JAUVTV010000030.1 GCA_030601305.1 Candidatus Eiseniibacteriota bacterium | reverse complement strand
TCCGCCGAAGATCGCGATCAGAATGTCGGGATCCTCCTCGTTGAGCTGCAGGCCCTTGGTGCGCAGGTCGCGCTCGATCAAGTCCTTGGCGAGCCGGAGGTTGGCCGGGCGGATGCCGGTGCGGATCAGATCCTCCAGCTGCTGGGGCTGTTCAACCCAGCCGAAGGTCTTGTACCGGGTGAAGTCGACGGCGCGATCGTAGTCGTGCTTGACCGAGATACTCGAGCAGCCCATCGCAAGGTGAGCCAAGCCGACGACCAGCAGCATGCCGATCAGGAATTGGGATGCAGATCGCATGGACACTCTCCTCCTAGAAGGCAATGATGAGGCCTCCAGAGATGTCGATTTGATTCATGTAGATGTTTCCCGGGTAGAAGTAGCAACCGCCATCGCCGCCGCAGAAGATATTGCTCCCCGCGCTCACGGGCGTCGAGATGAAGCGGGTCTGCAGCCGTGCGCCGAAGCGTTCGTTCAGGAACGCCTTGGCACCGAACGCAAAGCCTCCCGAGAAGCGCGTATCCCCCTCGATTCCCTCTTTGGGGTCGAAGCGCGTACCTCCCAGCGTGATCTCCATGAACGGACGGATCTTCTGCTCCTCGAGCTGATAGAACTCGTAGAGCAGTCCCACCTGGAAGTAGTCGACGTCGATGTCGGACAGGGTGACCCGCTCCATCAGCGTCACGCTGTAGAGCGTCAGCTCCGAGGACTGCCGCTCATACAGGATCTCCAGATTGATGCCCGGAACCAACGCAATGCTCCCCAGGAGACCGTAGCTGCCGCCGTCCTCGATCTCGAGATCGGCAGCG
Organism: Candidatus Eiseniibacteriota bacterium; assembly: GCA_030601305.1. Classification (GTDB taxonomy): domain Bacteria; phylum Eisenbacteria; class RBG-16-71-46; order CAIMUX01; family WJJG01; genus JAUVTV01. The sequence goes on along the minus strand of JAUVTV010000030.1, from coordinate 17,497 downwards.
CGAATACTGCCGTCCTCGACATACTGCGCGCCCTTGAAGGCGCCGCCCCAGCGGTAACCGAGGTAGGGCATGATCTCATACTTCTGTGCCAGCGAGGAGGGCACCGCCGTGGTCGCGAGAAGCGCGAGGAACACAGCGACCGCACCTAGTCTGCGCATGTTCACCTCGTCGGTCAGCGGTCTTCGGCTGGGGCCGAAGGTTCAGGCCTCGATATTGACCAAGCGCGAGGGGGGAGTCAAGGCGGGGACGCGAACCCTGGATCCACCGCCTCCGCTCGCGCCGAGGTAGCAAGCATGCTCATTGGATGTAGCCAAGGCTGCGGAGCCTCTCAAGGAGCGCCTCGTTGATCGGCTGGGAGTCCGGCGGAGTGGGAGCCTCATGGCGGTAAGCGTCAACCTCTCGGGCCGGGTGTGCCGCCAGCCATTCCGGTGTGAACGCCGATTCCAGAACCCGGCCGTCGAGATCGGTGGAGACCGGCAGGCCCAGGCCGCGCAGCACGGTCGGAGCCACATCCATGATGCTCGCTTCCGCGATCCGCCCGTCCGTGCGGATGCCGGGTCCGGCCAGAACCAGGATGCCCTCGAGGCGATGCGTTCCCGAATGGTCGAAAAACTGGACGATCTTGTAGGCCGGAAACGTGTGGCCGTCGATTGTGAGGGGGGTCCGTGACTCCAGAGTCGTCGCGTCGGCTACCCGCACCCGCAGGTCCAGCTCCCCCGAGACGATCACCTCGACCTCGAAAAGAGGCTCCTGATTCTGCGCCCGGCAGACGGACCGGAAGCGCTGAGCGGCTGCCTCCACAACGCTCGCGTGCTCCGCAGGCGTTACGGTCGCCGGCTCGACACGTCCGGGCAGCCGGGCGTTCAACAGGAGAGCCGCGTGCGGACTGGGGATGTAGAAGCGCTCATCGAGATCCAGCATCTCCAGGATCCTCGAGCCGCGCACGTGGGCTCTCCTGAAGATCCTCTCCGTGGGACCCATCCCATGGTCGCTCATCAGCACGAAGAGAGTCTGTCCGTCATCGAGGGCGCGGATCACTCGACCGAGCTGGCGGTCGGCCTCCCGGTAGCAGTCGAGCAGGGCCCCCCGGAAGCGTTCGCCACCGGGAGGCAAGGGCTCGGCGAAGGCCTGCGGATCCATGTACCGCCAGGTCTTGTGGCCCAGGGTATCGGTCCCGAACCAGATGCACGCAGCGATGTCAGGATCGAACCGCAGATGCAGATCGATGAAGGCCGTGGCGGTCTCCCGAGCATGCCTCAGTTCGCGATAGCCATAACGCATGTCCTGGTCGCGCTGTTGCAGCAGGAAACGCACGGACGCATACGGATGGTGAAGGGCGGTCAGGAGCTGAAACCGCTCGACCAGACGGGGCGGGTAGGTGTTTTTCGGGTTCTGCGTCATCCATCCGGGCAGGACGAAGCCGTTCACTTCCAGGGGCGGCTCTGTGACCAGGAACTTGTACAGCCCGACGCGACCGTCGGCCTGATCCACGAGATCCCACAAGGTCGGCACGCGAACAAAGCGGCGGTCAAAGAAGAAATCCGTGATGCCGTGCCGCTCAGGCACAACGCCGGTCACCGCGCTCGTCCAGACGATGTTCGAGAGAATGGGTCTCACGGAGATCAACGTGGCTCGCACGCCGTGCGCGGTGAGGCGAGTGATGTTCGGCAGCTCCCCGGGTGCCAAGCGCGAATCGATGATGTCCCAGGTGGCCCCATCGAGGCCAAGGATGACCACGCGGCGTCCCTCGGCACAGGGAAGCGGGGTCCCGGGGCGCGGCGGTGTTCCGCATGCCGGGACCACGAGCACCAGCCAGAGGGGAGCCAGCAGAGCGGCCGCAGCGGGTAGCCCTATCGCCAGCGCCGAGGAGCGACGCGCCAGCGCGGCAGCAACCCCCGCCGCGACGATGAGGCCGCCCACCGCCAGGAGCACCGCAGCGTGAAGACCCACCACCCCGGCGATCATGAGCACCGCCGACGCTGGCACGAGAAGCGAGCCCAGCAGCAACGTGCCCACGAAGCCAGCCCCGAACGACGAGGAGAGAGCGCGGCGCCGGGCCAGGGAGAGGAGGCCAAGCGCCAAGGCCAGGAACACCCCGATGGCGAGCCCCAGCGGCACGAAGTGGAGACCCCCGCCGACGAGTGTCCGCAAGAGATAGCCGGAAGGAGGCGCAGGAAGATCGGGGAAGACAAAGACCTCGGCGGCGAAGAGCGCCGACGCACCCGCCGCCCAGCCGGCCAGCGCCCCCGCAATCAGAACACCCCCGACGCCGGGAGCGACAGCGACCGCACCAGGTCCGCGCATGTTCACCTCGCCGGTCAGCGGTCTTCGGCTGGGGCCGAAGGTCCAGGCTTCGATATTGACCAAGCGCGAGGGGGGAGTCAAGGCGGGGACGAGAAGCGAGGCGAACTAGACGAAAGCCTCGAGGCACTGCCGGGCCCGCTCAACAAGGCCCGTCGCCAGCTCTGGCCACGAGAGCTGTGATCTCTCGGGGTGGCTCAACCGTTCCAAACTGGCGAGACGCAAACTGGATGCGGCCTCGTATGCCGCGAGCCGCTCCGTTGAGAATGGGCGGCGGTCGCGATACGCCTGTAGGAAACCGGCGCGCAGCGCGCAGCCCGAACCGCCACGGCGCCGCTTCTGCAGATCCTCAATCAGGAGGTGCGCGGCGAAATTGCCCACATCCAGCTCCGCCTCCCCCAGCGCCACCTCATCGAGATCCAAAAAGACCATGCTCTCCTCGCGGACGACCACCTGCTCGGGGTAGAGGTCGCGGTGGATGATGCTGAGGGAGACGCGGGCACACCCGTCCAAGGGAGCACCCAGCCGTTCACATGCGCGTTGCGCCGTGCGGTCGAACTGCTCCTTCAGATCTTCCTGCAGCTCCGACGCCAACACGCGATCGCGTGCCTGGCGCAGCACTTCCACCTCGGCTGCGGAATCGTGCAAGTTCAAGAGGACGCAGGAATCGCCGATCGGGATCCGGGATCGCCAGTTCATGTCGTGAAGGACCGCCAGGGACGAAGCGAATCGGTCCACCGCACGTTTCGCCATGGCGCCCTCCAGGACCTCGCTCAGAGGCTGACCGGAGACGGCCCGCAGGAGAAGGAAGCGGCGACGGGGATGGTAGCCCAGCAGTTCCGGGAACGCGATCGGATCCCTGGCCAGCTCCCCCAACAGCCGCACCACCCGGGACACCCGCTCGCCGCGGCGGCCGCGGTAGAGCTTCCCGTACATCCGCATCACTTGGAGGGGATCGCCCTTGCGCCCAGCCTCGACCTCGTAGCGCGCCGTGAGCCGACGCCCAATACGCTCCTTGACGATCTCGATGCGCCGGACACGACCGATCTGCCAGGCATCCCCGCAGGCCTCCTGGATCAGCCGCCGGGCCTTCTTGGGATGGAGCGCCCTCTGGCGACCCTTGAGTGACTCCCGCTCCGAATTCACGGGCGATCACTCCGGCGGAGAGATTCGACAACCGAGAGCCGGTCCTTCGCGTGCCGTGCATTGAGGCCGCCCCACTCGGTGCGGAAGAACTCGGCGTAGCGTCCGTCTTTCTCCAGAAGGCTCTCGTGCGTTCCGTCCTCCACGATGACCCGGTTTTCGAGGAAGAGAATGCGGTCGGCTTGGAGAACGGAGGTGAGTTGGTGGGCGACGATCAGGGTCGTCTTCTTCCAGGTCAGGATTTCCAGCGTCTCGAGGATCGCCTTGCTGGACACCGGGTCGAGCGCTGTCGTGGGCTCATCGAGGAGCAGGATGGGTGCGTTGCGCAAGAAGGCCCGCGCGATCGCAATCCTCTGCCGCTCACCGCCAGAGAGCGTGCCGCCACGCTCACCGACCACGGTGTCGTAACCGCGGGGAAGCTCCTGGATGAACTCGTGGGCCCGGGCCGCCTCGGCGACTTCCCTGATCCGGGCATCGTCGGGCGGAAACCGCTTCTGACCGATGGCGCCATAGGCGATGTTCTCGCGCACCGTCATGCCCATGACCACGGCCTCCTGGGAAAGAACGCTGATCTGGCGGCGCAGCGAGCGGAGACGGACTTCCGCGATGGACACATCGTCGATGAGGATCTCACCGAGCTGGGGATCGTAGAAGCGCGGGATGAGGGCGAGCAGGGTGCTCTTTCCCGAGCCGGTCGGCCCCACCAGGGCCACCGTGTCGTGGGGCGCGATATCCACTTGGATGTTGTTCAGCACCGGTTCATTCGGGCGGTAGGCGAAGGAGACGTGCAGGAAGGTGATGCGACCCTTCACCCGGCGCAGAACCTTGGGATGCGGGGGATCCTGGATATCGGGCACCTCATCCAGGATCTCGAGCACGCGGTCGCCGCACGCGGAGGCCTTGGCCATCCTCTGCGTCAGCTTGGATGCCTGACGGAGGGGACGGTAGAGGCCGCGCAGGTAGGCCAGAAACACGAGGAGCTCGCCCGGGGACAGGCGCCCGGCGAGCACATCTTGCGTCCCCAACCAGAGGATGCAGCAGATGCCGGCGGCCAGGGAGATCTGAACGGCGCGGTTGAGCTGGGCTTCGATGCGCGTGACCCGCACGCCGGCCCGCAGGCTGCGCTTGTTCATCCGCTTGAAGCGTTCGTCCTCGTGCCTCTCGGCCGTATAGGCTTGAACCAATTCGATTCCGCCGAGAACCTCGTGCGCCGTGGACGCCAGTCGCCCTTCCCGCTTGCGCTGGCGCAATGCGGCTTCCACGAGACGAATGCGGAAGATCGAGAGAATCACGAAGAGGATCGGCGCGACGAGCGCGGCCACCAGGGTGAGTCGCGCATTGAGGTTGATCATGATGGCGAGCGTGCCGATCACGACGAGTCCCTGCGTGAGCAGGGTGATCACCGCCGCCACCACCATCTCGCGCAGCATGACGATGTCGCCCGTGAGACGCATGAGCAAGTCGCCGGACCGCGCGCGGCGGTGAAACGCCAGGGAGAGTGCCTGCAGGTGGTGGAACAACTCGCGGCGCACCGCCATGACGACGTCGATGCCCGCCGTGGCGGCGATCACGTTCTGCGCGTAATAGAGCTGCCCCCTGAGGACCGCCAGCAAGAGAACCGCCGCCGCCGCACCCCCCAGGAGCAGCATCGGCTGGCCACCGACCAGGGCATTGAGGTCGATGCCCAGGAAGCGAACCGGTTGACCGAGGAGCACGCCGTCGAACACCACCTGCAGGGGCCACGGTTCGATCAGCGTCACCAGCGTGAACCCGAGGCTCGCCAGCACGGCCAGCAGCATTGGCCCGGCCTGCGACCGGAGGTGATGCCGGAAGCGCCGCAGGATGGCCACGAAACGCAAGGCTTCGCGCCAATTCGTCGTCAGCGGCTCGAAACTAGCCTTGATCTCCAGTGCCACAGGGTTTCGTCTCCGTGAGCGGCTCCTCCAGCGGGTCCAGGCCGACACGCTCGCGCAGCTTCTTCTGCGAATAGCGGCGCCTCTTCCCAGCCGCACTCTCCATCAGGTTGACGAGCAGCTTGCTGTTGTTCTTGAGATTGAAGCACGTTTCCACTCGCCGCCGGGCACCGACGGCGAGGCGCAAGACCAGCGCGCGATCGGTAAGGATCTCTTGAACGGCGCTGGCCAGAGCTTCCGGATCACCCGGCGGCACGAGCAGCCCGCTCTCCCTATCCTGCACGGCCTCCGCGATACCGGATACCGGTGTTGCGATCACCGGCAACCCGAGAGCCATCGCCTCGAGAATCACGGTCGGGATACCGTCCCGATCCCCGTCAGCTCCCACCACCGAGGGTTGCAGGAGAACCGCCGCCCGCGGGTAGAGCTGCTGCACCAGCTCGTCCTGCGGCACCGGGCCGAGCAATTCCACGACATCCTGCAGGTCCTTTCGCGCGATGAGATCCGCAAGGTGCGCCTCCTCGGGTCCCTCTCCCGCAAGCAGGCAGCGGAAAGAGACCCCCCGATCCCGCAGTCGCGCGCAGGCCGCGACAAGCACGTCGAAGCCCTTCTTCGGAACCAGCCGCCCCACTGCGAGCAGGACGGGCACATCGTTCGCCGATCCGTTGCACGGCTGTCCATCCGGCCGTGTGTGGGGCCACCGCTCCAGGTGGAGCCCGTTGTAGATGGTCACCAACCGCCCGCGGGGCACCTTGAAACCCAGTGACTGGATGAACTCCCGGTTGTACTCGCTGATCGTCACCACGAAGGAGGCCAGGCGAACGCGTTTCTTCAGCTTGTTGTTCTTCCCGTGGTTGTGTCCCGTCCAGAAGATGTCCTTCGCGTGGGCAGTGAAGCTGAACGGGATCCCCGAAAGGAGCGAGGCCAGTTTGGCCTGCCGCGCCGGCCCGCTGGCGAAATGGGCGTGGAAGTGTTCCACTCCCAGCGCACGTGCGCGGCGCACAATGTACGGCGCGACGAGGAACTTGTACCCCGCGGCCCGCGAGCCGCGCCTGGCCGCGAAGAACAGCGTGCGCAAGTAGCGAACCGGAGCCCGCAACAGGCAGGCAAGATGACTCACCAGATGCGTTAGGATCCCCGCCCCCGCGAATCGCGGGATGACATGGACGTGCCCCTTGACCCGCGAGACGTCCGGCTGACGCAGGGGTTCATTGGGCACCTTCATCGAGAAGATGACGACGCGCACTCCCCGGCGCTCCAACTCGAGGATCTCGCGGAGGATGAAGGTCTCCGAGAAGCGCGGAAACATCTTGAGAACGTAGGCCACGCGCAGGGGCCCAACGGATGCCGCTTGAACACCGCCCGATCCCACCCGCTCAGGCATGCCGCCACCCCCAGACCTCGCGGCGCGCCGCTTCACCGTGCTGCAAGATCTGCCCCGTCACATCGCGCCAGGTCCAGGCGGGTGCCGACGCGGCCGCTGCCGCCAGGCGGGCCCGGTACCGGCCATCCGTGGCCAGCCGATGCAGCGCACTGCCGAGCGCCGTTTCATCGCCCGGCGGAACGAGAACGACGCCGCACCTTGCCTCTCCCAACGCCTTCAACTCCCCAATCGCCGAGGCCACCACGGGACGCCCCACCGCCACGTATTCGGCGACCTTGAGTGGCGAGAACCAGTGATTGTCGAGCGGACCGTAGGGAGCCACCAGCACATCACAGGATGCCAGCAGCTCTCCGACCTCCTCGTGGGGCACGGCTCCGGTGAACCGAACGCGATCCGCCAGGCCGAGCCGCCGAGCCTGTTCCTCGAGGTCCGCGCGCCCCGGACCGTCACCGATCAGCAGGAGCTGCGCGGAGGGGACGGCGGTCGCAACTTGCGCCACCGCGTTCAGGAGATGGTGGACGCCGTGCCATGGCTTGAGCGTCCCGCTGAAGCCGATGACGAACCTCCCGTTCATGCCGCTCTGCTCGCGGGCAACGCGCCGATCGCGACCCGGATGGAAGAGCTCCGGGTCGATCGCATTGCGGAGGATGACCACGCGGCGGGGGTCGACGCCCAGACGCAACGCATGCTCTCTGAGCGCCTGCGAGACCACGATCACGCGGTCCGCGCGGCGCAGAATCCAGCCCTCCAGGGAACGCGCTACACCGCCCAGTTTCAGCCCGCGGAAGCGCGCCTCCTCCTCGGCCAGGGGCGCGTTGACCTCGAGGATGTGCGGGATGCGCAACCGTCTCGCGATCAACGACCCGGCGAAGGCGGTGAGCGCGTAGCGCTCGTAGAGAAGATCGGGATGCCACGCCTTCCCCCAGCGCAGGCCCTGGCGGTAGAGGCTGATGTTGTCCAGCAACCGCAGCAACGCGCGCTCGAGGGGGACGCCACCCCGGGTCCACTGGCCGATGCGCTTGGCCCACGTCTTCCGCCGCGCCGGCGTGTGACAGGTGACCAACTTGGCGCCCGGATCCGGTCCATCCTTTGGCCCGCGGCGGGTGGTGAGCACGAGCGTCTCGCGACCCAAGCCCTGAAGCGCGCGAACCACCGACCGGACGTGCACGGAAGCACCCTTGGATCCCCGCACGGGGACGCCGCGATCCGCGGAGAGATACAGGATGCGCTCGATCCCGCGCACCGTGCGGAAGCGGTCGACGAGGCGGCGGCCCCACACGTCGGCGTCGAAGTTGCAGACCACCGACGCGCGGGCGCGGGCCCCTATCCGCCGGCGTCGTTGCGGATCTCGCAGGAGGGCCTCGAGTGCATCGGCCAAGGCCCCGGCATCGTCGGGAGCGACCAACAGGCCGGTCTCGCCGCCCACGACGAGCTCCTGGATCGAGGGGTGCCGCGTGGCAACGACCGGCAGGCCACAGGCCATCGCCTCGGCCAGCGTGTTGGGAATCCCGTCGCGATCGCCGTCGGCGCTGACGCGTGAGGCCAGTACCACGCAGGCGGCCCGCGCATATGCCGCGCGAACCTCGTCCCGGACGAGCATACCTCGTAGCCGAACGTGTTCGCCGAGCCCCAGGCGTGCGATCTCACGTTCGAGCTCCGCGCGCAGCGCTCCCTCCCCCACGATCTCGACGCGGAAGCGAACCCCGCGCCGGCGCAACTTCGCCGCGGCCGCAAGCAGCAGATCGAAACCCTTCTTGGGAATCAGCCGGCCGACCGACAGCACCACCGGCGGGCCGTCGGACAGCTCGTCTGCGGGATCCGGCTCTTGTGGGAAGAAGAAGCTCGTGTCCACGCCGTGATGGATCATGTGGACGGGTGCTGGGGGAAGCGAATCCTCGGACGCCGCGATCTCCGCCAAGAGGTCGCGATTCGCTCCCGTACAGGTCACCGTGAAGCGGGCGGCTCTCAACTTCTTGGCGAGCGAGCTGCGGCGCGAGAGATGAATGTCCTTGGCGTGCGCCCCCATGCTCCAGGGTACTCCGACCAGGCGTGACGCGATGCGCGCCACGCTCGCCGGCGTGTGCGCCCACGCGGCGTGAAGATGCGCGATGCGGTCGCGCCGCAACCGGTCGGCGAGGATCACGGCACGGAAAAGACGCCGATAGGTTCGCGCTCGAGGACGCCGTAGGAAACGCAGGATCTCCCTGAGCGTCGCCGCCGGGCGCCGTCTCAGGCAGCCGCGGAGCGCCGCGAAGAAGGCCCCCAGATTCTCGCGGCACGGCATGGGAAGCACGTCGACTTCAGCCATGAGCGCCAACGCGTCGGCGTGCGCGCGGCGATCGCGCGTCGGCGGCATGAGCGAATAGATGCGCAGCGGGATCCCCGCACGCTTCAGGGTCTGCACCTCACGGAGAATGAAGGTCTCGGAGATGCGCGGGAACATCTTGGCGAGATACGCCACATGCCCTTTCGCCGCAGATTCACGCCGCGACGCGCGGGCATCTGTCGCCCCGGCGGTGCCGGATTGCGGTGCGCGCGCGCGGTTTTGTCCGACCGTTGTCATCGCAGCACCAGCCCTCGGTAGTCGACGCGTGCCTCGAGATCGTCCGGGAAGCCCAGCTTGAGACGCCAGGAGTAGTCGCCCGCGGTCACCAGACGCCCGTCGTAGTCGCCCTCGTTGCCCAAGCCGTTCCAAACCGCCTGTTCGCTGACCATCTTCTCCGAAGCCCAAACCGGCCGGCCGGCCGCGTCGTAGACGCGAACCCGTGTCCAGCTCACCTCCCGGTCGGGAAGCGTCCACCGAAAGAGGATCGGCTGGAACGGATCTGGTGCGGGCATCTCGCTGCCGTCCTGTGGCTCCAGCAGCACCGTTCCGTAGGCGTTGACGTCCATGTCCGGGAGCACCACAAGACTCCCGGCGTGCGCCAGCGTGAACTCGCGACTCACCGAGTCGAAGTCGCTCTCCTCGTCGCCGGAGACCTTCACTTCCCACTCCCCGAGCGTGACATCCGCGAAGAGGAACTCCCCGGCTCCATTCGTGGACGTCGAGTCCACGACCACCGCATCTTCCGCGCGGCGCAAATCAACCTCCAGATCCTCCGCCGCATCGCCCGCACGCGTCGCCTGCCCTGTGACGTTCGGCACGGGAACGCTCGGGCCGATGCCGTCCTGGACATCCACACTGCACGCCGGGGCGATCAAGACGATCGTCCAGATCAGCGCGACCCGTCGGGACCATGGCTGTGCAGGAAAATGATGCATGGCGATTCGTTACCTGATCAGAACGACGCGGCCGGTCGGACCCCGACCGTCCACCGCGTAGTAGTAGACTCCCGCTGGCACGCGCTGCCCGCCGGCGTCGCGGCCATCCCAGCTTGCCGCCCCGGCAGCGACCCGCAGGTCGGCTATGTCGCGGCCGAGCACATCGCGGATGACGATGCGCGCAGCCTGCGCGGCCCTATCGCCCATGTGGAAGCGCACGCGGCCACTCGTGACGCTGGGACACGCCACGACCCAGCGCTCCGCGACCCTCTCGCTTTCGTCGACCGAGACACCGCTCAGCCGGCCGAAGGCCCAGAAGCGCCCCTCCAGATCGGCGACGTAGACGTTCCCGTCATCGCTGGGCGCCGGTGAGGAGCGAATGGGCACGCCCACCGTGAAGGTCCAGTCGCCCGTGCCGTCGGCGTGCACGCAGTGCAGTGCGCCGTCGTCGGATCCCACGCAGAGGACGTCGTCGTCGCCGAAGTACGCCGGCGAGCTGATCACCGACCCGCCGGTGGGGTATTCCCAATCGAGCGATCCGTCCGGCAGAATCGCCAGGAGGTTGTCACCCGCGCCAATGAAGACCCTCCCCTCGGGACCGATCGCCGGCGAAGAGCGCACCACGCATCCCGTGGGATAGGCCCACAGGAATGTCTGGTCCGATGTGAGGGCGTAGACGAAACCGTCATAGGACCCGAAGTAGACGACGCCATCTTCCGTCACGGCCGGCGAGCAGTACTTGATCTGTCCACCCGTCGCCGCGCGCCAGCGCAGCGAACCATCCGGCCAGAGGGCGTAGAAGTAGAAGTCCGTTGATCCGAAGAAGATCGTCCCGTCGGGTCCGATCGCCGGCGAAGAGCGGACGGTGTCGCCCGTGGCATAGGTCCAGGCGAGCGTACTGTCCGGGTAGATGGCGTAGAGCTGGCCGTCATCGGCGCCGAAGTAGATGGTCCCGTCGGCGGCGATGTTGGGCGAAGTCTTGATCGGTGCATCGGCGACGAAGGTCCACTTGCGCGTGCTGTCGGGGTTGACCGCATAGAGCCTGCCGTCGTTGCCGCCGATGTAGATGGTTCCATCGGGTGCGATGGCGGGCGTGGAGTGTCGGAAGTTGCCCTCGCCCCTGAAGGACCAGTCCAGATTCCCCTGCGGCGTGAAGGCCAGGAGTTCCTTTTCGACGTTGCCGATGTAGATGGTTCCGTCCGCAGCGACCACCGGCGACGAGTAGACGATGCTATCGCCCGTGGCATAGGTCCAGGCAAGAAGCGAGTCGTAGGGTGCATCCGCCGTGGACAAACCGGATTGGCGCGCGTCTCCGTGGAAGCGAGACCAGGATGTGGCGCGTCCCATTCCGGTCAGGGTCAGGAGTAGACCGGCCAGAAGGACCGAGGCGATCCAGCAGGCTCTGGTGTTGCGCTCCATATTTCGTGCTCTCCTGCTAGGGTTCCCATACGTAGGTCAGACCTCCGGAGTAGATGTACTCCGAGAAGCTCCCCTCTTCGTCGTAGTCAATCGACTGATCCGAATCGAGGTGCGCCGTCCGCCAACGGTAGGCGTAGGCCAGGTCCGCCATGATCGACGAGGAGACCGCGCGCGAGAAGCGCAGGCGGGCCTCGCCGAAGAAGTCATCGCGACTCCAATGGTTCCAGTCCTCGGGATCGTCCGACGTGTACCGTCGCCAAGCCATGCGGATGGCGCCGTCCAGCACCGCGAGACGAGCAAAAGCGGTGACCCCCAGACTGGGGTCCAGGATCCACTCCCGATAGGACAGGTCCTTGCCCAGGTCCGGTTCGTTGCGCGAGCGAGACCGGCGGTAGCTGACGCGAACCGTCGGCACCAACCCGCGGATGCCCAACCGGCTTGCGCCCGCCATCAGGCTGCCGCGCCGCCGGTCCCGCTCGTGGAAGGGCTGGTTGTAGTCGCGCCACGAACCCTCCGCCTCGGCACTGAGAACCCACTGCCGCGCCAGGGTCCTGATCCCCAGGCTGAGATCCCAACGCTCGTGGACCTCCGCCCGATACACGGGTGCACCGGGTAAGGCGTCCTTGTCCTCCCGATGGCGACCATAGACCTGCGGCCGATAGCGGCCGTCGAGAACCACGCGGGTGCTGGCGGACGGTCTCACCTGCACACCCAGCCCGTAGCTATCCTCGCTCTTGCTGGGGTTGTAGGTGAACTGGACGCGCTCATAGCGCACGCGCAGCTTCGACTTCATCCCGGCAACGCGCCCCAGACCCCACTCGCCGGAGAGACCCGCCAGCCAGTAGGTGTCCTGCATCCGGTTGACCACGAAGAGCGCGTCGGGCGCGCCCTGGTCGAAGGCCACGCGCTCGGCATCGGAGGCGTTGAGGAGATTCGAGTCGTAGCCGACGTGCAGCGACGCCTCCACGCGCGCGGGGACCAGATCCACGTCGGCCCGCGGGATCCCAAAGGGGATGAGAAACGCCAGCAGGGCACCGGCGACGGTTCTCCGGTGACGCCATCGGCGTCTCGATCGCGGGCCACCGGCCGCCCGGGCGCCTCCTCCTCGCTGACCCAAAGCCGCCCGCAATCGGGCTTGGAAGCGCCGAATGCCGCTGAGCGGCGGGCGTCTCCCGCATTCGAGCTTCGGCCTGGCGCTCAGCGAGCGCTGCAACAGCGCATCGATGCTCTCTGCGCTGACGTCCTGCGGGAGGAGCACGTCCAGGAGTTCACGGGCCTCAAAGGCCCGCGCGCGTATCTCCTGCTCGCGGCGCGGGTAGACGCGGGGAACCACGATGGACCGACGGGCGACGGCCAAGACCTCGCAGAGGGTGTTGTATCCCCCCATGGAGAGGACGAGATCGCACTGGGCCATCCACGTGGGTAGCCGCTCGACGTAGGTGTGCGATGTGACACCAGTGACACCGATGAGTTTCTGCGTCAACTCGCGTTGCGTCTCGGCGTCCATGAGCGGGCCCGTGATCACATGGAACTGATAGGGGCTGGCCTTCCCGAGGGAACGTTGCAGCTCGACGACCGCGCGCAGGATCTCGGCCCCGTCACCCCCACCGCCGATGGTCACCAACACCCGCGCGCGTCCCGGTTCCGCGGGTGGCAAGGGCGCCACCTCCGTCCCGTTCACCGACAGCGGCGCCACGTATCCCAGGAAAGCCGTCTTCTCCTCGGGCAAGCCGTACGCCGCCACCGAATCAAAGATGGAGCGGCACCCGAAGACATGGACCTCATCGTAGAGGGTGCGCAGCGCCTCATACGTACCGTTGGCCGTCCACGCGGCGCGGATCACCTCCGGTTCATCGAGGATGTCGCGAAGGTTGAGATGGATGGCGGTATCCGGCCGGTGACGCTTCAGCCTCTTCAAGGTCGGCAGCAGCTCGCCTTTCATTCCCAGCGGGACGTTGTCGACCAAGAGCAGGTGGGGGCGGAAGTGACCCACGGCATCCGCGATGAGTTGCGTGCGCATCCGCCGGATGTTTCCCTTGGAGATGCTGAGCTCGCGCGCCACATAGGTGTCCGGTCCGGACTTCACGACGGAGGGAATCTTCACGTAGTCGACGCCCGGTGGGAAAGCGAAGCGGTGGGCGATGGGAGACCCCGAGAGGATCAGTACGCTGCTGCCGGGGAATGCCTCGACCACGCCGCGGGCGAGGCGGACGCTGCGTGTGAGGTGTCCCAGCCCGTAGGTGTCGTGCGAGTAGACTGCGACGCGCAGCCCCTGCCCTGGAGGCTCCGTGGCCCCTGTACGTTGTCGGCGGTTCTTGTGCGACATATCCGTTCCCACGACGATGGCGTGCCCCCGCGGCCAGATCGCCGGATATGGGTTGACGACGGGATAGACTCCCTCCTTGGTTGGCTCCGCGTTAGGCAGACGGATGGGAGTGGGTGTTTGATACAATTGTATTCCTGCGAGGTGGTACGGTTCCACACTCTAAAGCCTAGCAGCCGAATGAGTTCTGCCACGGGGAGCTAGCGGAGCATGGTGATGCAACTCGTGTGCACAGAGTCATCCATGGGTAGGCTGATGAAGTAGCGGCCTGGTGAGACGCGCCACCCGGCTTGATCACGGCCGAACCACGTGATGCGTCCTTCGCCGGTCAATGGAAGCGTTCTCACCAAACGCCCGTTCGCGTCGTGGATCCGAGCTTGGTGCTGGGCAGACGATGTGGCGGGACGGATTGGAAGTTCGAGGTAGACCGTTCCCCGGGAGGGGTTGGGCCAGGCACGCAGCGCCGCAAAGGGCGCGGGCTCCGGCGCGTCGGACACGGGGACCCCGAGCGCCCAGGGTATGTACATGCGGCCGCTGCCCAGCAGCCCCCGGTATATCCAGTTCTCGGGGATGTCGTAAATCTCTTGGGCGCCATGCTCCAAGCGTTCCGTGAGCTCCCGTCGCTCGATCCCCGGCGTCTGCTCCAGCACCAGCGCGGCTTCGCCCGCCACGAGGGGCGCTGCGAACGAGCAGCCGCTGCCAATGCCCCACTCGTTTCCCGGGTACGCGCTGCGCACGCCCACACCCGGTGCCGAGACAACCACATCGGTGTGGTAGTCGGCGAAATCGGCCTTCGTGTCCATCGAGTCGACCGCCGTGACCATGATGGCCAGGCTATCGCAGGCCGGATGGAGCGGCGGCTCCTCGACATTGCGATTCCCCGCGGCGGCGATGGTGACGACGCCGTGATTCTCCGCTACACGGAGCTTCTCTGCGATGATCTCGGTGACCACCGGTACGCCGAAGCTCATGGTCATGATATCGGCGCCATGGGGAACCGCGCACATGATGCCCTTGGTCACACTGAAGAGCGTGCCGCGGCCCTCGTCGTCCAGGACCCGGATGGGCATCAGGGTGGCGTCAGGTGCCACCAGAGCCACCAACCCGGCGACCATGGTGCCGTGCCCGTACCCCTCGTCCACGAAGCCGTCCCCGTCATTGTCGAATCCATCGGCTTCTTCGTAGGGCGTTTGGTCGAGATCAATGCAGTCGTAGACGTAGTCCGAAATCCGATCTGCGAAGATCTCATGATCGGGGTCATAGCCCGTGTCGAGGACGGCCACCGTGATACCGGCCCCGCGGACCATGTCATGCGCCTGGTTGAGACCGATCCGGTGGGTCAATTCCTGATCCTCGAAATCGCCCCAGGTACCTCCGACCGCCCCGATCACCATCTGCCGCTGGGCCTCGGGCGTCTCGATCCAGTAGTTGGGATCCGCCAGCTCGACGGCCTCGTCCTTTCGGAACAGCACGACGAAAGCGAGGAGATCTTGGACCCCCGCGGCGCGGAGCAGGTAGAAGTTCTCTTCGACATCCGCCCAGACCGTCGTGGTCCCCCAGCGCTTGTTCACGTCTACGATGTCGTATCCGTCGTAGAGGATGCAGACGACCTGTTCCGGGACCCACCGCTCATCATCACGCGCCGCCGCAGAGGCGGTGAAGAGGGTGCCGATAAGCAGGACCAGTATTGCGGTACGCATGCTCCCCCACCGATTCCGTTCAGTTCCTGCCGCGCTCCCAAGCCGATTGCGGGTTCGTGGAGCGGGCTATAGAATGTCCCGACACGAGTCAATTGTAGCGGTTCCGGGCCGCTGGGGGCAATGCCTCTGAATCGCTTCCTGGGATGACGGCTGTAGGCGCAGGCATCTCATTCACCCCTGGACTGTCGGCGGAGTGACCTCTTGTCAACGGATCGGAGCCAGTTGGTCGCACGTCTCGCCGCCGGCGATGAAGACGCCTGGCGTTCATTCGTAGAAACTCACGGCGGCCTGATCTTCGCCGTCGCCACACGGCTGGGTCTCCGCGGGGCGGATCGCGATGATCTCTTCCAGGATGCCTGTGTCACGGTCATGCAGTCGATCCACACCCTCCGGGATCCCACTCGCCTGGCCTCTTGGCTCTACCGCCTGACCTATCGCTTGGGAATCGATGCCCTGCGGCAGCGGCGGCCCGAGGTCGGGGTCGACGAGCTGCCGCCCCCCGCGGCGCAGCAGCTCGAGCCCGGCTTCGCCAAGGATCTCGAGCGGCTCGAGGAGGTCTCGCGCCTGTTCGACGCCCTCGGCCAGCTTGACATTCGATGTCGTAACTTACTAAAACTCCTATACTTGGAGGATCCAACCCCTTCCTACGAGGAGATCGCCCAACGGTTGGAAATGCCCATCGGGAGCATCGGGCCCACGCGGGCTCGGTGCCTGGAAAAAGCGGCGCGGTGGCTAAGGTGATCGTTGTGGAACGAACAATCCTGATCCCCCCTCTGAGACTCGGTCCACGACTTCGACATAGCCCACGGATGCTCCCGAGTTCTTCTTTCGGCGCTCCTGCGGCCCCGGGATGGCTACGTCCCATGGGTCGTGACCCGATCGTCCCGACATCCCAAGAGGCGCCGCGGCGGCTTCCAACCGCCCCATTGCCCCAACCCCGGGTGTGCGTTTCACAAACCGCACCCGGACTGGCAGTTCGTCAAGAATGGCCATCACATCCGCCTCTCCGACAGCCGCGTCATTCAAGACTATCGGTGCCGACACTGCGGGCGCTTCTTCTCCGCTCGCACCTTCAACCCCACCTACTACCTGCGCCGCCGTGACCTGCTCTTCTCCATCGCCAGCATGATCTCCGAGGGACCCGGCCTGCGCCAGATTGCCCGTATTCTGGACACCTCCCATACCACCGTCGCCCGCCATGTGGCCCGCCTCGGCCGACACTGCCTGCTCTTCCACCGGAACCTCCTCGAGGACAAGAAGATCGAGGAACCGCTCGTGATCGACGGCTTCGAGTCGTTCGAGTACTCCCAGTACTTTCCCTTCCATATCAACTTCGCCGCCGGGGGAGAGTCTTGGTTCATCTACCACTTCACCGACAGCCCCCTGCGACGGAAGGGTCGCATGACCGATGCCCAGAAGAAGAGGCGCGCTGAGCTCGAGCGGCTCTACGGCAGGCCCGACCCCAAGGCGGTCGAGCTGGGGATGACCGAGCTCCTGCGACCGCTGCTGAAGGCGGTGGCCGGCAAGCACCTGGTGCTCCACTCCGACGATCATCCGGCGTACCCGCGGGCCTTGAGCCGGCTGCAGCGGGAGGTGCCCGACGGTCCGCACATCGACCATCGCATCACCTCCTCGAAGGACCGGCGCACGAAGAGCAATCCCTTGTTCCCGGTGAACTTGACCGACCTGCTCGCGCGGCATTCAACGGCGAACCATCGGCGCGAGACGATCGCGTTCAGCAAGGAACGTCAGGCGGCGATGGAGCGCGCGGCGGTGTTCACGGTGTGGCGCAACTGCATCAAGAGGCGTCAGGAGAACGGGCCCCGGACGTCTGCGGCCATGGGGTTGGGGCTCCTGGATCGGTTGCTCACCTGGCGGCAGGTGTTGCGCCGGAGGCGGTTCGTGGCGCACGTGGATCTGCCGCAGACCTGGGTGGGGTACTACTGGCGAGAGGTGAAGACGAAGGTGTTCGGGGATCGGCAGGCGGTCCATGCGTGCACGTATGCGTTCTAACATTCAAGGGGACTGAGAGGGCTGACGCTCCTCGGCCGGG
>JAUVTV010000216.1 GCA_030601305.1 Candidatus Eiseniibacteriota bacterium | reverse complement strand
TGCTGCTGCACTATGGAACCGAGGAGCAGAAGCGCCATTACCTGCCGCGGCTGGCGAGCGGCGAGGAGATCCCTTGCTTCGCCCTGACCGGCCCGGAGGCCGGGAGCGATGCGTCAGCGACGCAGAGCGAAGGCGTCGTCTCCCGCGGATCGTACCGCGGCGAGGACGTGTTGGGTATGCGCCTCAACTGGCGCAAGCGCTATATCACGCTCGGGCCCGTGGCGACGGTCATCGGACTCGCCTTCCGGCTGCGTGACCCGGATCGCCTGCTGGGCGGGGACGAAGACCTCGGGATCACCTGTGCACTCATCCCCGCCGAGCTTCCCGGGATCGAGATCGGCGCTCGGCACGATGCGATGGGCGTTCCGTTCCAAGTCGGGCCGAACTGCGGCTACGACGTGTTCGTGCCCCTCGACTTCATTATCGGCGGCCGCGACATGGCGGGTGAGGGATGGCGCATGCTCATGGAGAGCCTGGCCGCCGGACGGTCCATCTCGCTCCCCTCGCTGGCCGTGGCATCGGCGGAAGTGTCCACACGTCTCGTCGGCGCCTATGCAACCGTGCGCGAGCAGTTCGACACGCCGATCGGACGCTTCGAGGGCATCGAGGAACCGTTGGCGCGCATCGGCGGGCTCACCTACCTGATGAACGCCGCCAGGCGGCTCACTGCCGCAGCCGTGGATGCCGGTGAGCGGCCCGCGGTGCTGTCGGCCGTGGTCAAGGCGTACCTCACCGAGTGCATGCGCCACGTCGTGATCGATGCCATGGACATCCGGGCCGGCGCCGCGATCTGTCGCGGCCCACGCAACATTCTGGCACACGCTTACCAGGCAGTGCCGATCGGGATCACGGTGGAAGGCGCCAACATTCTCACCCGCTCCATGATCATCTACGGGCAGGGGGCGATCCGCTGTCATCCATACGCCCAGGAGGAGATGCGAGCGGTCGCCGAGCGCGACGTGGCGCGGTTCGACCGCGCCTTCTTCGGGCACATCGGCTACGTGGCAACGAACGCTGTTCGCGCGGTGCTCCTGGGCGTCACGAACGGCCGACTGGTGCGCCCGCCGGTGAGAGGAGCGGTGAAGCGTGCGTTCGGCCGGTTCACCCGCATGAGCACCGCATTCGCCCTCGTCTCCGACGCGGCGATGGCCACCCTCGGAGGCAAGCTCAAGCGGCGTGAAAAGATCAGCGGGCGACTGGCCGACGCTCTCGCCTGGATGTATCTGGGTTCCGCGGCGCTCAAGCGCTTCATCGACGACGGACAGCCGGCGCGCGACCTCCCATTCGTCGAGTGGTCATGCGCCCACGCGCTCCATCAGATCCAGACGGCGCTCATGGGGATTCTCGGCAACTTCCCGAACCGTCCGGCGGCTTGGGCATTGCAGCTTCTGATCTTCCCCCTGGGGGCCCGCTACAGCCCACCGAGCGACAAGCTGGGGTCTGCCGTCGCGCGCGGGCTGCTGGAGGACCGGGATGCACGGCTGCATTTGACGGCCGACATTTACGTTCCTCCACCGGACGAGCCTGGCCTGGGCCGCCTCGAGGCCGCCCTGGATCAAGCCGTCGCCGCGCTCGAGGTGGAGACGAAGATTCGCGATGCGGTCCGGGCCGGACGGCTCGACAGAGCGCCAGGCGATGTGCTGCTCGTGCAGGCGCTGGAAGCCGGGATCATCACCGCGGAGGAATTCCAGCGGGTCCTCAACGCCGACGAGGTCCGGGACGAAGTCATCCAGGTGGATGCGTTCGATCCGGAGACTTTCCGGTCGCTGCGCGGCTGAGGCTTCGGGAGTACCGACCGTCTCCTTTACCCTCCCAGCCGCTGCCTGTACCTTAGACCCAGTACGGCTACCGGAGTCGTCCTCCTGACCGATCTTCTGGACCGCCTCGAAACAGCGCTTGCAGACAAGTACGCTATCGAGCGAGAGCTTGGTAGTGGAGCTTCATAGTCGAGATCCGACGCAAAGGGGGGCCACAATGCGAATCTCAGACATTCTCCGGCAGAAGGGAAGCGAGGTCGTGACCATCGCCGTGGATAAGACGGTCCATGATGCGATCTGCAATCTGAACGAGCACGGCATTGGCGCCCTCATCGTCACTGGAGAGGGCGGCGAGAGCAGCGGGATCATCACCGAGCGCGACATAATGAAGGAGTGCGGTGAGCGGTGCGTACACCTCGACGATTCTGCGCAGGGTCACAGTGCCTGCCCAGCCCTGGTCAAGGATGTCATGACGAAGGATGTCG
>JAUVTV010000189.1 GCA_030601305.1 Candidatus Eiseniibacteriota bacterium | reverse complement strand
CCAGCGCCGTCTGGGCGCGATCCGCGGCCTTGAGCGCCAGGTTGGGCTGTGCGGATCTCAAGTGGAACTCGGAGCGCCCCAGGAAGAACTGCGCGGACTCCCCCTCCTTCTCCCACGCCTCGGCGATGAAGCGTTCGTACTCCTCCACGGGCAGAAAGGCCTTCTCGGGATGATCGAGGTCTCCGAGGTAGATCTCCACCATCTCGCCAAATGCGGCCAGCCCCTGGAGCGCGAGCGGATGGTCGGATTGCAGCTCTAGGGCTCGCCGATAGGCCTGCTTCGCCGCCTCCATCTCCCGCCGCGCCTGATGGAGCCCCCCTTGAAACGCGTGGAAATCGGCCTCCGCGGCCATCGAAGGAGCCACCCGGTCATAGCAGTCCTGGGCTTCGTCCATCTTGCCCTGTTGCTGCAGAGAGAGTCCCAGGAGCAGACGGGCCCTGTCGTCCCCGCCGTCGATCTCCAAGATCTCGCGAAGGCGCATTTCAGCCACCGCCCACTCGGTCTTCTGGAGCGCATCCTCGACCTTCTGGGCCAGCGGCGCCTTGGTCGCGAAGAGGCGCAGGGAGCGGGTCAGCCAGTGGTTCGGCCGCGCGGTCGCGAAGCGTCCCGCCAGTTCGGCCATCTGCGTATGCGACAGCCGCGGCCGGCGGCTACCTTTGGGCCAGCTGCGGTAGACCTCCGGTGGGACCGGCATGTGGGTCGGCAGCGTGTGACGGGTCCTCTCGTCAGGATCGATCGGGTAGAGCCGAGTGCGCCCCGCGAGCTGGTAGCCGAAGAGCCGCTGCCAGAGGGTCTGCAGCCAGGCCATCGGAGCCTCCTCCCTGTTCAGACGGTCTCGCGCGGACGGCGCGGCGGCCTATTCGACCAAGGCGACAGCTTCGATCTCCACACGCCCGCCCTTCGGCAGCGCGGCGACCTCGAAGGCACTGCGCGCCGGGTGCGGCGCGGGGAAGTAATCCTGGTAGATCTCGTTCATCTGACCGAACTCGTCGATCGAGGCCAGGAAGACGGTCACCTTCAGCACGCGGTCCAACCCCGAGCCACCGGCCTCGAGAACCGCCTTGAGGTTCTCGAGCGCCTGCTTGCACTCGGCACCGATGCCGCCCTCTACGAGCGCCCCGGTCGCGGGATCCATCCCCAGCTGTCCGGCGGTGAACAGCCAGGACGCTCCCTTGGCGACGATGCCCTGGCTGTAGGGTCCGAGAGCCGCCGGCGCATGATCGGTCACAATGGCCTTCTTCATCTGATTCGCACCTCCCGTCCTAGGAATCCGCCAAAGAGCCGGCCGCGCGCTCCACCTCGTCGAGCAGCGCATCGGCGGTTCCATCACCCGCATCTTCCGCAACGGCGCGCAGGATGGACTCGGTCCCCGAAGGGCGCACGTGGAGCCAGGTTGCATCCCGCAGCCAGCGCAGGCCATCCTCTTCGTTCGCCGGAGTCCCCAGCGCATCGCGCAATCGCGCGAACAGATCCTCGAGCCGCCCCTCGGGGAGCGGCAGCTTGCGTTTGCGCATGCTCCGTGTGGGGAACGGCTGCATGGCGGCGCGCAGACCGCCTGTGTTCTGCCCTGCCGGCAGGGAAGTCTCCAGCTCGAGCAGCGCCGCGACGGCGACGCCCGAGTCGCGCCCCAGGTGGACGCGGGGATCGATCACCCCGCCGTTTCCCTCTCCTCCGAACAGGGCACTCGATCGATCCATGGCCGCGGTGACATGCGCCTCGCCGACCGGGGTTCTCATCAGCGGGACGTCGTGTGTCGCGGCCAGGTAATCCATCCACGACGAGCTGCTCAGATTGGTTACCAGCGGTCCCCGATCCCCGCGACGGAGGCGGTTCCATGCCGCCAGCGGCAGTGTCCACTCCTCGCTGAGGGGTTCCCCGGGCAGAACGAAGGCGCACCGATCGGCATCCGGGTCCACGGCAAACCCGAGGACCGCGTCTTCCGCGGCGACCTTGGAACTCAACGGTCCCAGGTTCTCGGCGCACGGTTCGGGGTGTGCCGGCAGCGCGCCGTTCGGTTCTCCGCGTATCCACACGACCGTTACCCCGAGCGCGGCGAGGAGCGGTTCGAGGAGCGGGCGCCCCGCACCGTGAACGGCGTCGACGACCACTTTGAGGCCGGCCGCGCGAATCCGAGGGACATCCACCGTTTCGAGTATCCGCGTCACGTGCTCGGCGACGGCCACGGAGCCGTCAGGCGTGATGACGCTGGCGCCCACGGTGTCGGTTGAGTTGGCTGCGCCCACGGTGTCGGTTTGGCTGGCTGCGCCCCGGGTTTCCTCCTCGCCGGCGAAGTGGGCCTTCAATCGCGCCATCTGCTCGGGGTCCAAGAAGCGGCCCGTGGAGGAGACGAACTTGAGGGCGTTCCACTCGGGAGGATTGTGGCTGGCGGTGATGACCAGACCGCCGCGCGCTGCTCGGGCCTCGACGGCCACCTGGGCGGTTGGCGTCGGGACGATGCCCAAATCGCCCACCTCGCAGCCGGCGGCCACGAGCTCGGCCGCAACCGCGCGGGCCAGTGCCGGGCCGCTGGCGCGGGAGTCACGCGCGATCAGCATATGACCGGGACCCACCGTCGCCAGGAAGGCACGTGTGAGTCGGCCCGCGACCGCCTCGTCGAGGCCGTCTCCGACAAGCCCCCGAGCGCCCGAGACGCTGAGAATCAGGGTCGGCATGCTGTGCAGCCCTCCGGCCCGCCACCCACTGCGGGGTCGCCCGCCACCCGCTGTGGCGTTGCTACCCACTGTGGCGTTGCCCGCCACGCGGCATGGGACAAGACAACAGCCCCGGGCGCTAGAGCTCCGGGGCCGGGTACGAGCCGATGTGCGGACTCGAACCGCAGACCTGCTCATTACGAATGAGCTGCTCTACCAACTGAGCTACATCGGCAGTGGCCCCCAGGGGCGACCCAGAGGCGCAAACAGAAACCCTGTGCAGCCCCCCAGAGTCGAACTGGGGACCCCGTGATTTTCAGTCACGTGCTCTACCAACTGAGCTAGGGCTGCGCACGGGCTGGCAGCCGGTGCGCGAAGTCATCCGGGCTGCGAGCGGGCCTTTCGCCCGGGGCTCATCGTCGCGAACACTCGCCGAATCCACGGATTCGCCTGTGTTCTCGCCCTCTCGATCCCGGTCGAAATACCGCGCTCTCGCGCGACGGAGCACTTCTGCCACGAGCTGCTAGTGCCAGATGAAGA
>JAUVTV010000214.1 GCA_030601305.1 Candidatus Eiseniibacteriota bacterium | reverse complement strand
CCCCCGGTTGCGCGCCCACCGTGTGCCGGAGTTAGTCCCTCTTTCTCCGGACACGCCCAGCTACGGGTCGCACCTCGGATTGCGCCGCCGCTTAGCGAGCTTGCTGGCGCAGCTCGGGGGGGCCGTGCCGTTGGCGCCGTGGATCCGCGTGATGTACGCCTATCCGGGCCCCGAACTCGAGTCCCTGGCCAAGACGATGGCCCGCTACGGCCAGATTCTGCCCTACGTCGACATCCCGCTTCAGCACGCCCATCCCGACGTGCTCCGCCGCATGCGCCGCCCTGCCGATGTGGACGACACGCGACGGGCGATAGAGGAACTGCGGCGAGCGATGCCTGAGATAGCCATCCGCACCACCTTCCTGGTGGGCTACCCCGGCGAAACCGAGGCCGAATTCGAGGCGTTGCTCAACTTCGTCGGCGCCATGCAGTTTGACCGCGTGGGCGTTTTCGCGTATTCGCACGAGGAGGGAACGCCAGCCGCCGGAGTGCCCGATGACATTCCGCCAGAGGTGAAGGAGGAGCGCTGCGAGCGGTTGATGGCGCTCCAACAGCCCATCTCGCTGGCGAAGAACGAGGCCCTCATTGGCCAGACGCTCGATGTCCTCGTCGAGGGCCAGGCGGAGGGGTTGAGCATCGGGCGGTCCTACCGCGACGCGCCCGAGATCGATGGCCTCGTGCTTGTGCAGGCTGAACTGCCGGTGGGCGAGATTGCGCCTGTGCGCATCACCGCCGCGCTCGAGTACGACCTCATCGGAGAACCCCCTCATCCCTAACCCGGTGGCCTCGCCACCGGGCACACCTCTCCCCTCCGCAGAACGGTACTCCGTTCTGCCAACGCGCCGCCCCGGCGCGCCGCGGCTCCTGCCGCGCCCCCTTCGTGGGAGAGGGGGCAACGCGCCGTCTTCGGCGCGCGGGGTGAGGGACGCCCCGCCCGGCCGTGCCGCACCGCGACGATCTCAGCTATGATCGCCAGCGCGATCTCGGCCGGCCCCCTGCCGCCCAGGTCCAGCCCCACCGGACCGTGGATGCGCAGCAGGTCTTCCTCGGCGAACCCGGCATCCCGCAACGCTTCGCAGCGCTTCTGCTGCGTGACCGACGAGCCGAGCAGGCCAATGTAGCCCACCCTGCTCCGCAGCGCGGTCTCTAGCGCGGGCAGGTCAAACTTGGGATCGTGCGAGAGAATCACGATGGCGTGCTGGGGTCCCAGCTCTTCAGCGCGCAGCGCATCCTGCGGCCAGCGAAGGTCCAGCTCGTCGGCGCTCGGGAAGCGCTCCCGCGTGGCGAAGGTCCGCCGCGGGTCGACGACGCGCACGCGGTGACCCATCGTCTGCGCGAGCGTGACGAGGGGTATCGCCAGATGCACCGCGCCCACGATGACAAGCTCCGGCGGCGGCGCGAAGAGTTCTACGAAAGCCTCGCCCCCCGCGCCGCGGCGCAGCCCAACGGTCGGGCCGGGGAATGCGTCCGCCAGCGCGAAGGTGAGAGCCCGATCGCCGTCAAGGCGCCCATCGGGCCAGGCCAGTAGATGTCCCCGCCCATCCAGCCAGGTGGCAAGCGCGCACGTCTCACCCGCATTCACTGCCTTCAGCACCCTGGCGTGGACCTCGACCAGCGGCTCGATGTAGACCTCGATCGGCCCGCCGCAGGCAAGGCCAACTTCCCACGCCATCTCATCGGTGACGCCGTAGCGCAACCGCTTCGGCGGACCGCCCACGAGGATCGACTCGGATTCCTCGAAGACCGCCCCCTCGACGCAACCGCCGCTGACGGACCCGGCCATCTGCCCCGATGCCGACACCGCCATGTGCGCGCCGGGCGCGCGCGGCGAAGGGCCCTTGGCATACACGACCGTCGCCAGGGCGATGCGCTCGCTGGCCGCCAGCCAGCGCTCCAGGTCGCGCGCTATCTCACGCACGGGTCAATCTTTCCATCCGGCGAACGGCGCCCGAGGCGGAGATGCCTCCGGGGCCCGGGCACCAAAGACGAGGCGGTTACTCTCGCGCGCTCTCTGCCTACGCCTCAAAGTGCTTGAACTGAGGCAGGTGGTCTTTGTTCTGTTGCAGCACCTGATTGACCATCTGCTTGATCTCAGCCAGCGAGAGCACAGCGGCGCTCAGTGGATCATAGGCGATGGACTGGAAGACCAGGCGCGGGTCTCCGGTCAGCGCAGCCTCGACCGCCATCTCCTCGACCATCACGCTGACGTGGTTGAGGGCGACGCATTGCGGTGGCAACGGGCCCACGTGCACCGGATGCAAGCCAGCCTTGTCAACGAAGACGGGCACCTCAACGCAGACATCCTCCGGCAGGTTCGTGATGATCGACGTGTTCGGCACATTGCCGTTGTA
>JAUVTV010000028.1 GCA_030601305.1 Candidatus Eiseniibacteriota bacterium | reverse complement strand
TGGACACGCTGCCGGCGCATTTCGGGCCGGCTCACCGGCCGTTGTAGCAATTCGGCGCTCACGCTTGATCCCGTCCCCGGATCATCTCGACCGTGCCGAGAACTCCTTTATAATGTAGAGCACAACTCGCCTTCTCATTGGAAGTTTCGACCATCGCGCCGGGGGACTGAACGTGCGGGGCGGCATTGCCTGCTGTGCTCCTTGGTCATGTCTGTAACCGCATGACACAGAGCGCTTTACACGATCACCACCCTGCCATGCGGCCATTTCAGTCAGAATCCCACGCACCATGAATACCCCGGTCCCCAAGAGGCGCATGGCGACCACGCTGGCCCGCGCTTACCAGATCCTGCGCGATCAGAACGGCCACCTCGGCTGGTGGCCGGGGCGGACGCGTCTCGAGATCATCACCGGCGCGATCCTGACGCAGAACACCGCGTGGGCCAATGTCGAGAAGGCCATCCGCGCGATGCGTGCGAGCCGCCTCTTGTCGCTCGAGGCGTTGCGCGCAGCCCCGTACCCCGAGATCGAGCGCGCCATCCGCCCCTCGGGCTACTTCCGCCAGAAGGCGCGCAAGCTGAAGGCGTTCATCGCCTTCCTCGACCGGGAGTATGCCGGCAGTCTGCGGCGCATGGCCGCCGCTCCGTGCGAGTACTTGCGCCCCCAGCTGCTCTCCATCTGGGGCATCGGCCCCGAGACCGCCGACAGCATTCTCCTCTATGCCTTCGGTCATCCCGTCTTCGTCGTCGATGCGTACACGAAGCGCATCGTCACGCGACACGGATGGGCGGTGGAAGATATCGGGTATCACGGCTTGCAGCAGCTCTTTGTCCGCCATCTTCCCCCGGATGCCGCTCTATACAGCGACTATCACGCGCAACTCGTGTGGGTCGGCAAGCACTTCTGCCGAAAGACGCCGTGCTGTGAGGGGTGCCCCTTGCGCGTCCTCATGCGGGATCGTCGCCCGGGCTCTTGAGGAAGCTCTGCAGCCGCGTATAGAGCTTTGGCCCGAGCCAGCCGAAGAGCAGCCCGACGAACAGCCCCGCCAGCGTATCCACGGCGTAGTGGAACCCGCCGTAGACGGTGCCACCGAAGATCCCGACCGCCGCGGCCAGCACGATCCAGGAGAGGCGGCCGAGGTACGGACGGCTCGCCATCCAGATGGTCACCACCACGGCGACATGGGACGAGGGAAACGCCGTGCCGAGCGACGAGTTGTTCTTCACCACCTGGTCCACCGCGTACGCGATGATCCCCGGCTTCAGCGACGGGTCGATCGGACCGAAGTGGTGGAAGGGTCCCTGTACAGGGAAGAGAATGAAGGCCACATAGCAGAAGACGAACACCGTGAGAACGCTGGTCGTGAGGGTCCGGAACCCTTCGTACTGGCGCGTGAGGTAGAGATAGACGGGCACCGCGGGAATCAGCGGGAGATAGCACAGATACGACAGGTGGAGATACTCGGACAGCACGACATTGGGCACCCTGTGCCAAAGTTCCTGGCTGGGCTGGAACCCGAAGATGGCCTGCTCCCACTGCACGACGATCTCATCGTAGTAGTTGACGGTGACGAGCCGATTGAGGAGACACAGCGTGCCATAGAAAATGGGCAGTGCCGCCAGCGGGTACAAGTCGCGGACCCCGCGCCAGAGGGCGGGGCGGGTGCGCGGGAAGAAGCGCAGCGCAGCGATCGCGATCGCCCCCAGCACGTACCCGGCGGTGAGAAGCGCCTTGCCTGGGATCTCCCGCGGCGAGACGAGAAGGAGCGCCGCGGCAAGGAAGACGTAGACGAGGAGCACGAGATCGGTGGGGTAGTAGCCCCGATCGCGCCGTGCGCGCGCTACGGGCTTCGGCTCCATCAGGCCCGCCGCCTCCATGACGCATCACTCCTACAGCCAGCCGGCTTCGCGGTACCAGTCGGCTGTCTCGGTCAGACCTTCATCCAGCGGGATGGCCGGCGTGAACCCGGCCCTCTGCACCTTCGATGAGTCGCAAGTCCAGTATGGCTGGTGAATATCGCGCACTTTGTCGCGGTTGACAACCGGCATGTGCCCGCTCAGGCTTCCCGTCAGCTCACCCAGCTCGCCGGCCAGCGAGCTGACCCACCGAGGAATGCGGAGCGGCCGCAAGCGTCGCCCCAGCGCGCGCCCGACGATCTCGCCCACCTGCTCCCAACTGTGGGCGACACCGTCACTCACGTGGAACGTTCCAATCTCCTGCCGATCGGCGAGGACGAGGCACGCCCGCGCCAGATCGCGCGCGTGAACAACGCTCACCCGCGCCTCCCGTGCCGACGGCAGCGGCAACCAGCCGCGGCGCGCCCACCGGAAGAGCTCGAGGATGGCCTCGTCGCGAGGTCCGTAAACCGCCGCCGGCCGCACCGTCACCTGGCGCACGCGGGCGGGGAGGTTCTGTTCCAGCCACCGCTCCGCGGCGAGCTTGCTTTCGCCATAGGGCGTGATGGGTTGCGGCGGATCGGCTTCCGTGCGCGGCGCGCCGGCTGACGGCGACGGTCCGCACGCCGCGAGGCTGCTGCAGAAGAGGAAGAGTGCGCCTTCCGGCGCTTGGGCCGCAAACGCGCTCGCCAGCTTGCCCGTCCCGGTGGTGTTCACCTGAAAGAACTCTTCGCTCGTGCGGGCGCGCGTGAGACCCCCGAAGTGGAAAACCCAGTCGACGCCCTCAACGAGCGCCCCGAGGGAATCCGCATCGCGCACGTCTGCCGTGCGCATCTCGACCCTGTCCTGGGGAATGAAACGCAGGTTGCTGGTCGTGCGGACCAGGGCGCGCACGGGGTGCCCGGCTTCCAAGAGCGCGTCCATGACATGCGAGCCCGCGAATCCGCTTGCCCCCGTGACCAGCACCGTCCGGCTCACAGCGCCCCCCGCGCTACGCAATCGGCTTCTCGTAGATGCGATACGTCTTGTACACCCGGCAGCCGATCTTTTCGAGCGCCTGGCACATCGGAAAGTTGTCCTCAAGGATCCAGGAGAATTCGCCCTTCTTCATCCCCAGCTTGCGGCCGCCTTCGAACATGCGCAGGTACAGGAGTTGATCGATCCCCACCCGGCGGTACTCGGGGAGGAGCCCCAGGGTGATGACGCGCAGCTTGTCGATCTTCCGCGCGTACCACAGGATCTTGAGCAGGCCGAAGGGGAAGAGACGCCCGTTGGCGTGACGCACAGCCGCGTTGAGGTCGGGCAGCGCCATGGCGAAGCCCACCGGCTCGTCGCCCTTCTCCGCGATGAACACGATGTCGGGCTTGACCACCGGCTTCAGCTCCTTCGCCATGTGTGCGATCTCCGCCTCGGTCATCGGCACGAAGCCCCAGTTCTTCTCCCACGCCTGGTTGTACACGATGCGCACCTTGTTGACGTCCTCGGCGAAGTGCTTCATGTCGATCGTGCGCACCGTGATGCCTTTGCGGGCAGCCATCTTCTCCGCAAGCTGCATCAGGCGCTCGGGCGGCACGTCATTGTCCAGGTAGTAGGCCAGCAGATCCTTGGCCTTCGCAAAGCCGAGATGCTCGAGCAGGGGAATGTACCGCGGCGGATTGTAGGTCATCATCACGGCAGGCGGCGAGTCGAACCCGTCCACCAGGAGCGCCCACTCCTCGTTGCTGCTGAAGTTGGCCGGGCCGCGGAGGGTCTCCATGCCCGCATCGCGCGCGACGGTGGTGACCTGATCGAAGAGGGCTTTCGCCGCCTCGTCGTCCGGCATGACCTCGAAGAAGCCGAAGAAGGCCGTCTTCTCGTCGTGGGTCTCGTTGTGGAGATGGTTGAGGATGTAGGCGATGCGGCCCACGGGCTTCCCGCCGCGGAGAGCGAGGTAGTAGGCGACGTCGGCGTGATCCAGGAAGGGGTGCTTGGTGAGCATCTTCTTGGTGTCGCCGATGAGCGGCGGCACCCAGTGCGGATCGCCGCGATAGACCTGCCAGGGCAAGGTCACAAAACGATGAAGGGCCGCGCCTCCCTCGACTCTCTCAATGGTCAGCGACACGCTCTTGGTCCTCTTCGTTCTCGTGGAATCAGATCAGGCCGTGCTGCTTGCCCACCTTCTTGAAGATTTCCAGCGCTTGGGAGAGCAGATCCTCGGTGTGGGTCGCCATGACGCTGGTGCGGATGCGGGAGCTGTTCGGCGGCACGGCAGGGGCGACCACCGGATTCGTGAACACGCCGGCGATGAGCAGATCCTTCCAGAACGCGAACGTCGGCATGACCTCGCCCACGATCACCGGCACGACGGGGCTGTCGCATGCTCCGGTGTCGAACCCCAGCGACTGGATCCCCTCCTTTAAGTATTCCGCGTTGCGCCACAGGCGCTCGCGCCGTTCCGGCTCAGTCTTCAGGATATCGACGCACTTCTGCACCGTGGCCACGGCATACGGCGCCATGGCCGCCGAGAAGATCATCGAGCGCGCGTGGACCTTGACGTATTCGATCACCTTCGCCTCGGTGGCGACGAAACCGCCCATCGAGGCGAACGACTTGCTGAAGGTGCCCATGAGGATGTCGACGTCGTCGGTCAAGCCGAAGTGCTCGGCGGCGCCCGCGCCGGTGGGTCCCATGACGCCCACCGAGTGGGCCTCGTCCACCATGACCCGGGCGCGGTACTTCTTCGCGAGGCGGACGACCTCGGGCAGGTCCGCGACGTCACCCTCCATGCTGAAGACCCCGTCGACGACGATCAGCTTACCGCCGGAGTTCGATTCGGCCTTCTTGAGCACGCGCTCGAGGTCGGCCATGTCGTTGTGGCGGAAGCGGAGCGTCTGACCCGCGGCGAGCTGGCAGCCGTCGACGATGCTCGCGTGGTCGAGCTTGTCGATGATGACGGTGTCATCGCGGCCGATGAGCGTCGAGATCGTTCCCTGGTTCACCTGGAACCCGGTGGAGAAGACGAGCGCCGCCTCTTTTCCCACCAGGTCCGCGAGGTCCCGCTCCAGCGCGAGATGGATGTCGAGCGTGCCGTTCAGGAGCCGGCTGCCCGTGCAACCCGTGCCGTACCGCTTGGCAATGGACTCGGCGTGGGCGATCACGCGCGGGTCGTGCGTCAGGCCGAGGTAGTTGTTCGACCCAAGCATGATCTTCGGCTCGCCGTCGATGGTGACGATCGTGCCCTCGGACCCCTCGATGGGGATGAAGTAGGGATAGAGCCCGGCCGCCTTGACCTCATCGGCCCGCTTGAAGTCGTAGCACTTGCGGAAGACGTCGGCCCGGCCGGTGCCGGTATGCGTCCCGGTTGCCATTGTTCCCCCTCTCGGGCCAGGTTCGCGCAAAGTGTGGTCCTCGCGCGTGTTTGGCCTGATGCTATGGAGGCACTTCCGGGGTGTCAACCGCAGTCCCGCGCTCGAGCCCCCGCGCGTGACCCGCCGACGATGGTTGTGGGTGTGGCCCATCTGCCCTATCCTGAGGTTGCGTCAACACTTGGCGAGGATATTGCTCGATGGCGACGGACAACTATGTGGTTCTGACGGCTGCCCGGAACGAGGAGTCCTTCCTCGGGGGATTGCACGCGTCCCTCCTCGCGCAGACCCACCCTCCCCGCAAGTGGGTCATCTCCGTCAACAACTCCCAGGACGGCACCGAGGCGCTGGCCCGCGGTTGGGCCAAGGAGCACGCCTTCATCTCGGTTCTGTCGATCTCTGGGTCCGGTCCCGCAGCCGGCAACGGTTCGGCACCGTCGTTCGCCCACAAGGCGGAGGCGATCCGTCGCGCGTACGAGGCCGTTCGCGAGGAGAAGTACGCGTACGTCGGGATCCTGGACGCGGACATGCGGCCCGAGGACACCTGCTTCTCCACGCTGTGCAAGCTCATGGATGCGAACCCGGAGGCGGGACTCTCCGTCGGCCGGTTGCACGAGCCCGCGGAACACGCCATCCGGCGCTTCCTGCCCGCTCCGCAGGTCTCGACCTGGGGCGCGCAGTTCTTCCGCCGAGACTGTTTCGAGCGGATCGGTTTCTACCGGCCGTTGCGCTGGGGCGGGCTCGACGTGCTGGCGGCGCTCATGGTTCGGGAGCACGGATGGCAGACGCCCATGGCACCGGATGCGCGCATCGACCACGCGCGGGGCATGGGCAGCCATCGAGGGACGAACCTGCTGAAGACGCAGTTTCGGTACGGCATCCGGGATCAGAAACTGGGCATGCCGTTCCGGTATTGTCTCGCCAAGGGGTTCAACCGGCTCGGCAACCGGCCGCGACTCATGGGATCGGTGGCCTTCGTGGGCGGATACCTCGCCGGGTTCACGCTGCCGGCCGATCCGGCGATCCCCGACACGTGCCGCCGCCGCATGCGTCGCGAACAGCTCGAGATTCTGCGCGAACGGTTGCGCCGCCATTCGAAGAGGAGCGCGACGTGAAGGTCTTGCTCATCATCAACAAGGCCTACGGACAGGACCCACGGGCGCGTCGCGCAGTCAGCGCCCTCTCGGCGCGCGGACACACCGTGGACGTGATCTCCTTCACCGATCCCGACTATCCCGAGCCCACGATCCCCGGCGTGCGGTTCCTGCGCATGCCGATCGTCCGCAAGCGGACCGGCCGCCTCACCTACATCTTCGAGTTCGCGCTCTATTCCGTGTGGTGTTTCTTCGCCGGCATCTACCTCACCGCAACCCGGCGGCACGACGTGCTGCAGATCTTCACGATGCCCGAGGCGATGTCCTTGGTGTGCATTCTGCCCAAGCTGTGGGATACGCGCATCGTGGTGGACTGGATGGACCTCGGGTACGAGGTCTACGCCAGCAAGTTCGGCCTCCGCAAGCTGGACCCGTTCCCATCGCTCATTCGCCTCTTCGAGAAGTTGATCCCTAGGGTGGCGGATCTCGTCATCTTCCCCAATGAGGGTTTTCACGCCGCGGTCGCCGCGCGCGGCGTGCGCATCAAGCGCGTAGCCATTGTCTTGAACGCGGCGGATGAAAGCATCTTCCGCCACGTGCGACCGCCGGAGAAGGCGGGCGCGGCGACCAAGCTACTCTTCAACGGCTCCTTGGCGGGGTACAACGGCTGGGACATCGCCATCGATATCGTCGAGCGCTTGGCCGCCGCGAAGCCCGACGTCTCCCTCGTCATGCTCGGGGAGGGCCCCGATCTTCCGCAGCTCACCGAGCGGTTGGACTACACACCGGCGAAGGCCTCCATCCACTATGCGGGTCGGGTGCCCCTCGAGGAGATGGCGGCCTGCATCTCGCAGGCGGACTTGGGACTCATTCCCTCGCGCAGCACGCCGTTCAACAACACCAACCTGCCCACACGTATCTTCGAGTTCGGCACCCTGGGGACGCCCGTCGTGGCTGCGGCTCTGGACGAGCTACGCCGCTACTTCGACGAAGACTGCGTCGTGTACTGCGAGGCCGGGAACGCGGAGGCTTTCGCGCAGAGCATCCAGGAGTTGTTGGACGATGATGACCGCCGCGCACGCTTGGGTGAAAACCTTCGCCGGCGGTGCGGGGAACTGTCATGGGAGCGCTCGCGGGAGGTTTATCTGGAGGAGATGGAAGCGCTCGTGTGAGTGGGTTCCGGAAGATTCCCCCGAACCACACCCCGCGTGCGGGCCACCTCTTCCACGATTCCGACTTCGCGTTCCAGCCGTGTCTTGACCGTGCCGCACAGGTCCAGGATGAACGGCCTCGCCTTCCGCCCCAGCGCATGACGCCGCTCCGGATCGCGCGCCAGCTCAGCGAAAATGCGCGGGATCTCCGCCTCACGATCGGGAGCCACCAGCACGCCGGTCTCGCGATCGCGCACGACCTCGCTCGTCGTTCCCACGTCCAGCGCCAGGACGCACCGCTCGCAGGCCATTGCCTCGAAGACCGGATTGCTCGCGTTGGTCCGATCGAGGAGCGAGACGACGACATCCGCCAACCGATACCACGGCGCCAGTTCCACGTTGGGCACCGGCCCGGGGAAGCGCACCGCGTCCGCAACGCCCAGCTCGGCCGCCAGGCGTTCGAGCGCCGGCTTCTCGGGCCCGTCGCCCAGGAGAATCGCTACCGCCTCGGGCCGCTCGCGCCGCAAGACCGCAAGCGCCCGCATGACACGGTCGAGCCGCTTCTCCGACGCGAGACGCGTCACCGACATCAAGACAAACGCGTTCTCCGGCAGCGCGAGCTTGCGCGCGAGTGCTTCCGGCCGCGGCCCCGGCGTGAAGACATCTTCGGGGATCCCGTTGCGCAGGTAGTGGATCGGTGTGAAGTCGACCTCGAGACGGCGCAGCACATCGAGCACGGGCGAGCCGTCGTTGGTCAGGATCATCGCGTTCACCGGTACGCGAAACCCGATCCGTTCCATGAAGTTGCCGTACCAGCGGCGGCGGTTGTGGAGCGCGAGACTGAGCGTGTTCCCGAAGTAGCGTCCGATGAGCGGACATCCCAGGCGGCCCGCCACGCGGCGCGCGGAGGGGGCCGTCATGATGCCGTAGGCGATAACGATATCGGGCGCGATGCGGTTCGCAAGATGCAGCGCCTTCCCGGGTGCCCGCATCCGGTAGTACTCGTAGCGCCAGGCGCGCGACCAGAGACGGGCGGGCAGCGCGAGCGCGGGATCGGAGAAGACCTCCGGCCCCTTGTACTTGTGAAAGCGCACGCCGCCGCACTCGCTCTCGCCCTCTTCCCCGGCTTCGCACGGCTGCACGAGGTGTACGCGGTGACCTGCGGCCGCGAGCGCGGTCCAGCCGCGCATGAAGGCCGAAGCTCCGGCGCCCTTCCCCATCGACCAAAGCTTTCGCCAGGCGACGAGACCCAGCACGGTCAGCGGTTGCTCGGTCGGCCTGATCGTGACGCCGAGAAGCTCCCGCTGTTCGCGCTCGGTTTGGGCGTCGGAGGTCACCGCGTCACCAGACGCCCGCGGACGATCCCCACCGGATGGCCGTTGCGCCTTGGATCGGACGCGCCTAGGAGCATGCGGCCTTTCGGGGTCTGCACGATCTGGATTCCCTGCACGGACCCCATCGCGCTTGAACGCCCCAAGGCATGCCCTCTGCGCTCGAGTGCCTGGTACACATCCACGGTCATCCCGCCCGGCTCGATGCGCAGGGTGTCGGGCACCCACTGATGGTGGATCCGCGGCGCGCTGATCGCCGCCTGGATGTCCATCTCGTGGTCGACCACGTTGACGAGGGTCTGCAGGACGCTCGTGATGATCTTCGGTCCCCCGGGAGAGCCGAGGATCAAGGCCAGCTCATCGCCGCGGAGGACGATGGTCGGGGTCATCGAGCTCAACGGGCGCGCGAAAGCACGCACCTCGTTCGCCTCGCCCTGGATGAGGCCGTAGTAGTTCGGGCTCCCGGGCGCCGCGGCGAAGTCGTCCATCTCGTTGTTGAGGAAGAAGCCCGCGCCGCGCACCATGATCCCGGTGCCGTAGTTCGTGTTGAGCGTGGTCGTCACCGCGACGGCATTCCCCTCCGCATCGACGATGCTGAAGTGCGTCGTCTGGCCACCCGTCGCACTGTAGAACTCTTGCGCGCCCCGCGGCATACCGGGTCCCGCATGGAGGTTGGGTGTCGCCCAGTTGGGATCGATGCTCGCGCAGAGACTGTCCAGGTAGCTCTTCTCGAGCAGCCCTTCGACCGGCACGGGTGTGAAGTCGGCGTCGCCCAGGAACTCGGCGCGGTCGGCGAAGGCGCGTTTCATCACCTCGGCTAGGAAGTGGCAGTTCTGAGAGGACCCCGCTCCCAGACGTCCCACCGGAAACGCCTCCAGGCAGTGCAGCATCTGCAAGAGCGCGATGCCTCCCGAACTCGGCGGCGGCATGGTCAGCACGGTGAGATCGTGGTAGCTCCCGACGAGCGGCTCGCGGATCTTCGCGCGGTAGCCGCGGAGATCCTCCGAGGTCATGATCCCGCCGCCGCGGACCATCTCCGCGATCAGCGAGTCGGCGGTCTCGCCGGTGTAGAACTCCGTGGGTCCGAAGCGCGCGATCCGCCGGAGCGTCTCTCCCAGCTCCGGCTGGTGCAGCGAGTCGCCCTGCTGGTAGAAGTCGCCGTCGCGCAGGAAGATGCGGGACGCTTCCGGATTCTGCCCCAGGCGACCTTGGTAGACGTACAGGTGGTTCGCGATGTAACGATCCAGGATGAACCCGGACTCGGCGAGCCGCGTGGCGGGCTCGACCAGCTCGCGCCACGTCCGGGTCCCATGGCGCTCGTGAGCCAGCGCCATGCCGGCGACGGAGCCGGGGACGCCCACGGCAAGATGGCTTGTCCGCGAAAGCACCGGATCGGGATTGCCGCCGGCGCCGATGAAGAGGTCGCGCGTCGCGGTGGCGGGCGCGGTTTCACGGAAGTCGATCGCCTCGATCGAACCGTCCGCCGTGCGCAGGACCATGAACCCGCCGCCGCCCAGGTTGCCGGCCTGCGGATAGGTGACCGCGAGGGCGAAGTGAACGGCCACCGCCGCGTCGACCGCGTTGCCGCCCGCGAGCAGCACCTCGGCGCCGATGCGCGAGGCCTTGGAGCTCTCGCTCACCACCATCCCCTCCGTGCCCACGACCGCGGCGGGTGATGCGGCCCGCGCCGCAAGCGGCGGCCCCAGCGTGAGCAGAAGGCCGAGGCATGCTCCGATTCGGCTTCGCTTGTTCATCGTTCGGTCCTCATCGCTTGCGCCACAGATCGCTCAGCCCCGCGGCTTCCCAGACGGGTCCACCGGGGAATCGGTAGATCATCGGCATCTCGGCCGCAAGGTAGACGTGCAGGCTTTCAGGCGCCGCGCCCATGGGGCGATAGTGCCCCTTCCACGGATCGGTGACACACCAAAAGTCCCCGGCGTCGTCCACCGTGAGGCCTTCGACCGAGGGCACTCCATAGCGAAATCCATCAGGGGCGGGGAGATCGAGCGGCACCTGGTAGCTCGCGCGCAGCCTTCCCGGCTCGCCGGCGCGCATGCGCAGCACGAAGATGGACTGCCGGTTGCGGTCGACGAGCACGACAACACTGTCCGCCACCGCCTCCAAACCGCAGATCGAATGGATCCGAAACGGATAGGTATGAAGCTGCGCGACCGTTCCGGCCTGCCGGTCATACAGATAGAGCATGCTCCCCTTGAGATTGAGGTCGCCGCGGGCCTCGAGGCTCTCGAGACCCAGGAAGAGGATCTGCGGGGTCACGGCCAGCCCCTCCATCCCGCGATTGGGTCGCGCGGCCGCATCCCAGAAGTGCGCATCGGGAATGGCGTCGCCGAGGGATTCGAGCACCCAATCGGCATCCTCGTTCTCCCGCGTGAGGCGGATGTGCAGGATGCGCATCTGGTCAAGGAAGTCGGGGCCGTGTCCCTCGATCGAGAGGAAACCGGTGAGGCTGTCCGGGACAGGTGCGTCGCGGACAGCGACCGGCGGCAGGTCGAGGGCCAAGGCCTCGAAATCCCAGCGCTCGACGTCGCCTACCCGATCGAAGAACTGCGGGTGGAAGCGCACCGGCTCGAGTCTCAGGTCGACGCGCCCGGTGTCTCCCTCCTGGGCGATGCGGCAGAAGTGCAGCACGCCGACATCGTCGGCGAGGAAGAAGCAGCGCCGCATCTCGCGATCGCGGCCGAGGTAGGTGATCGCGGAGGTCTCGAACGTGCGCGTGCTCGTGTGATAGTCCTTGAGCCAGACGGGCCAGCCGGAGTGCGGGGACAGCGTCTCCAGGTCATGGAGCTGCGGGGGAAGGTCGGAATCGCCCGCACTCCCGGAGAGCGCCGGCGCGATCAGCGCAAGCAGGAGAATCGCCGCACGGCGGCAAGGTTCGCGTCTCCAGCCCATGGTCGCTCGGCCTCTAGGTTACGGCTACTCCGGCAGCAGCATACCCTCACCCGGCTGGAGCGTTTCCGGCTCCTCGTTGAACAGCAGATCATACGGACCTTCGCGGGCTTCTATGCGCTGGAGGGTGCGCTCGGCGCGGTCGGCGAGTTCGCGCGCCTCTTCACCCAGTGGCCCCAGCAACCCCGCGTGGTCCAGCTCGAGAGCGCTGCGCAGGTGACGGATCCCATCTCGCGCCCCACCGACGTGACGGATCTCGATCATCCCCGCGCGGATCAGCGCGTCGATGTTGGTCGAGTCGGCCTCGATGGCGCGCAGGAAGGCCGCATGGGCGTCGATATCCAGGTCCTGCTCCAGGCGCACCGCGCCGAGCGCCATGTGTGCGCGGGACTCGAGGCGCGTGCCGGGGTAGACCAGCGCGGCGACGACGGCCGCATCGCCGAGCACACGAGCGGCAATGCTGCTGTTGCCCTGCTGGGCGCGGATCAAACCCAGGTTGAGCAGGGCGCCGGGATTGCGGGGGAAGAGCGAGATGCTGCGCTCGATCTGCTGGCCCGCGCCGGCGTAGTCGCCCGCTTGGATGGCCACCATCCCGCGGTACAGCGGCTCCTCCGGAGTCCGGGGGGCATGCGCCTTGAGGTAGGCCATGAGCTTGTAATGTTCGGTCCATGCCCGCGCCACGGGTCGCGCCGCGAAGCCGAGCAGGATCAGCACCACCAGGGTCAGGACGCCAACCCCCATCGCGCGGCGGCGCGCAATCGCCCCCGCGCCGCTGCGCAAGAGCTTTTCGACGGGGGGACCGAGGATCATCAGCAGCCCGAGGAGCGGCAAGAAGAGGTGTCGTCCGGAGGCGACGTGCCCGTTGGTCTTCAGCAGAGGCAGCCCGGCGAGAAGCGTCACGCTGAACCACCAGCCGCCCAGGGCGACCGTGGGCCAGCGGCGTCGCGCCGCGATGAACAGCAGAAGCCCCGCTGCCAGCACGGCGCAGCCGGCGGCGACCTCTCCATGGCTCGGCGTGTGCACGCCGAACGTACGCGGCTTGCCCAGCTCGATGGGCGGCGCCTCGGGAGAGCGCGACAGCAAGTGCCCGTAGTTGGGCAGCGGCCGCTCCGCACAGACGATCATGGCGACGTAGACGCCGGGCAAGGACAGCGCGAGCGCGCGGCGTTCGCCGTCCGTGAGTGCGGCGACGTAGTCGGGCGTCGGGTTGCGCTTGATCTCGTGCGGCCACCCGCGTATCACGCCCGCACGGAATCCCGCCCAAGAGCTCACCACCAGAAGCGAGACCATCCCCACCGTGATCCAGCGGCGGGTGCGGGCCGGTCGCGCGTCGACCGGTGACGCGACCAGCTCGTAGCCCAGCACCAGAAACGGCAACAGCAGCGCGTTCTCCTTCGCCGTGAGGGCCAGGAGAAAGAGCAGTCCCCAAAGGACCCAGCGCGCGATCGCCACGGGTCGGGAGCTCGCCGGTCCCGTCTGCGCCCACGTTACGTAACCCACGAATGCCGCCAGCAGGAGCGCCTGGGCAAGCAGCTCGCTCCTTCCGGCGAGCCGCATGACGGATTCGACCATCACCGGATGAACGAGGATGAGCGCCACGCCGCTTGCGGCGATCGGTGTGCTCACTCCTAATCGGCGCAGGAGAGCCACGGCCAATCCGGCTCCGATGACGAGCAGGACCACATTGACCGCGATCGCCTGCGCGCGCCCTTCCGGCCAGAGCAACCAGTTCCAGCGCAGCGTGAGCGAGGTGAGTGGTCGCCAGATGGGGCGGAACGTGTCCGCGAAGAAGGGCGCTGTCAGGAGGCCGCCATCAGTGGCGCGCACCACGGGGTTGGAAAAGAAGACCGGCCGGTCGTCCATGGTCGGCGACTGCGAGAGGAACGGTATATAGAGCGAGAGGGCCAGCGCCAGGAACACGAGCACGGCCAAGGCCACGCCGTAGCGTGCCAGAAACATCTGGCCGTCATTCGGCCGCGCTGCGCTTGGTTGCTGGGTTGGAGTCGGCAAGGTCACCTACCACGCGTGGGCTAGTTGAGC
This sequence comes from Candidatus Eiseniibacteriota bacterium, assembly GCA_030601305.1. Taxonomy (GTDB): domain Bacteria; phylum Eisenbacteria; class RBG-16-71-46; order CAIMUX01; family WJJG01; genus JAUVTV01. Next base: position 4,984 of record JAUVTV010000028.1, on the reverse strand, counting down.
GCCGCGTGTGCCGTGCGGAACCCAAGCCGCGCCGAGACCTCGTCAGGGGGCGTCGCTCGCCTCTGGGTGATCCGCAGCTCGTCCGTGGTCGAGTAGAAGCTGCCGCCCCGGTAGACCTTGTGCGTGCCGTCGCGCGGTCCACGCGGGTCCGTCTTCGGACTTCCGGTGGACAGGTAGTGATCGAGGAGTTCCTGATAGACGGCCTCATCATACCAATCGTTGACCCACTCCGCGACGTTGCCCGCCTGGTCATAGGTGTCGAAGGGACCCACGGCGTCGTTGGTGGGGAAGCTCCCGATGTAGCCGCCGTTGTAGGCGCCGACCGGAGTGGTTGCGCGCTGGTTCCCTTCTTCTTCGAAGGGATCGCCTGAGTTGCGGTAGTTCGCGAACGCCCCATCAATCGTGTCCGGCGGCACCCATGGATAGATGTACCGCGGCTCGAGGTTCGTGTCGATGTGGTTCGTGCGCGCCGCGATCTCCCATTCCACTTCGCTCGGCAGGCGCAGTCCATAGTACGACGCGTAGGCATGGGCACCACGCCAGGTAACGCCGGTCACCGGATGCTGCACATACTCCTCGCCGACGAGGAATCCAAGCTGCTCGCTGGCATAGCGGATGCGCGAGGCCGCACCGTCCAGCGTGATCAAATGGTCCTGGGATTCCACATTCACCACGATGCGCTGTTGCGAGATGTACTCGATCTCGCCTTCGCTGCGCGCCTGATTGAGGTAGTTGACGTACAGCGCATTCGTCACCTCGTACTTATCGATGTTGAAGTCGCTCGACACGCTCACATACAGCGTGTCGTCCACGAGCTCGCGATTGTCGTAGGACGTCCCCTGCCCCTCACCGAGTCGGACCACCCCGAGGGGATAGACACCGGCTGGAATGCGCAGGTATTCCTGTCCCTCGGGTGGGTTGGGCTCACCGAACTCGGGCGTGACCATCAAGAGTCGCTCGGCGATGTTGGAGCCGGCGGGATAGTAGTCGTTGAAGGCCTGCATCTTCGGCAAGTAGTTGGCCGGCGCGGAGAATTGATACGTCACGCGATCCTGGGCGGTCTTGTTGTCCGTGGTGTCGATCTCCCAGATGCCGTCCCCGTTGAAATCCCAGCGCACGACGATTTCCCCGAGGTCGGCGAGATCGTCGGTTGTCGGCGAGGGATCGAAAGTGAACAGGATGTCTACGGTACCCTGGCTCGGCACGACGAAGAAGTCCGCAACCGGCGGGCCCACGTCTTCGGAGTTGATCACACGAATCGAGGTGTCGATCGGGTTGCGGCCCTTGTTGCCAACGCCATCCACCGCGGTCGCCCAGAGAACGCCCTCGGCACCGTTGTCAAAACCGGCTGTCATCCAAAAGTATCTATACTGACCGCTGCTGTCGGGCTCATCGACCACGCCGAGTTGTGTTGCGGTCGTGTCGTTGTGGAAAGAACACCAAACCTCGACGTATGCAATGCCGCTCTCGTCCTCGGCCGCCACGACGATGGTGACACTGTCGGTCACCTGGATGATGGGCTGGTCGCTGGCAATCGGGTTGAGGATCTGTACCACCGGTGGCATCTCATCCACCCTGACAGGTTCGTCCTCCGAACAGCCGCCACCCAGGAAGACAAGGGCTGCAACTGCCAAGGCCAACCCAAAGAAGACCGTCGCTCTCATGCGCATGAATCGCACCTCTTGCACAAGTCCATAACCGATACCGCTAGCCGCCACCCGCGGGTACACCTATGCCCGCCGTCCCCTGTCGCCGCAGAGGAAGTATAGGCCCCTGTTCGCGGGTATGCCGACCCTGCCACATGCCGTGAAGCATGCGACGGGAGGCACTTTCGCCCGCCGACCCACAGCCGCATCTTCTTGGCGAAGACTAACTTTGCAGTCTAGATACACCCTGCTTCGAGTGTCAATTGAAAGAGCGGGTGGTGCGGGGGTCTGGCGCGCCTCGCATCGCCCCGGGACGTGAGCTGGAGCACAGCCCCGTGGCGCGTGTTGTGCGAGGTCGACCCGTCGTGGGTACCGCGCGAGCCGGCTGGATTGACCTTCGCTCAATGCCCCGCCGGTGGGAAAGTCAATGTGGACAATCTCAGTATATGCGCGAAGATGACCTTGTAATTGATTATACCTATGTAGGTTGCGAGATCAAACAAGTTTTCAACACGTTTCCCCAGAACAGCGTCCTGGGGGCACCCGAGGTCACGTAAGGCGGCGCCCGGCACCTTCCTGGGTGGGCTTCCCGGAGCGAGCGGCGGTGGTGTCCGGAGCAGAGACAGCGGCGCCGGTCTTGACGAGGCCCGGTTGCGAATCTCCCATGGAACTTATGGTTTTTTCAGGAGTTGGGACCCCCGTCCCGGTCGGGGTGCGGATTTCTCTGGCATTGGCCAGTGGCCCGGGACGATCAGGCTGAGGTTTGTCCGTGAGGCCACTCTTCTCGTGGCGGGGCGCCCGGGCGGGCGGTGTCTCGCCCATGTGCGATCGACCTTCGAAAAAGACTCCCTCCTCGATCACCAGAGACTGGCAGTACAGGTCGCCCTTCACCTTCGCACTGCCCGAGAGGTGGATTCGCCCCGAGGCCCGAATAATACCCGCAACTTGCCCTCGGATAACCACTTCGACTCCCTCAATCTCACCGTCGACGGAGGCCCCGGGACCAATCATCAGGACCCCGGTCGTCGTGACCGAGCCGTGGACCACGCCCTCTACGCGCATGTCTCCCTCGACGTGCATGTCTCCCTCGAGTCGCACGCCGCCCTGCAGGAATGACTGCGCGTGGCGATCGGTCCGCTTTGAAACCGCGGGCTGCGAAGTGGTCTTTCCGAACATCTTCCACCTCCTCTGGAAGCGGGGCCCGCGCCGGGCGGCGCGCCCCGGCGACCCACCTACCCGCCTAGTAAGACGCCTCCGAGGAATCTGCGTCAAGTGGTGAGTTGGGCACTTGCCACTCTGAGAAGACGAGCGAAGGATCGACGGCTTTCCCCCCCCAGTGCACCTCGAAGTGGAGGTGCGGCGCTGTGCTGATTCCTGTATTCCCCACCGTGGCAATCTGTTGACCCACTGACACGAAATCCCCGACCCGGGCGAAGATCTGATCGTTGTGGCCGTACATCGTCTCGATGCCGTGCCGATGGGCAACGACGATGACCCGCCCGAAGATTTCTTCTGAGCCCGCGAATGAGACAACGCCCTCGCCCGCGGCCAGCACGGGTGTGCCGGTTTCACCCGCGATATCCGTTCCCGTGTGGAAGACGCCCGGCCCTCCAACAGGCCCGAAACGGCGCGTCAGCGGCCCCGACAGGGGCACGCGGGTCAACTCCCCAAGGATGGTCTCCAGATCTCCTTCCGCGAGCCTGCCTCCCGGCTCAACGCGACGATAACTTCTTGCTATGGACCCAGTTCCAGACCTATTAGCGCGCGCCTCAAGGATGGGGTCAACAGGGGGCTCTTCCACGCCGACGAGCTGCAGCAGGGCCCTACGAGTGGAATCGATCTGGGCCATCCAGCCCTCGAGCTCGCCAATCTGTGCCAGCTGGCGCTTCATGTGCAAGTTTTCGTTTCGCAATTGGTTAGATGTCTCCGTCTCCTCCAGCCATTGCCCGAAGAGCACGGCAGCGGCAATGAAGACAAGGATGGAGAGCGCCAGGGCTGAGACGGCAACAACTGCGAGATACTTTGGAATGCGGAATTGCAGCGTTCGTGCGCCCGTCGTCCACGCAATGGTGATGTCGAGAGCCTCTCGGGCTCGCCGCGGGGGTCTCCCCGTGCGTTCTTGGTCGTGCGACTGCATCCATGCCTCGCCGGCTTGGCGGCCCGTCATACCCAGCGGGGCGACCTCGGGCCGATCGTCGATCTCTCTTGTAACGATTTGCAATATAAAGGCTTACGAGCCTACCTGGGTCAGATCAAACCACCACAACACCCAGGAGCTCCAGGAGGCGGCTCAGATCCTCGTCGTCCTGGTAGCGGATCTCCATACGGCCGCCCCGCCGGCCGGCTCGGATTCGGACCTCCGACCCGAGGTGCTCACAGAGCTGTTCCTCGATCTGGATGAGGTATGCTGGCTTTCTCTGGCCTCGGGATCCGGACCGTGAACGCGCGGCTCGACCCTTCACTCCACGACGCGCCCAGGCTTCTGCCTGCCTGACCGACCAACCCTCCTCGGCCATTCGCCGGGCAATGGCATCCTGCTGGTCCTCGGGTACATTCAGGAGCACCCGGGCATGCCCGACCGAGAGTGTTCCACGTGAAACATAGACCAGGATGGTGTCGTTCAACTTCAGTAGCCTCAGGGCGTTCGTGACTGTGGAACGATCTTTTCCGACTCGCTTGGCGATGTCGTCATGGGTGAGATCGTATTCAGTTGCCAGCACCTTGTAGGCGCGGGCTTCGTCGATCGGATTGAGGTCGGATCGCTGAATGTTCTCCACAAGGGCGGTCTCAAGGCTCTCATGGTCGCTCATCGTGCGGACGAGCGATGGGATCTCGCCCAGTCCGGCAATGCGACACGCTCGCCAGCGCCGCTCTCCGGCGATGATTTCGTACTTGGAGCCGCTGGGGCGTACGATGATCGGCTCCAAGAGACCCCTGGTCTTGATACTGCGGGCCAGCTCCTCGAGAGACTCCGGCGGCCAATCGGTTCGGGGCTGCCTCGGATTGGGAACGATCTCCTCCGGCGTGAGATAGTGGAGGATCTCTCGAGAGCCCGCGGGCGGCGGCGCAGTCCGCTCCTCCGGTGAGGCGACCCTACCTCTGTCACCGTTGGGCTCGTGCCCCAAGGGCCCGTCGTTCTTTGCTTCCTCCGAACCTTCAGCCGGCGCCGGCATCTCAGGGATGAGCGCTCTCAGGCCGCGGCCAAGTGCTTTCCTCGTCATAGCTGGTCATTTCCTTGGCTAGGTTTGTGTAGCTTGTGGTGCCGACGCATGATGGATCGTACAGCACCGCGGGTTTTCCAAAGCTGGGCGCCTCGCCCAACCGCACATTCCTGGGGA
>JAUVTV010000202.1 GCA_030601305.1 Candidatus Eiseniibacteriota bacterium | reverse complement strand
GGGACAGCCCGCAAGACGCACGAGAACGCACGGCCAACCGCTCCGGCTGCTTTCACCCTGGATGCTGGCGTAGACCTCGCAGACCTGCAGACTCACCGGCCGGTCAGCACCTGGGGTCATACCTTCTCCCGGGCTAGGTTTCCCAGTCGGGGCGGCCGGGGGCTGCGCGCAGCGACTCCTCGCGGCGTGCCGCGAGCGCCCGCAACACCTCGACGTCGATGATGCGGGGTGAACGGGAAGTGTACTCGCGCAGGATGTGCACCGTCATGCGGCAACTTTCGGCTGCCTTGTGGAACATGAAGCCGTGTTTGACCAGCGCCCGGCAAATGGCGTTGATCCGCACGATCTGATCCTCAGGGACCTCGGTCAGCGTGGAGCGCCGCATGCGCTCGAGCAGAGCCGGGATGCGCACCGCCTCGGCGTATTCGAGGCGCGCCTCCTCGATGCCCGCGGCCGCCACCGCGGCCAGCGTGGCCACCATCTCCGCAAAGGCCTTGTCCTGCATAGAGAACGCGTAGGAGGTTTCGCCGCTTTCCAGGCCGAGCAGTCCGAGCACCTCGCTGCGCCCGGAGACGAGCGGGATGACCAGCGCGCTCTGGGTGTCGCCCCAAAACTGCTGGTGCTTCTCGCGCGATGCCCGGGAGAGATCGGGCAGGTAGAGCGGCCGGCGCGTGCGGATCGCCTCACCCCAGATCCCTTCGCGCGTCGAGAGGTTGAGCCGTCCGGCGCGGTAGTCGGAGAGCAGTTCTTCGCGGAGACCGCCGGTCGTCATCGCTTCCACGATGCAGCGATCCTCGGCGCCCGAGTCGCGCAGCGCGACCACACCGTGACGCCGCCCGTGGGGCAGATATGGCAGGGTCGCCTCCAGCAGCGTCCGCGCCACCAGGGTGCGCGAGAGCGGTGCGGCGAGACGCTGCGACAGTTTCCGCAAGTCGCGCATGCGCACCGCGGCGAGCAGGGGATGGCCCACCGACGTGCTGAGGCTGAGCATCAGTTCGCAGAAGCGTCGCGGGAGCAGTTCGTCGCTTTCGATGTCGAGGATCCCGATGGCGTCTCGCGGGCGTGCCTGCCCACGGATTTCCGGATCGAGGAGCGGCACCGCGAGCTGCGACCGCAGGCTGGGATAGGCGGCAATGGATGCGTGCTGCATCTCGCGAGCCTCGTCGGGACTGGCCGGACGGAGCGGCGCCCAGCAGTCGTGCTCATCGTCGCGCTCGGCGACGAGCCATTCGTGCCCGTCGCGCAACGCCACGGTGCGGCGCGCAACACTCCAACCCATCACGCCCGTGGGGTGCTCGGAGTCGCCCGGGCCGACGTGTTCGACGAAGTTGCGCAGCTCCTCGGGATCGGGGCGCCCCTTCAACCGCAGCGGGCGGAAGACCCCCTCGTGGCTGTTCCGCGAGATCAGACCGACGCTGCTGAGAACGTGCCGCGCCGCGATGTGCTCAGGACCGATTTCCTCGAGCAGCTCGATCATCGTCTGGGCGAGAACGTCGAGCAGCGCGGGCAGATCGTCGATGCGCGCGTACAGGCGCTGCGTGGACGTCAACAGACGCGGCAGGTCGACTTCCCGTGTTTCAACGGTCGAATAGGACATGGTCATGTTCCTCCAACATCGTGCCCACCCTTCGCAATCCAAAAGGTTCGCGCGGCAGGCGACCCGGCCGGGATGTTGGAGTCTTCGGCGAGTCCTTGTCAATTCTCAACAGGCGTGGGGGATTCCGATGGCCTTTTTTCGGGGCGGCGAATCGACTCGCGGGCTCAACTCACCCTACAGCTACCGATTGGACCGTTTGGGTGCTACAATTACAGTGCTCTGCGTTCGTCAGTTTCCCCCCGAGAGGAGGAATCATGTCCAGGCACATCCGTCCCGCGGTTATCTTTCTCGTCCTGACGGCTGTGGTGGCTTTTGGGGCGTCCCATTTGCTCCGACAGCAACCCATTGAAAACAAGGCGATTAGCCCGAAAGAGGAGACCAGCGGCGCACTCCAGGCCCTCGAGGACTGGACCGCGCAGCGCGCCTATCCGCACGACGTGGTTCCCGATGCCGGCTTCTATCTGGCCTACGAGCACACGCAACGGATGCGCGGCCGGAGCCGCGGAATCGACGATTTCGTCGCGCCCTGGGAGACGCTCGGGCCGGTCAACATGGCCGGCCGCTCGCTGGCGCTCGCCTTCGATCCGGTCGATCCGGACATCATCTACGTCGGAGCTGCCAGCGGCGGATTGTGGCGCTCAACGACCGCGGGCGTGGGTGCCGACGCCTGGGACTACGTCGAGACCGGCTATCCCGTCCTCGGGGTGAGCACGATCGCCATCCAGCCCGATGACCGCGACGTGATCTACATCGGAACCGGCGAGGTCTACCCCTATCAGGAGTCGATCGGCGGCCCGGTCATCCGCACGACGCGCGGCAGCTACGGCATCGGGATTCTCAAGACCACCGACGGCGGCGCGACCTGGACCAAGAGCCTCGACTGGTCCTACTCACAGACCCGCGGCGTGTGGTCGGTGCGTATCGATCCCGACGACCACGACATCGTGCATGCCGCAACGACGGAGGGCATCTACCGCAGCGACGATGCCGGCGCGACCTGGACACTCAAGCTGGACGTCCTCATGGGAACCGACCTGCGCATCCACCCGACGGATTCCGACATCGTCTACGCGGCGTGTGGGAACTTC
>JAUVTV010000136.1 GCA_030601305.1 Candidatus Eiseniibacteriota bacterium | reverse complement strand
TCCCCATCGTGATCTCGGGTGCCTCGGGAACGGGCAAGACGTCGGTGGTCGAGAAGCTCCTGGCTTCCGATGGCCGCCTCGAGCGGGCGATCACGGCCACGACCCGTTCCCCGCGGCGGGGCGAACAGCAGGATGTCGACTACATCTTCCTCAGCGAACAGGAGTTCGAGGAAAAGAAGAACCGCGGCCAACTCGCGGAGTTCGCGCGGGTCCACGGTCACTGGTATGGGGTTCCCAAGTCCAGTCTTGACCAGGCCCTCAAGCGGGGACACTGGGTGGTCCTGAACGTCGACGTTCAGGGCGGGCTGTCCATCCGGAGCGCCTACCCGGCCGCCATCTTGATCTTCGTGCTGCCCCCGTCCATCGAGGCGCTCGAGGAGCGGCTGCGCGGACGTGGCACGGACAGCCCGGAGGAGATCCAGGAACGCCTGGATGTAGCCTGCCAGGAGATGTCCGTCGCGCCGCAGTACGACTACGTCGTGGTCAACGACGAGGTCAAGGACTGCACCCAGCGGCTCCTGTCGATCCTGCGCGCTGAAACCAGCCGCACGACCCGGGGTCTCAAGATGCCGAAGAAATAGCTGCCCAACCGCCCGGCGCAACGTCTATGATCACGTTGGATGTATCGCTGCAGGACACCGCGGCGGTGCGCGGGCCGTCCTGCCTGGCGAACCTGGCAAACAGCCGCAAGCCGAAGACCCGAGGAAGGTCACCATGCTTCAGGGGAGGCGTATATCGTGATGGCGGAGGAAACCGAGGGCCGGACCGAGGCCACGGAGCCGGAAGAAAACAATGAGCGGGTCGCCGAGCTGCGCAACAAGTACGAGCGCGTCATGCTCGCGGCTGCGGAGGCGACGAGACTCAACGAAGAGATCCGCCGCAAGGGCATCAAGGTCGACAGCAAGATCGCCATGGAGGCAATCAGGCGGGTTGCCGAGGGCAAGGTGAAGGGCGTGTTTCCCGCACGCGGCGCGCCCCCGGAGGCCGAGCCCGGTCCGAGTCCCGAGACGTCCCGCGAGACGCTCTTCAGAACCCCCCCGTCGGAGGACGAGGCGGCTGTTCCCCCTCCCGCTGACGACACCGACAAAGAAACCGAGAAGGATTGAGGACGGGTGGATGGCTGCGCAGCAGTCCACGGCGCCGCTTGCTCGCCGCACGGTGACGTTGGGAGTGACCGGCGGCATCGCGGCCTACAAGGCCGCGGAGATCGTGCGGCTCCTGCGCCAGATGGGCATCCACGTGCAGGTGGCCATGACCGCGGCGGCAACGCGCCTGATGTCCGCCCATGCGCTGGCGACGCTCTCGGAGCACCGCGTCGCCCTGGACCTCTTCGATCCGAGCCTGGATGCAACGCCCCCGAGCCTGGATGTGTCTTCGTGGGGGAAGTCGCAGCCGTCGCGCGAGGTGGGCATCGACCACATCGCGCTCAGCCGTAGGGCGGATCTGATGGTCGTGGCGCCCGCCACGGCCAATATCCTCGGCAAGGTGGCCCACGGGATCGCCGACGATCTTCTCTCGACCACGATCATGGCAAGCTCCGTGCCGGTCCTGTTCGCGCCCGCCATGAATGTCCAGATGTGGGAGAACGCGGCGGTCGAGGAGAACGTCGCCCTGCTGCGGCGACGCGGCTACCTCTTCGTCGGTCCCGCCGCAGGGGCTCTAGCCTGCGGGGAGACCGGCACCGGGCGCATGGCCGAACCCACCGAGATCGTGGATGCGGTGGTGCGGGAATTGCTCAAGCGCCGACATGGGCTGCGCGTGCTCGTCACCGCTGGCCCGACCGAGGAGCCGCTCGATCCGGTCCGGGTTCTCTCGAATCGCTCCAGCGGGAAGATGGGCGTCGCCATCGCCGCGGAGGCGCGCGATCGCGGGCATCTCGTCACGCTAGTTGCCGGTCCGCTGCGCTGCGAGCTGCCGCTCGGCGTCGAGAGAATCGCGGTGACGACCGCCGAGGAAATGCAGGCCGCCGTCGAGACCCACGAGGCGGAGGCCGACCTGCTCGTGATGACCGCCGCGGTGGCCGACTACCACGCGAAGGTCGTGTCGGACGCGAAGCTCCCCTCGGGGCAGAAGGCGCTCAGCGTCGATCTCGTGCCGAATCCGGACATCCTCGCCGCCGTGGGTCCCAAGAGACGGGAGCGCGGGGCGATCACCATCGGCTTCGCCCTGGAAATCGGTGCGGATGGCGACGCGCGTGCCCGCCAGAAGCTGGAAGCCAAGGGCCTCGACATGATCGTGCTCAATGACGCCACGCGCGCGGATTCGGCGTTCGGCGGCGATACGACGCGCGTCGCGCTGCTGACACCCGAGGGCGATGCCGCGCAGCTGCCCGCGCAGACCAAGCGGGAGGCGGCCCGTGAGATCGTCCGACGCGCGGAACGGCTGTGCGGGTTTTTGCCGACGGTCGAGGAGACCCATCCGAGCTAGGATCGGCGCCCAGAGGATCACGTCCATGGAAAGAGCGCGCATTCTTCGGGAGCTTGCCCTGCAGATCGAGGGCGAACTGGACCGCGGGATCCTCTGTTGGCCGGAACCCGAGTGGAATGAGGCGGTGCGCCGGTTCCTCACACCCCCGGCCCAACCCGCCGCGCCGCACCGACCGGCCCCCAGCTCCGGGCCGGCCGCGTTTGCCCGGCGACGTCCTCCGGCGGCCGAACCGACCGGCACGGCCCGCCGGCGTCCCCCGGCAGCCGAGACAGCACCCCGCGCGCCCAAGAAGCAACCGACCTTCCCGCCCCCCCCGGAGGCGACGGGTCGCGCTCCGGACTGGGAGAAGCAGCTCGCGGCCCTCAAGCGCGAGGCGGAAGCCTGCACGCGCTGCCAGCTCCACGAAACGCGCACGAACGTGGTGTTCAACTCGGGGACCGGCACGGTGCCGCTGGTCTTTATCAGCGAGGCGCCGGGGGCCAACGAGGACGCCCAGGCCGAAGCGTTCGTGGGCCGCGCCGGTCAACTGCTGACCAAGATCATCGCGGCGATCGGCATTGACCGAAAGGACGTCTACATCTGCAACGTGCTCAAGTGCCGTCCTCCGCAGAACCGCAATCCACTGCCGGTCGAGATCGAAACCTGCTCGCCTTACTTGTTCAAGCAGCTCGAGATCCTGAAGCCACGCGTGATCTGCACGCTGGGCCTCTTCGCCACACAGCTTCTCCTGGAGAGCAAGGCCCCGATCGGCAAGCTGCGCGGCCGTGTCTTCCGCTACCACGACACGCCGCTCCTGCCGACGTACCACCCCGCGGCGCTGCTGCGCAATCCGGGGCTGAAGCGCACTGTCTGGGAGGACGTGCAGCTCCTGCGCAAACTGCTCGACGAAGGGATGGCGGCGGTGGCCAAGGACGTCGTGGCGGCGGAGACGCCGGCGCGCCGCCCGCAGGTCGCCAGCCGAGACCTCTTCGGGGCACAATAGGCAGCCGCGCGCTGCCCCGTGAGCGAGAGAGATGGAGAGAAGAGAACTGACCCAGGTCGTACGCGAGCAGCCCGGCGCAGGTGCCCCCGCGCCGAGGGAGCCAGGGCGCATTCCGCCACAGAACCTCGACGCCGAGCGCGCGGTGCTCGCCTCGATGCTCCTCGACCCGGGCGCCATCGACAAGGTCGAGGAAATCCTCGACGAGAGCGTTTTCTACCGCGAGGCACACCGCAAGGTCTTCCGCGCGATCTCGGCCCTCAGTGCGCGCAACGAGTCGGCCGATCTGATCACGGTGACCGAGGAGCTCCGCCGCGCCGGTGAACTGGATGGGGCCGGTGGCGTCACCTTTCTGCAGAGTCTGCTCGACAGCGTTCCCTCGGCGGCCAACGTCGAGTTCCACGGTCGCCTGGTGCTCGAGAAAGCCGTGTTGCGGCGGATGATCTCGGTCTCGGGCGCGATCATCGAACAGAGCTACGCGGCGGCGGAGCCGTGGACCGAGATCCTCGACCGCGCCGAACAACAGCTCTTCGGCATCAGCCAGGCGCGCCTGAAGCGCGAGTTCCAGCCGCTCAAGGACATCCTCAAGGGCACCTTCGAGATCCTCGAAGAGCTCTACGAGAACAAGCGTGCAGTCACCGGGGTCGCCACCGGGTACACCGATCTCGATCGCATGACCTCGGGCTTCCAGCCCGCGGAGCTGATCGTCATCGCGGGCCGTCCGTCGATGGGCAAGACCAGCCTCATGCTCAACATCGCCGAGTACGTCGCCATCGACAGCAAGATCCCGGTGGGCATCTTCAGCCTCGAGATGTCCAAGGAGCAGGTCGTGCAGCGCTTCCTCTGTTCGCACGCGCGCATTCCCGCTCAACGTCTGCGCACCGGATATCTCAAGGAAAGCGAGTGGCCGCTTCTGACGCAGTCCGCGGCGCGTTTGAGCGAAGCCCCCATCTTCATCGACGACACGCCCGCCGTGGGACTGATGGAGATGCGCGCGAAGGCGCGGCGGCTCAAGGCGCGCCATGGGCTGGGCCTCATTGTCGTCGACTACCTACAGCTCGCGCACGGTGTGCAGGGCGCCGAAAGCCGCCAGCAGGAAATCTCGCAGATTTCCCAGGGCCTCAAGGCGCTCGCCAAGGAGTTGAACATCCCGGTGCTGGCCGGCTCGCAGCTTTCACGCGCCGTCGAGTCGCGCGAGAGCAAGCGCCCGATTCTCTCCGACCTGCGCGAGTCGGGAGCCATCGAGCAGGATGCGGATATGGTGGCCTTCATCTACCGCGAGGAGATGTACAAGCCGGACAAGGAAGAGGCCAAGGGGCAGGCCGAGATCATCATCAGCAAGCACCGCAACGGGCCCACCGGCAGCATTCGTCTGGCCTTCTTGAGCGAGTACACGCGGTTCGAGAACCTGGCGCCCATGGGGGACGAGTACTTCCCGCAGGACGGCTAGCGGAGGATCGATGCACCCAATCGCGCTGCGCGTCGCGCGCATCCTGTTCGCCCTCGCACCCTGCCTGCTGACCGCACCCTTCCCGCCCCTGTCTGTGGCCCAAGGCAGCACCCCCGATGCGGATCTCACGCCGGCCGAGCTGGCGGCTTTCGAGGACACGCCGACCTACGCGGAGACCATGGCGTACCTGCACGACCTGGCCGCGGACTGCCCGCACATCAAGGTCTCCTCGTTTGGATTCTCCACCGAGGGCCTCCCCCTGCCGGTCGTCTTCGTCTGGGATCGCAGCGGTCCGCACCGGGGCTGGGACGACGGGAGCCACAAGCCGGTCGTGCTCATCACGGCCGGGATCCACTCGGGCGAGATCTGCGGCAAGGACGCGCTCCTCATGCTCCTACGCGACATCGCCCGGGGACGGGAGATCGACATCCTGCACCATCTGCGTCTCGTCCTCGTTCCCATCTTCAACGTCGACGGCCACGAGCGCCACAGCCTGTACAATCGCTTCACGCAGAACGGCCCCGCGAGCGGATACGGAACGCGGCGCAACGCGCTGGGGCTGGACCTCAACCGCGACTACGCCAAGCTGGAGAGCCCCGAGTGCCAGGCGCTCGTCCGCCTGGCTGCCCAGTTCCAGCCGCACATCTATATCGATCTCCACACCGACGACGGCATGGGGCACCAGTACGACATGCTCTTCAGCCCGTCGGTCAACCCGACCTTTCCGGGTGTCCGCGGGCCACTGGTGCGGGACAAGCTGATTCCCTACGTGGTGCGCGCGATGGATGAAAGCGGTTTCCGCTGCCGACGGATCGGCTGGCCGGTCAACTCCCTCGACCCCACGGAGGGCATCGCCGCCTACGGCATCAGCACGCGCATCGGAACCGGTTACTTCGAGACGCGCCAGTGCATCAGCATCCTTACGGAGGCCTATCCGTACGCCCCCTACGAACGCCGCGTGCGGGCCACGGATGCCTTCGTGCGGGCTGTACTCGGCTTCGCCGTCTCCCACCGGATCAGCGTGTACAACGCGGTCGAGCGTGCGCGAATGGAAGCGGTGCAATGGGGACGCGCGCCCGGAGTGCACGAGATCGGTCTCGGGTGCCGGGCAGACCGAACCCGCGGACGCGAGATCCGCTGG
>JAUVTV010000096.1 GCA_030601305.1 Candidatus Eiseniibacteriota bacterium | reverse complement strand
ACGGCCATCCCACTGGAGATCGTGTCGGCCGCCGGGGAGCGTCTCGTCGACCAGGGTCTGGAGGCGGCGTCCCGTGGCATCGAAGACCTCGGCACGGACGCGTGCGCGCGACGGCAGATCGAGCCGCAGCGCCGAGGCGCCCATCGAGGGGTTGCGCGCCGGCAACAGATGCAGCGTTCGCGCGAGACCCTCGTCCTCGGCTCCCGACACCTCGAGTACCAGCACGATGTCGTCGACGTACCAGCCCTCCTCCGCCGCTGCGCCATCGCTGCCGAAGGCAAAGCGCAGGCGCGCGCTCCCCGTGTAGCCGCTCAGGTCGAACCACTCCTGTTGCCAGTCGTGCTCACCGCTGAAGACCGGCGTCTCGGCGGGGAAAGGCCCCGGCGTGCCGCCTTCGCGTACCCGGTAGGGGTAGCCGCCGTCGGGCGTGATCGTCTCCCAAGGTCCGCCGTCGATGGAGATCTCGACCAGGCCGCCGTCGTAGCAGTAGCCCTGGTACGTACCGCTCACCTCGGCGTGCATCCAGTGCCAGAACGTCACCCGCGATCCGGGAGGCAGCGTGAAGGGCGACGTCTCGAGCACGGCGTAGAGCAGATTGCCGTAGTCGCTCCCGCCCGCGCCCCCGCACTTCCACGAGGTCGTGCCTCCGTAGGTGTGGTTGCGATACGTCTCGATATGCCATTCGTCGCCGAAACCCGTGTCGCCGGCGTAGTGACTCCAGGAAGGTGCGCCCGTTTCCATGTCGTCCCAGAAGATGTCGCCGATGTTGAAGAGAAAGGCATCGGTCACCGCGTAGTCGTTCGAACCCTCGATCTGTAGATAGAGCGTGCTCGAATAGAGCGGCGGGCAATCGGGATCGATGCTCACCGTGAACGGCCCGGCCGTGGCCGCGGCTCCGGAAGCCAGGTCGCCGAATTCCTGCGGCGTGGGTTCTGCGGTCACGTAGGCGCTGCCAAGGAGGGTGCCCCAGACGTCGCTCACGGCGGCGCTCCCGTCGTTCTTCAGGGAGATGTCGAGGACGACTTCCTCTCCGGGTTGGGGAATGCCGTCGCCGTTGCCGCCGACCGAGTCGTCCAGGTCGAAGGCCACCACGGTCACCGCCGGCGCCGAGGCCACGAGTTCCACACCCAGATTGTCGGGCGCCTCACTGATCGCCAGGGTGAAGTCGATCGCGTGGCCGTCGGGAATCTGGGGACTGAGCGTGAAGATGAACGGCGTGAGATTCTGCCCCAAGCCTCCGTCCGCGGGGATCGTGCCAAACGAGGCCTCGTCCGCGATCAGTGTGATGTGTTCGTCGTCGATCTGGAGCTGTCCCTGCACGTCGATGCCGTCCTGCTGTCCCACGTTCTCGAGCGTGAGCGTGAGCTCGATCGTCTCACCGTATTCCGGGATCCCGTTGCCGTTGCCCGCTGATGCGCCGCTGTCGTCATCGTCCACGACCATCGCCTCGAGGAGCAGGTACGGCGTGTCGGGCTGCAGCGGCATGGCCGTCTGCGCCACCGCGGCGATTCCCGCCTTCGTCACGTTCGTCGGATAGTCCTGCGGGTAGTTCTCGATGCGGTCGTTCGAGGTGTGGTACCAGGGACAGAAATCACTGCCCCAGGCTTCCTCCTCGATGCCCAAGATCGCCTGCCAACCGTGGCTCCAGAACGACGCGTGATCCGAGGCGCCGAGCGCCTCCTCCAGGATAAACGGCTCGACATCGTCGGGCACGTACTCGAGGCAGGCGTCGTGGAGGATCTGCGCCAGCGGAAGCGAGGCGCTGTTGGTGTAGATGATGAGGTCCGGCGGCGCCGGATCGACGCCGGCATAGGCGATCATGTCGAAGTTGTAGCAGCCGACGACCTCCTCTCCGAGGCCGGCGATGTAGTTGCAGTAGGCTGCGGAACCCACGAGACCCTGCTCCTCGCCGTTGAAGCCGACGAATCTGATCGTGTAGTGAAAGGCGTACTGGCTGAGGACGCGCGCGGCCTCCAGAAACGCCGCCGTCCCGCTGCCGTTGTCATCCGCACCGGGTGCGTGATTCTCGGGATCTTCGCTGATCGAGTCGAAGTGGCCGGTGATGTAGACGACCATCTCCGGACTCACCAGTCCCGGAAGCGTACCGATCACGTTCTTGCGGATACCGGACTGGTTGTATTCGTGGAATTCGGCCTGCAGGCCGTACGATTCGAAGACGTCGTACATCCACAGGGCCGAGTTCTCGTTCTGGGTCGTATAAACGTAGCGCGTTTCGTAGTCGTCGAGAGCCTGCCAAACGTTCACGTATTCCGTCAGCTCCACGTCGGCGACGATCGCATCGACCAGCGGATGGAAGTCTGTCCGCGAAAGAGGGACGCCCGCGAGGTCCGCGGGCCAAGCCTTGGGCGAGACGGTGATCCGCACCGGCTGCTGCAGGCCGCCCATCGACAGGCGACTCTCACGCGTGAGTTGGGGAACTCCATCGCCGCTCCAGCGGAGCACGGTGTGTCCCCCGCGCGGAAGGACCCGTACATCTCCCGCGAACTCGGCGCGGATGGCGTCCTGGACGTAGAAGAGGTAGTAGTGTCCCTCGCCCGTGGCGAGTGGCTCCAGGGAGCGGAGAGCGCCGAGCGAGCTGGGAGGCGCGTAGGCCGGCGGCAGTAAGACCACCGCCATGTCCTCACCGGTCGCGAGATGCCAGCACTCCTTGTGCAGCGGCTCGAGGGCAGCCGCCTGGGGACCGCTCCACGGGACGGCGGCCAGCGTTCCTCCCGAACCATCCCACGCGTTCGCTGCCGGAGGTCCGAAGACGAGTGCCAGTGTGATGGATGCCAGTATGCCAATCCGGATGAACACTTTGGACATGACGACCTCCTGATGTCCGGTCCCCGGCCAACGCTCCCAGGGGCTCCGTGGGGTGTGGGCCGGAGATTCCACTCCTACTTGAAAAAGTGTATCTGCGCAGTGTTCCCGGCGTCAATGCGGCGTCCTGGGGCGAACCGGCATTGTGCCTGTGGGAAGGCTCGGGCATACTCGGTCCCCCGGACGCAAACCGCAGGAGACAAGGACTTTGGCGGAACAGGCGAACACCCCCGGCACGGAGGGACGCGATATCTCGCGCCTGCGATTTTTCCTCTCCGGCCTGCTGCTGCTCCAGCTCATCGGTGCTTTCCTGCCAGGGCCCCTGCTCTGGGGCATCAACCATCTGGCCTATGCGCCGCTGATCGTCCGCATCCTCCCGCCGCTTCTCGGACTCCTTGTCGTCTGGTCGCCTTGGGGTGAGCGGCTCGGGGCGTGGCTCGCGGGGCGAATCGCGCCGCTTCTCGACAGGCGCCTGATCGTCTACCTGTTGCTGCCCCTCCTGGGCGGCTCTGTCTTCTGGCTCCTCCGCACCGCGTCCCACTTCCTGGGCGACGGCTGGCTCATCGGCGAGCTGATGGAAGAGGGGATGCGCTTCCACGGCTACGACTTCCTCGACTACCACCTGCACGCACGGGCTTTCATGCTCCTGAGACCGCACCTGCAGATCACCTCGTTCGAAGTCTTCGCCGTCGCGAGCGTCATCGCCGGGGCGGCGTATCTTGCGGCCGCCGCCTACGTGGTGCGCGGTCTGGCAACGGATGCCGCCTCCCGCCTCCTGTTGTACGCGCTCCTGGTCCTGCTGCCCCCGTTGCAGATCTTCATGGGCTACGTCGAGTGCTATGCGCACTTGATGGTCTGCACGCTGCTCTATCTGGGTCTGCTCGCGCGTCACCTGCGCGGCGAGGTTCCCCTCTGGGCTCCGGCGACCGCGTTCGCCTGCGGTCTCTTCTTCCACATGGACGCGGTCTTCCTGGCGCCGCTCCTGGCGGTGCCGGTCTTCTGGCCCGCTCCCGGGCGGGCCAGCTCGTTCTTCGGGCGGCTCCTCGCCGTCGCGCTCCCCGTGTTGACCGCCATTGCCCTGGGCATCGCGATCTACCTGCTGGGCGGGTACAACCGGCAGTGGTACGAGTTCGATTTTCTGACCGGTCGCCGTTTCGAGCGCGTGTTCGTGGAACTCACCGGTCATCACGGCCTCCTCTCCCTGACCCACTGGAAGGACGTGATCAACCTGCTCCTGCTGTTGGCGCCGGTTCCGCTAGCCCTGCTGCTGGCCGCCGGGCCGCGCCTGCGGGCACAATGGCGCACGTCGCGGGCGCGCACGCCGCTTGTCGCCGGGTGCATCTGGCTGATCCTCCTCACCGTCATCCTGCACATGAAGCTGGGGGTGGCGCGCGACTGGGACCTCTTCGCCGCGCAGGCGCCCATCTTCGCAGTAACGGCGTTTCTTGCTTGGGCGCCTCTGGCCGCGGGGAAGTCCGGGGCGCGCCTCATCGGACCCGTCGCCGCCGTGGCCCTCGTGCTGTGCCTGCCCTGGTTCTGGCTGAACGCGGGGGATGAGCGATCCGTGCAGCGTTTCAGCGATGTCATCGGTGATCTGCCGGGCCATGCCCGGGCCTACGCCCACGAGGAGATCGCCAAGTACCATCGCGATCGCGGCGACTTCCAGGCGGCCCTCGAGGAGTACACCACGGCGACACGCATCTTCCCGGGCAACGCGCGGTTCCACACCGCACTCGCGGCGCTGCACTACAACCACGGGGGGAATCGCGATTCGGCCTTCGTTGCGTTTCGGCGCGCGCTGGAGGTGGATTCGACCTTCGCCATCGCGCTCCAGATGGTCGCCCGTATCCATTTCGAGCGTGCCGAGCTGGAGGAGGCCTTGCCCTACGCGCGTCGCCTTGCGGGCCAGCGTTCGGAGACTGCCAAGGCCGCCGTGCTCCACGGGCTGGTGGCCGAGCAGCTTCGGCTCTACGAGGAGGCCGATGCGGCGTTCCGCCGGGCGACGGCCAGGGACCCCGCGATGCGGGGGGTCTTCGAGCGCGTGGCTCGTTTGGCCATGCAGCGCGGCGAGCCCGGACGTGCCGAGATCGCCTACCGGGAGCTGTTGCGACTGTCGCCGCGCTCTGTGCCGGCGCGGCAGGGCATCATCGTCGCGGTCCATACCCAGTACGCGGCCGCCCCGGAAGCCTGGGTCGACGAGCCCCATCGCCGGCGCATGGCGGAGGCCGTGCGCCTCCTGGAATCGCTCGTCGCCGAGGGGCGGGCAAACGCGGAGCTGATCGACCGGAGCAGCGCGCTGCGGCGCGGGCTGGGCGGCGGAGACTGACCGCAGCCACCCCGGGGCCGCCCGCAACCGCCGCTGGGGAACATCCGTAACCAAGAAAGTGTTCGGGGGTTGACGAACTACCCGCGGCGCCGATAGGTTGGCGTGGCGGGAGCGGTCAGCCGCGGGGAGAGGTGAGATGTTCTTTCCATACATCGACCCGATGTACATCCTGATCGTCGGGCCGGCGCTGATACTGTCCATCGTCGCGCAGGTGAAGGTCAGGTCCACGTTCAAGCGGTTCTCCCGGGTGGGCACGCAGAGCGGGATCACCGGCGCCGAGGCCGCCAAGCGGCTCCTGCAAACCTATGGCCTGGCCGGCGTGGAGGTCATTCGCGCCGGGGGGTTTCTGTCGGATCACTACGACCCGCGCCACAGGGTCCTGCGCCTTTCAGCGCAGGTCCACGACGGGCGGTCCATCTCGTCGGTTGGCGTGGCGGCCCACGAGGCAGGCCATGCGCTCCAGCACGCCGAGGGCTACTTCCCGCTCCGGGTGCGCACGATCCTGGTTCCCGTGGCTAGGATCGGCTCGTATCTCGCCTGGCCGCTGCTGATCATCGGTTTCCTCTTCAGCGCGTTTGCGCTCGTCAAGCTGGCGATTGTCTTCTTCGCCGGCGCGGTGCTGTTCCAGCTCGTGACGTTGCCCGTGGAGTTCGACGCCTCGCGTCGCGCGGTTGCGATCCTCGGCGAGCGGGGTATCCTCGTAGGGGAGGAGCTCGACGGAACGCGCAAGGTCCTGAACGCGGCCGCGCTGACCTATGTGGCGGCGGCCGCGGCGGCCGTACTACAATTGATCTACTTCCTGCTGCTCGGCGGCCGGAACAAATAGATCTGGAGGGTGCATGGTCACCTATTTTCTCTCATTCGCGGTTGTCATCGGGATCATCATCTTCGTCCATGAGCTCGGCCACTTCCTCGCGGCGCGCTCGGTGGGCATTCGCGTGGAGGTCTTCTCGCTGGGCTATCCGCCCAGGATGTTCGGGAAAAGAATCGGCGATACCGAATATCGCCTCAGCTGGATCCCGCTGGGTGGCTACGTGAAGATGTCCGGGATGATCGACGAGAGCCTCGACGGCGAGAGCAGTCTCACCGGTGCCCCGTGGGAGTTCCAGTCGAAGAACACGTGGCAGAAGCTGTGGGTGATTCTCGCCGGCGTCCTGATGAATCTGCTGCTCGCGGTCGTCCTCTACACGGGGATCACGGCGGTCAAGGGCGTGCCCGAGGAGAAGGGGCCCTACATCGGGGGTCTCAGCCCCAACGGGCCGGCGGAACAGGCCGAACTGCAGATTGGCGATCGGATCGCCTCGGTCAACGGCGTGGAGTTGAACACCTGGGACGATTTGACGGACATGGTCTATCCGCGTCCCGAAGAGGAGCTGACGCTGGTCTACGAGCGCGAGGGCGCGCAACACGAGGTCACGCTGACCACGCTGCGTCGCGAGCTGGAGGTCGACGGTGAATGGCAGGACGTGGGCCTGATCGGCATCAGCCCGCAGTACGTCTACCGTCCGGCAACCCTCGAGGAAGTTCTCCTCTCCGGCGTGCACGGCACCTACAACATGATCCGTCTGGTGGGCACGTCCCTGTCGATGCTGGTGACCGGCCGGGCGTCGATTCGCGATCTGGGCGGACCCTTGCTGATCGCCAAGATGTCGGGTGAGAGCATGCGCGAGGGCCCGGCCTACTTTCTGAGCTTCATCGCCTTCATCAGCATCAACATCGGGTGCCTGAATCTCCTGCCGATCCCGGCGCTCGACGGCGGGCATGCGGTCATCATCCTGATCGAAGGCACCCTACGCCGTGAGCTGTCGACCCGCGTGAAGATGGCGCTGCAGCAGGCCGGCATGGTTCTGCTGCTGGCGCTCATCTTGTTCATCATTTGGAACGACGCGACACGCATCTTCGATTTCGGGTGGGTCAAGAAGATCTTTTGAGAGTGGAGCATGGGCGCGGCAGCCTCTTCGCACCTTCCGACCGGTCCGGCCCGGATGCATCTCGCGCATCTGCCCACGCCGGTCGAATCGCTCGAACGCCTCTCGCGAGAGCTCGGGTGTGTGCCGATCGACGTCAAGCGCGACGATCTGACCGGCATGCTGCTCAGCGGCAACAAGGTGCGGAAACTCGAGTTCCTCCTCGCCGAGGCGCGCGAGCAGGGCGCTACCTGTTTGATCACCCCAGGGGGTGTGCAGTCGAACCACGCGCGCGCCGTGGCCGCGGTGGCATCCCGTCTGGGATTGCGCTGCATCCTGCTGCTACACGGCGCCCCGGCCCCGCCGCTCGCTGCCGATCGTACCTTGCCTCCCGTGGAATCCGCTGCCGGCAGCAGCGCTGCGGAGGGCAATCTCTTCCTGGATCAGTTGCTCGGCGCACGGGTGGTCTCCGTGACCGCCGCCGAGTACCGTGATCGCGATCGCGTGATGGCCGAGATCGCCGACCGGCTGCGGGGCCAGGGGGAGGTGCCGTACGTGATCCCCGAGGGGGGATCGAACGCCTTGGGCGCCTGGGGCTACGCGGCCATGGTCGAGGAGCTGCTCGCCCAGAACCCGGCGTGTCCCTGGGATCAGGTGATCTGCGCCGTCGGCTCCGGGGGGACGGCGGCCGGGCTCGTGATCGGGGCCGAACTGCTGGGGTGTGATCTCAAGGTACGCGGCTACACCGTGCACCGGGGCGCCGAGTACTTCGCCGGCGAGATTGCGCGCATCTGCGATGCGTTCAGCGCCCGGTTCGGCGTACCCCTCGCGCCGCCCGCGGCCCGCATGGAACTCGTCGACGGCTTCCAGGGTCCGGCGTACGCCCGCACCTACCCGGAGGAGATCGACGTCATCCGCGAAGTCGCCCGGGGCGAGGGGATCGTTCTCGATCCGGTGTACACGGGGAAGGCCTTCACCGGGATGGTAAGCGACATCCGCACGGGTGCCATTGCCCCGCGATCGCGCGTCCTGTTCCTGCACACCGGGGGCCTCTTCGGTCTGCTCGCCGACCGTCTCGCGGGGACCTCGTAGCCCGCCTTCCGCACCGGGCAGGGGGTCCAGAGAGGGCTTGGTGCTCAGACAATCGGGGGGAGGCCAGAGAGGGCTCGGCGCTCAGACAATCGGGGGAGGCCAGAGAGGGCCCGGCGCTCAGACAATCCTCGCTCGCGTGGAGCGCGCTCGCTACGGAACTCGCAGCGGCCCTCTCTGGCCCTCCCCCCGAAGCAGAACTCAGCGGGCCCTCTCTGGACCCCCTCCCGGTGACGGACCCCGACCTTGAGTTTTCGCGCCAATCCTCTATCCTGTCGCGGATTGGCCGGTTCGGTCGAACCGGTTCGTGGGGGGGTCTACGTCTCTGGGGGAGCACGGGCAGGCCAGCATGCTTTTTGGTGCCGACGAACAAGTCTTGGTGTGGATGCAGCACAGGGATCCCGCGTTGCAGCTCTGCGACGCCTTCGAGCGCAGCGGCCTGGTGCCTGTCTGGGCGGCGTCCCTGTCCG
>JAUVTV010000100.1 GCA_030601305.1 Candidatus Eiseniibacteriota bacterium | reverse complement strand
GCCATCATCAACGGCGGTTGGGAGACCTACGCGAACCACAACATGCGCGAGTTCGCCACACGCAACTACACGGGCATCGGATCCGAGGGCGGTGTCATGGAGGTCTGGATCTACGAGATGGCCACCGCCGCGGATGCCTTGGGGTTGTACAACGATCCCGAGCTGGCCGCCACGAATCCGGACGCCGATCAGCCCGTGGACATCGGTGACAACGTTCTCCTCGAGACCATCGGCGGCAGCGGCAAGCAGCTGCGTTTCACACGCGACAACTACTTCATCACGGTGGTGGTCACCGGCACGACGACGAGCCAGTACGCGCGGAGCGAAGTGATTCTGATCGCCACCGGGATCGACGGAGAGATCGCTTCCTAGGGGGACCCGTGGAGCGGCGCGATTTCCTGGCTGTGGGGAGCAAGGCACTGGGTGCCGGGCTTCTGGGTATCGCGGGCCGTGCGGCCTGGGCCGAGGAGCCGTCGGTGGCCGGCGCCGGCGTCCCGGATCTGGTCATGGCGCGCGGCGAGCCCGCCGAGGCCGTGCGCCAGGCGCTCAACGCCTTCGGCGGGATCCGGCGCTTCGTCAAGCCGGGCGACGTCGTGGTCGTCAAGCCGAACGCGAGCTTCGCCTCTCCGCCGGCCTGGGGGGCCACCACCCACCCGGACGTGCTCACCGCGGTGCTGCGGGCGTGCACGGAGGCCGAGGCGCGCCGCGTGCTGGTCGTCGATCACACCCTCTCCCCCGCCGACAGGTGCTTCGCGCGCAACGGCACGGCGGATGCGGTCGCGGCGGTGGACGGCGCGAAACTCGTCTCGCTCGACAACGAGCGCACTTACCGCGAGCTGGACATCCCGGCGGGTGTGTCGCTACACAAGACGGCGGTCGCGCAGGTGATCCTCAAGGCGGATGTCTTCATCAATCTGCCGACGGCCAAGGCCCACCCCGCAACCGGCGTCAGCTTCGGTCTAAAGAATCTCATGGGCGTCATCTGGGATCGGCAGACGTTCCACAACGACATGGACGTTCACGTCGGCGTCGCCGACCTGGCGACGGCCGTGCGTCCTCATCTGACGATCCTCGACGCCATGGAAATCCTGCAGACCCGCGGCCCGGCGGGACCGGGTGATGTGAAATCGTTCGGCGGCGTCGTCGTGGGAAGTGATCCCCTGGCCGTCGACGCTTACGCGGTAGGGCTTTCGACCTGGAACGGGCGGTCTCTCGCCCCCGATCAGGTGTCCTTCATCCGGCACGCCGCCGAGCGCGGCGTCGGAAACATGGATCTGAAGTCGCTGAAGATCCTCGAGCTGGCGTAGGAACCCCGCGCATGCGCCTTCCTCGATGCGCCCGTCCGGCCCTGGCAGCGCTTCTCTGTCTGCTGGGCTGCAGCCCGGTTGCGCTCGCCGAGACCCGTGTGCCGCCCGGGACCTTCGCGGACACGCGCGCCGAGGATCTGCGCCAGCGCATGATTCCGCTCCGCAACCGCGTGGCACTACTCACCCCCGCGGCGCTCCACTACTTCACGCCGGAGTCCGAGAACTGGACCTCGCTCACCTCTGAAGACGGCCTGCCGGAGGCGCCGCTGACGAAGATCTGCCCCACGCCCCTGGATCTCTGGATCGCGGGTGTCGGCGCGAGCTTCTCGGACCCCAAGGTCGACGACTGGCAGCGCTACGCGCCCGGCGAGGGGTACCCGGGGCGCGTAATCTACAGCGTGGATTCCGACGAGGACTACGCCTACGCGGGAACCGACGCCGGCGCGGCGCGCTTCGATCGCTACGTCCTCGAGTGGGAACCGTTGATGGGGCCCGAAGGGGAACCGCTGGGGCCCATCAGCGACGTCGTGGTCGGCGACGATCGCGTCTGGTTCGCGCTCGCCGGTGGCGTTGCCGAGTACCGCAAGGAATCCGAGCGCATGCGCATCTTCACGCGTCTCGCGCAGCTCGAAGCTCCGGAGGTGCTTGGATTCCGCGAAAGCGCCCGCTTCCTGTGGGCGGTGACGCCACAAGGCGTGGCGCGCTACGACAAGGATCTCGAGACGTGGACCAGCTTTCTGCCCGGCGTGGAGTTGCCCGATGCGCGCGTGCACCAGGTGATGCTCCGCGGTGGCGACCTCTGGCTGGGAACGGATGCTGGCCTGTGGCGCTACACCGCCAGCACCGGCATCTGGCGGCGAGACGATTCCAACGACCAGATGCCGGGAAAACGCGTGTTCGCGTTTGCGCTGAATCGCGGCATCTGGGTGGTCACCGAAGAGGCCCACGCGGTCTTCGACGAGAACACGGCCCGCTGGATCGACTTCACGGCCAGCGTCCCGCTTCCCCCCACCGCGGACATCGACATGAGCTGGGTGGCGGGGACGCTCTTCTTTCTGGGAGCGGAGAAGATCGTCTATGGCCAGCGCTACGGGGAGAGCAATCCGGCGCTCTTCACCTACTTCCAGCGGGCGATCCAAAGACCCGCGGCGCTCGGGGTGGCCGAGAGCGCCCGCTGGCGCGTGGGTCTGGACGATTCCGGGTTGGGCCTGCGGCGGACCCCGAACGAGTACGCGCTGGTCAAGGGGGGTGTCACGCTCCACGTGCAGGACGACGATGATCTGAAACCGCCGGGCGAGAGCGACTACGAGAACCTGATCCACGAGACGCGCACCGATCTCACCCTCAGCGGCCGCAATCCCGTCGGCCGCTCGATCAGCGGTGCGTACAACACCACCGATCCCGACGACAAGACGTATGTGCTGAGCTACCGGGGAACCCGCGAGGACGTGCTCCGCAACCTGAGCGCGGGCGAGATCAACCAGCAGTTCTTCAACACGCTCGTCATCCCGGCGCTGGGTCTCGACGGCGGTTGGGGACGCGGGGAACTGGGCGCGCGCTCAGAGGTCACGCGCCGCCGGCGGGTGACGGCCGACGGTTGGGTGGGCGAGCGGCGTACCTATCCGGGGCGCACGGTCTTCTACGGTCACCGGGAGGTCTATGCTCTCGATCACCACAATCTGGTGCCCGGTTCCGAGGAGATCCGTGTGGATCGGCAGCTGCTCCAGGTGCGCGTCGACTACTCGATTGACTGGGAACACGGCAACTTCACACTCGCCGACCATCTGCTCATCGACGATGACACGGCCATCGAGGTGACCTACTCCTATGATATCCGCAAGGGCCGGTACGCGGCGGCCGACACCCTTCCCAATCGACAGGTCGCCGCCGGTCAGCTGGGTCTGGCCCCTGACGATCTGCTCTTCCTCGGCGCCATCGGCACGAGCTGGTACCCGGAAAGCGGCCGGCGAGCGAGCGATGCGGATTTCAATGCGCGTTTCGAGTACCGCGACGAGAAGCGCTTTCTGCGCATCGCGCCGGAGGTGACCCTCAGCCATCTGGCGGCGTCCACATCAGTGGATTCGGACGTTGCCCGCGAGGACGCCATCAGCGGAACGGCGGCCGCGGTCAATTTCCGCGGCCGCTACCGCACGCTGGAGATCATCGCCACACAGCGCAATCTGGGCGCCGATTTCGTATCGATGGAGGATCGGCGAACGCTGCTCGGGCGTTTGCGCGAGGAGTCGGATCTGAATGCGCGCTGGGACATCACCCGGTTCCTGCAGACCACACTGGATCTGAATCGCGTGATCTCCGACCGGGTCGGGGACAGCACCGCCAGTGCGGACGGGGGAACGTCAGCGCGGGGGAAGGAGTCGCTCTGGCAGGCGGGGGTGAAGTTCCTCTTCGGCGGATGGCCGAACATCAGCTTGCGCCGGGGGGGCGTGCTCGTCGACTCGCTGGCCACCGGGAGACGCACCGCCCTCCGCCGCGTGCCCCTGGCGCTGAACCCGGCTCCCGCCACACGCACCCCGCTGCGGACCCAGCGGCTCTGGCTGCGCGCCTTCTTCCAACGCAACGACCGCCGCCAGAAGATCACGACGGAGGACGCGAGCTCGGACGCCTTGCCCGATCGCATCACGGACCAGCTCTTCGTCCGCCTCAACGGCTCCAGCGGCGAGGCCTTCTCCTGGAACGCCGACTGGGTGGACCGCTGGATCCATCGGCGCGTGGAAGATGCCCCCCGCGGGCTGTCCCGGGATCAGAACGCCGGCTTCAGTTCTCAGCTCCGCCCCCACTCCTCCTTGAGCGCATTCTTCAATTGGGAATCGGAACGCGAGCTGCGCTACCGGGAAATCGGAGGCTCGGACGGCTTCGATACGCAGCGCAGTCACGCGATGACCTTTCACTTCCATCCCGGCCTGATCTGGATTCCGCTGCAGTTGCTCTCCCTCCGCTTCGACCAGAATCAGGTCGGGTGGGAAGCCGGCGAACCCGGAGCTCCCTTGCCCGATGGCGGCAGCCTGTGGCGCCCCGCGGCGCATGCCTCCCGGGAAAGCAAGACGCGCCACAACGCGGGTGAGCTGCGCGTGCAGATCGTCCACTGGTTGCGTCTCGTCGACCGTCTGGAGTCGGACAAGTCGGACCTGCGCATCGTCGACGCGCACGAGCATCGGCGCACCCGGCGTTTCGAGAATCGCTTCGAGGCGCGCCCGCAAGGCGGCCTGCTGATCGTGCGCTACGTGGATCACCGCATCGAGACCGATGCGCTCCAGGGTGGGCCGTCTCGCTACGACCTGAAGACCAAACGCGGCTCGGCGGAGTGGAATCAGACGTGGGGCGGCGGGTTCCTGACCTACTTCGGTTTCAGCGCGCAGCGGGCGCGGGATTTCCAGCCCACGCCGCGATACGCCTGGAGCCCCCAGGGGCGCGTCACCTACCGCCAGAGCCGCCTCAGGCTCGACACGACGCTCGGAGCCACCTACACGTCCACGGACGTGGATGCCGAGGAGTTCGGATCGGGCACGTTCGTGCGCATGATGAACAGGACCCTGATCCTCGAGCTCTCCTTCAGCATCCCGTTCCTGCGCATCTTCGCGGTGAGGCTGCTTCATCGGGCGACGCTCCCCGAAGGCGGGACCACCGATCACGACATCGACTTGCGGCTCATGATCCGGGCGTAACGGCACATGTTGCAACTTTATTGCCTGCCCCTCAGCCGGAGCATCTTGGCCGCGGGACCCTGAGTGCGCTATAATGTGTTGGAATCTCAGGGTCCGCAGGACCCTTGGGTAGGGTTCTCTATTCCCTGCAGTGCCCCATGGACGTGGTGCGGAGCACCGCGCCCAATGCTTATCCGCTCCCGGGCATTGCACGTGGGGCACCCGTATGACGTGCAGCTATCTCAGAGAGGAGAACCGAGAGATGATACGCCGTCTGCTTCCCCTGGCCATCTCCCTGGCCGCGGTTGCGTTGATCGCGGGGGCATGGACCAACCCCGCGCTCGCGTGGTACCCCAACGCCGTGCAGGTCGAGCTGGGCACGACCACCTGGTGCGCTAGCTGCCCCCACTCTTACGAGGCGATCGAATACAACAAGGGCATCTTCGGCACGTTTGAATTCAACGCCATTCGCTACTACGACTCGAATTCAGGGGGCGAGCTCTCCACCTCGGAGACCGACGCGCGCAATGCCTACTACGGGATCACGACGTTCCCCACGGCCGTGTTCAACGGTTTGAATACCATTTTGGGTGGTGGCGAAGAGATCGCGACGGGTGAACCCTATCAGGAAACCATCGCACATCTCCTCTCCGAGCCTTCCTACTTCAAGATGACCGTCAACTCCTTCAGCGCCACCGCGGGCGGCGGATCCATCGATCTCGACATCGAGGTCATGGAACCGGTCCCCAGTATCTCCAACCTGGTGGTGCGCATGGCACTCCTGGAAGACGGCGTCTTCTATCCGCCCCACACGCATGAGGATGTCACGCGCGACATGCTCGACGAGGTCGCCATCACCGTGGACGAGTTCGGCGAGGTTCAGAACGTGCAGCAGAACTTCACCGTCGACGGCACGTGGGTGCCCGAGAACCTCGAGCTGGTCGCCTTCATCCAGGACGATGCCGACAAGAAGGTGCACACCAGCGTCGGGACCGATCCGATCCCCGACTACGCGATGCGCTACTACGCGCTGGGTGAGCGCATTGCGGCGGTCGATTTCAGCGTGTACGAGAACTTCGAGAGCGGTTGGCTTCGCGTGTACAACGCCGGCCTGATGACGGACACCTTCACCGTGGAGGTGACCCAGGACGGTCCGGACGACTGGTTCTCGAACCTCTGCGACGAATCGGTGTGCTACGGTCCCATCTTCAGCGCGGAGTTGCCCCCCGGCGGGTTCTACGAGCTGTACGTGGATGTCTTCCCCTTCTCCTCCGGGTTCGCGGAGATCACCGCGACCATCTCGCAGACGAACGGGGCCGCGGGCCACGAGCGGATGGTCAAGTACTGCGTTCTGACCGACGATCTCGAGGTCCTGCTCATCGACGATGACGGCTCCCAGGACTATGAGCAGTGCTACACCAACGCCCTCGACACCGACGGCATCCTCTACGGCGTGGTCGACCGCCGCATCTCGCCGGTCTCGGCCAGCATCATGGACCACTATCCCGTGGTGGTGTGGTGCACCGGAGAGAAGGCCCCGACCCTGGATGCGGACGACCGCGACGCTTTGGGCACGTACCTCGACAACGGCGGCGCGCTCCTCGCGAGCGGTCAGGACATCGCCCACGACCTGGGCGATCCGACCTTCGGCACGGATCCCGATTGGCTTCACACCTACCTGCACGCCGGCTTCGTGATGGACGACTCCTACGATACGACCCTCGACGGCGTGGAGAACGACCCGGTCTCCTACGGCATGAGCCTCACCATCGAGGGCGGCGACTGCGCGAACAACCAGGACTCGCCCGACGTCATCAGCGCCTGGGACGGCAGTGCCACGGAGATCTGGAAGTACAACGCCACGCGGGTGGGGGCGATCCGCGCCGACAACGGAACCCACCGCGTCGTGTTCCTCGCCTTCGGCTTTGAGGGCATCGACAACGCCGCGGATCGCCTGGCGGTGATGCGTCAGGCGCGCGCCTGGCTGCTCCATGGCGCCGGTGTGGACGAGCAAGCACCCGAATTCCGCCTGGCGCTGGGCATCGCACCCAACCCCGCGCGGGAGAACGCGGCCGTGCGCTTCACGCTGCCGTCGGCCGGCGACGCGCGGCTCAAGGTCTACGGCCCGGAGGGTCGCCTGGTGCGCACCCTGGTCGACGGTGACCTGGGCGCGGGCAACCACGTCGTGAGCTGGGATCGCGCCGATGCGCGAGGGGCGCGGGTCCCGGCCGGTGTCTACTACTACCGTCTCGAGATCGGCAACGAGACCCTCGTGCGCAAGGCCGTCATGCTGAAGTAAGCTCACGCTCCGGACTGCGTGATGTGGGGAACCGAGGCCGCGAGTGCCGATGCAGCACTTGCGGCCTCGGCGCAACCGGCCACTCGCGCGGATTGCCTTTCCTCCCCTTCAGGCCTTAGAATCGCTTCGCGACGCGTCCCCGCCTGATGGGGCGCGAGGGGGTGAGCATGAACGGAACAAGACCACTGCTGCTGTTCGCCGCACTGTGCTGGACCACCGTCGCCGGGGCCGGCACGGGCAAGACGGAGGCCGTGCCGGCGGCCGAGGTCATTCCGCCCGAGAGCGTGCAGATCCACCGTGAGGGCGAGCTCGGGATCTACCCGGGAGATCTCCTGTACGAGTACATCGACGGCGGCGCACCGCAGTACCTGGAATACGGGTTCGTGGAGGTTGCCTCGCAGGAACTGCTGTACAACGAACGCACGTACATCCTGGACGTCTACCAGATGGAGGACCCTCTCGCGGCCTTCGGAATCTTCAGCGTTCGCCGACCGTCGCGTCCCACGGCGCTCGACGGCTTCCCCTTCAGCAGCGCCGACGGCTACCACTGCCTCGTGGCCTATGGAACCTACCTCTTCGAGATCGCGGCCTATGAATCCGACGAGCGCACGCCGGCGGACATGGCCTCCCTGGCACTGCTCGCAGCGTCACGCACCAAGGGTGCGTCACCCGAGATCCAGCTGCTCAAGGGCGCACCGTTCAATCACCTTCCGGTACAGGGACGCCTGCCGGGGATGGAGCGGTTGGCGCGCGGGCCGGTTAGCCTGCGTTCCGCGCTGGGGCCGGCCGCCGCGGGCACTTTCTACCGTACCATCGAGGCGGTGCAAATCTCTCTGGCGCAACACGCGCTGAGCAAGGGCGAGGCGTCCGGCAAGGCGCCGTGGTGGATCGTCGCCGGCTACCAGCCCCGCGAGGACGAATCCGGGCTCGCGCACCCGGCCACCACGCTGGGCGTGCACGTCCACGACATGGACCCCCTGGCGATCGTGCGGGGGGCCGGCATGGTGGCGGCGTCCGGACCGAACGTCGAAGTCCTGGAGGGCGGCCGCGGCTGGCTGTGGGGCAGGCCCGA
>JAUVTV010000152.1 GCA_030601305.1 Candidatus Eiseniibacteriota bacterium | reverse complement strand
CTCGCGCGACTCGTGCGCAGCTTCCTCGCGGAACGCAGTGGGCACGGTGACCTCGACCGGCACGTCCTGCGCGTGTGCGCCGCGCGCCTCCGGCCGGTTCTGCACCGCTTCCTTCCGGTGGTCGGCGTGCTCGCCGCGATCGCGCCGCTGCTCGGTCTGCTGGGCACCGTCCTGGGAATGATCGAGACGTTCGCGGTGTTGTCGATCTTCGGCACGGGGAACGCCAAGGCGCTGGCCGGCGGGATTTCGGTGGCCCTGGTCACGACGCAAAGCGGGCTGCTGATCGCCATTCCGGGACTCTTTTTCAGTGGCGCCTTGGAGCGACGCGCGGCAAAGCTCGAGACGCGCCTCGACGAGTTGGTCCACACCCTGGAGCGACATGTGTAGCAGTCCGGGGCAGAAGTCATCCGGGCTGCCAAGGAGAACAAGGCGATGATCAGCGTTCGGAGGACCTTGCGGCGCGCCGGCGGCCGGGTGCAGATCAACATGGGCCCGCTCGTCGACATGGTCTTCTTGCTGCTGATCTTCTTCGTCGTCACGACGAGCTTCGTCAAGGAGGCGGGCATCGACGTGCAGCGGTCCACGGCGGCGACGGCCGAGGTGAAGGAACGCGGCAACATCCTCATCGGCGTGACTTCCGACGGGCGCGTTTACTGGGAGGGGAAGCGCATCGACGTGCGCAGCGTCCGCGCCCACGTGGAGCGCGCCCTGGCCGAGGATCCCGAGAGCGGCATCGTCGTGGTGGCCGACCGCAAGAGCTTCACCGGCGCCGTGGTCGAGGTCATGGATCAATGCCGTCTGGCGGGCGCGGTGGATGTCAGCCTGGCCGCGCGCCGGCCGCAGTCGGGAAGCTAGCCGAGGGCCGGTCATGACCCGGAGACGCACACTACGTTTGGTTCTCGCCCTGGTGGTCTCCGCGCTGGTGAACATCGGTCTCTTCAGCCTGGTGACCGTCATCTCGCACGAACGGCCGCAGCGCGTGGACATCACTGAGCCCATGGCCGTGCGCCTCGTGCGTTTCGAGCCAGAGGAGCCACCCGACGAGGTGGACATCGTCGAGCCGGAGAAGCCCGAGCCGGCGCCTTCGCTGGACTTCATGCCGGATCTCTTGCGGATCCTGCCGACCATGCCGCAAGCGCCCACGGTGGCGGTCACCGTCGACCGCGATCTGCTCGTCGACCACGACTGGGGTGGTGCGTTCGTGTTCGAGGCGGACCAGCTCGATCAACCGCCGCAGGTGGTCTTCCGCGTTCCGCCTGCGTATCCGTACAAGGCGCGCCGCCGCGACATCGAGGGCTATGTCCGGGTGCGGTTCCTGGTGGGCGCTGACGGCGGCGTGAGTCAGGCGGCGGTGCTCGAGGCCTCCCCTGAGGGACTTTTCGAGGAGAGCGCCCTGCGCGCGGTGCCCAAGTGGCGGTTCGACCCCGGGCGGATCCGCGGCCGGCCAGTGGCCTCGTGGGCGGTGACGACGATTCGATTCGAGATGCAGTAGGTATGCGGAAGACGCCACTCATACTGCTTGCGCTTCTCGGCGCGATCGCGACGGCGGACGCCGATCCGTCCTACACGAGCGACATCACCGCGCTGCCGGGCAGCGTGCGCCGGGCGCTCTTCGAGGCGCAGGACCTGCGCGACGAGGGCGAGTACCGCGCCGCGGCCGGAGTCCTGGAGAACTGCCTCGCGGAGGATGCCGATCGAGACCATCCGCTGCTGCGCTTCCACCTGGCCCGCGCGCTCTCCCTTGCGGATCGCTCCGCGGACGCCTTGGAGCACTACCAGGCGGCGATCGCGATGCAGCCCGATTTCGAAGACGCCTGGCTCGGGCTGGGCGAGGTGGCCTACGACCTCGACCGGTATCGCGAGGCGGCCGATGCGTTCGCAAAGGGGTACGAACTGGCGGAGGAGAAGGATCCGCGCGTGCTGCACTACGCGGCGGCCGCCTATCTCCTCGCCGAAGATGCCGAGCGCAGTCTGCAGATTGCCACCCCGCTCGGCGCTGGACGGCACGGGGAGCCCGAGCTCGACGGGTTCCGCACCCTGCTCGCCGCGGCCCTCGAACTCGATCGTCCGGATCGCGCCGAAGCGGCCGTGGAACGCATGGTGGAGCTGTACGGCGAGGAGGTCGAAGCCTGGGAGCTGCTCTACCAGTACGCGGCCCACGGTGGGGATCTGCGGAGGGCGGCCGTGGCGCTCACGATTGTCGGCTACGTGCGTCCCCTGACGCGGAGCGAGCTGCGGCAGCTCGGAGACCTCTACATGGCGATTGAGATACCCCGCCAGGCGAGCCGATTCTATGAAGAGGCGCTCTCGGATTCGGCGCCGCCTGTCGATCAGGAGCGCCTGGCCACCGCGTATCTCGCGGCCCACGATTCGGATGCGGCGCTGGCCGTGTTGGAGCGTGCTCTTCGCCAGCGATCGAGCGCCCAGCTCTGGTCGCTCATGGGGGATGTGCGCTATCTTCGCGAGGAATACGAGGAGTCGTACCGGGCTTTCGAGCAGACCGCTGCGGCCGACCCGGCGCGCGGCCGCGCCTATCTCATGATGGGCTATTGCGCCCTGAAGATGGATCGCCCGAGTGTGGCGATCGGTCACTTGGAGACTGCCGCCGGCTTTTCCGATGTGGAACGCGACGCGCGATCGCTGCTGGAGCGCGCCAGACGCATGAGCTTGAGGACGAAACGGAATGAATAGCGGCATCGGACGGGCGTCGTGCAGCGCGTTGCTGTGCGTCTTCTCGCTCATCGGCGCGAGCGCGACCGGGCAGATGTCTTCGGGAGGCCTCTCGGGGGTCGTCGTGGACGAAGCCGGCGTGCCGGTGGCCGGTGCCGAGATCGAGCTGCTCGGCGGCGGCCTGCGCACCACGAGCGCTGCCGACGGCAGCTTCGCCCTCAGCGATATCGCCCCCGGATCCTACACCGTCCACGTCCGGGCGCGGCAGCGCGACACCGTGGTGCTGGAGGACGTGCGCATCGTCTCCGGCGAGGCGACCGACCTGAGGCGCGTGGCACTGATCGCCACCGCGCTCGACATGGGCGATGTGATCGTCACCGCCACCCGCAACGAGCGCGAGATCCTGGACATCTCGAATGCGGTCAACACAGTCCCGCGGCTCGAGATCGACCGGCGCATGGTCAAGACCTCCGCCGAGGCGCTCCGCGAGGAGACCGGCGTCTTCGTGCAGAAGACCAGCCACGGTGGCGGCTCGGTGATCCTGCGGGGCCTCAGCTCCAATCAGATTCTCATCCTGGTCGACGGCATCCGGCTCAACAACTCCACCTACCGCCTGGGCAATCACCAGTACCTGACGACCGTCGATCACCACATGCTCGAGGGCATCGAGGTCGTCCGCGGTCCCGCATCGGTGCTCTACGGCAGCGACGCCATGGGTGGCACGATCAACCTCATCACGGCGAGGCCCGAGGCCTCGCCCGACATGCCCGCCCTGAATCTGAAGGCCAGCGGGCAGTATGCCTCGGCGGACGGCGAGCTGGGTGGCCGCGTGGAAGGTCGCCTGCAGCGTGCCGTGCTGAGCCTGCTGGCGGGGGTGAGCTTCAAGGACTTTGGGGATCTGCGGCGGGGAAGGCGAAGCTTTCACAGACAACTCGAGAACGCGACCGACGGGATCTATCAACGGCCCAGCGGTTACAGGACGAGCAGCTTCGATGCGAAGCTCGTCGCCAAGGTTTCGCGCGATCGGGATCTCATCGTCGCCTATCAGGGATCCCGGCAAGGTGACGTGCCGCGCTACGACAAGTACGAGAACAACGGCTACACGCAATGGCTCTACGATCCACAGGAGCGCGATCTCGCCTATCTGGCCTACGAGCACCGGGCCGTGTGGCGGGCGACACTCTCGTTCCACCGGCAGCAGGAGGGACGCAAGATTCAGCGGGCGACCGGCGACCCCGTCACCCGCGAGAACGACGAGACGCGGACGTGGGG
Source organism: Candidatus Eiseniibacteriota bacterium (assembly GCA_030601305.1). GTDB lineage: Bacteria > Eisenbacteria > RBG-16-71-46 > CAIMUX01 > WJJG01 > JAUVTV01. The sequence continues at coordinate 1,308 of JAUVTV010000152.1, read as the reverse complement.
CGCAAGCCTGCAGCTCAATCCCACCTTTGGGGACCATCTTCTGACCGCCGGCGGGGAGTTCTATCACGACGACGTCGCGAGCGACCGGTACTGGCAGGACACCACGACCGGCGAGCGGGAAGCGGCGCCCCGGGGACGGTACCCGGATGGGGCGCGCTACACGAGCACCGGGCTCTTCGCACAGGACGAGATCGCGCTGGGAGATGCATGGGTGACGACCCTAGGTCTACGTTACAGCTACTTTCACACGCGCTTTTCGCTGCCGCCCGACTCGATTGCGCCGGATGCGGGAGACGTCGATCAGAGTTTCCAGGCGCTCACCGGCAGCCTGGGTCTCGTCTTTCGCGTGACGGAAACCTTCGCGCTGAACGCCAACGTGGGACAGGCCTTTCGCGCGCCGAACCTGAGCGACATGTCGAAGCTGGGGGAGTCGAAGGGCGATACGTACGAGGTGCCGAACCCCGACCTCGAGCCCGAGCAGATGCTCAGTGCGGATCTCGGGTGCAAGCTGATGGGCGCTCGTCTGGAGCTCTCGGGCTCGGTGTACGCATCGCGCATCACCGACCTCATCGCGAGCGCGGACGCCACCTTCAACGGCTCGCCGACGATCGAGATCGGTGACCAGACCTTCAAGGTGAAGTCGAAGCAGAACACCGGGACGGCGAAGCTCTACGGCGCCGAGCTGTCCGGCACGTGGGACTTCCGCGGCAACTACTCCCTCCACGGGCAGATGACCACGACGTACGGTCAGAACACGACGCTGGGCGAACCCGTGGGCGGCGTGCCGCCGACCTTCGGCATCCTGGGCGTCAAGTGGGAGAACGCACGCTACGACGGCGACCTGTACAGCCGCATGGCCACGAAGCAGACGCGCCTCTCATCCGACGATCTCGACGATCCGCGCATTCCGGAGGGCGGCACACCCGGCTGGGCGATCCTCAGCCTCCGCGGCGGCGTGCGCGTGACGCCGGCGTTCGAGCTGCGTGCGGCGGTCGAGAACATCTTCGACCTGAACTACCGCGAGCACGGCTCGGGCATCAACGGTCCGGGGCGGAACCTCGTTCTGGGATTCCAAGTTCAGGCGAACTAGCAGCCCGGATGACTTCTGCCATGGGCCTTTAGCCCGGACTATTCATGAACGACCTGTTCGGGGGACGGATACGCCCATGTCTCCTGCGTTGCGCTGGCCCTCACTCCTCGACGTAGTGTCTACTACGCTTGGCGTCGTTCGGGCTGCGCGCGCCTTGTATCCACGGGCCTCTCCACCTCCTCACGACGGCCGCTCATGAATAGTCCGGGCTATCGCGC
>JAUVTV010000194.1 GCA_030601305.1 Candidatus Eiseniibacteriota bacterium | reverse complement strand
GTCAGTGTGGGGAGTTCCTGGATGGTCAGCGGGCGCTTCTCGCGGCTCAGCGCCTCGAGGATCTTGCGCTCGGGGAGCTGCGATTCGGTGGCTTGTCTGCCGGCCTCCTTGAGCACCAGCTCCTGACGCGGCACCTCGCGCACATCGACCAGCCCGCGCTCGCTGAGGAGTTCGGCGCCGGCGGAGATGAGCGCCTGGTCGGTCTCGAGGCGCGCCGCGAGATCGGGGATCTCCACTTCGCCGTCCAGCCTCCTGAGGCCATCGAGAATCAGGTATTGCTCCCGCGGGAAGCTTTGCATTGCCTCTCTCCCATCCAAGGTCAAGATGTGCCTTTCCAGGTCCTAGCAGCCCATGTGTTCGCCGCCGCAGCGAGGGTCACGGCCACCAGCGCGCACAGCGCGACGCCGGCCGTCTCGACGCGCAGCCGCCTGGGTCCGAGGGACAGCCGCGCCGGTTGGCGAGCGGAGATCACCGCTTCCTCGCGCGGGCTGAAGCCACCCTCCGGGCCGACGAGAAGGAGCCGCCCCTCGTGGCTCCCGAGCGCCTCCGCGCTCAGCCCGCCGCCGCCCGGGTCGGCGACGAGGAGCCGGCTTCCGCCACATGCGTCCAGCATGTCATCCAGACTTGCGTGGATGCGGACTGCCGGCAAACGCGCTCGCCCGGATTGCTTCATGGCGGCGCGGGCCACGCGGATCCAGCGGTCCATCTTCGCTCTTGCCCTCTCTTCAACCCTTCCGCGCGATCCTCTCAGCTCCAGCTCCTGCGCCCCCCGTCTCACGGATCGGTCGGCCACGTAGATCTCGAGGGCGCTCGCGCCGAGTTCGGTGCCCTTTTCGACGGCCCAGTCGAGCCGGCCCGCAGAGCGCATCCAGGGCAAACCCAGGCGACCGACGAGCATGTCATCGAACGTCGATGCGCCGATCTCCTCCAACCTCACCCGCAGGTGCGAGCCCTCCACTGCGACGGCCACGGCTTCGGCTTGCCGGCCCTCACCGTCGACCAGGCGCACGCGCTCGCCCGGCTTGACCCGCAGGACGCGTACCGCGTGACGCGTCTCCTCCTCCGGCAATCTGGCCTCGCCACCGGGTTGCGGCCACGGGGGCGGTAGCCAGAAGGAGCGGTGCCCGGGTATCTCAGGTGCGGAAGGCATTCTTGACCTTCTCGAAGAAGCCCTTCCCCGGTTTCGGCGGCCGCATGGCCGGCATCCCGGAGAGCTCCTGGAGGAGCTTCTTCTCCTGCGAGGTCAGCTTCTGGGGCGTCCAGACACGGACCTCCACATAGAGATCACCCCGCTGACGGCCGGTCCCCAACCCGCGATCACGCAGGCGCAGAATCTTGCCCGACTGGATCCCCGCGGGAATCTTGATCTCCACGGGCCCCTCCAGCGTGGGGATCTGCATCTTGTCGCCCAGCGCGGCCTGCACGATGCTGATCGGCAGACGCAGGAGCAGATCGTTGTCGCTCCGCTCGAAAATCTCGTGGGGTTTTTCGCGGATGGTGATCACCAGATCGCCGGCGGGGGCGCCCTGTCGTCCCGCGTTGCCTGCCCCCCGCTTGACCAACCGCTGCCCCGATCCGACGCCAGCGGGGATCCGGATGACGACCTCTTCGCGCCCCTCGATGCGGCCGTGGCCGCTACACCGTGCGCACGGGTCGTCGATGATGCGCCCCTGGCCGCCGCAACGCGTGCACGGGACACTGTGCACCACTTGTCCCCAGAGCGCGCGCTGTACGACCTTGATCTCCCCGGTTCCGTTGCACTGCGAGCAACGCGTCGCGCTGCCGCCCGGCCGGCTGCCACTCCCACCGCAATCCGAGCAGCTCACCTGGCGGCGTATGCGCACGGTCTTCTCGGAGCCGCGGGCGATCTCTTCCAGCGAGAGGTCCAGCCGGAGACCCAGATCCTCGCCCCGGCGTTCGGAGGCCGCCCCGCGGCGCGCGTCGAAGCCCCCTCCCATGAAGCTGCTGAAGATGTCCTCGAAACCACCCCACCCCGAGTGACGCCGCGCGAACTCGCGGAAGATCTCCATCGGATCGAGGTCGGGGGCCCCGGCACCGTAGCCGCCGCGCACGCCGTCGTGCCCGAAGCGGTCGTACTGCGTTCGCTTCTCCGTATTGCTCAGAACCTGGTAGGCCTCGGAGATCTCCTTGAAGCGCTCCTCGGCGGCCGTGTCACCGGGATTCTTGTCGGGGTGGTACTTGACCGCGAACCGGTGGTAGGCCTTCTTGACCTCTTCGGGAGAGGCGCCGCGCTGGATGCCCAAGACCTCGTAGTAGTCTCTATCTGCCATCTACCTCTGTCCTGTCTGCCTCTCGGGCGCTCGTCGTCACCCTGCCAGCGACCCAGCCGGGCGGCACCCGTCACCCTGCTAGTGACCTCGCTGCGCGAAGATGGATCGCAGCGTCATCACCAGGATGCGCAGATCGAAACCCAGCGACCAGTTCTCGATATAGTAGAGATCGAACCTTGTCCGTTGCTCGATCGGCACGTTTCCTCGCAGGCCATTGACCTGCGCCCAGCCCGTGATCCCGCTCTTGACCCGGTGGCGATCGAAGTAGCCGGGCACGAGTTCCTCGAACCGTTTCACGAAGTATGGACGCTCCGGGCGCGGTCCGACCAGGCTCATATCCCCTTTGAGCACATTGAAGAGCTGGGGAAGCTCGTCGAGACTCCACATGCGCAGGAAGCCACCCAGCCGTGTGCGGCGCGGATCCTTGTCGTTCGCCCAGATCGGTCCGGTCCCGCTCTCGGCATCGACGCGCATGGAGCGGAACTTGATCATCTGGAAGATCTTGCGATCGCGGCCGATGCGCTCCTGGAGGTAGAAGATGGTCCCCGGCGAATCGAGCTTGATGACGATGAACAGCAGGAGGAGCAAGGGGCTGATCAGCACGAGCACAGGAATCGTGATCGCCAGATCAAGGGTGCGTTTCACCACCCCGTTCCAGCCCGCGAGCGGGATGTGCCTCAGGCTGGTCACCGGAATGCCGTCGA
>JAUVTV010000061.1 GCA_030601305.1 Candidatus Eiseniibacteriota bacterium | reverse complement strand
GTAGTAGTCCAGCGTGACCAGCATCGGAAAGGCGTTGATCGTCCGGTTCTGCGAGCCGGTGATGGCCCCCGCCTCGAGTACCTCGGTGACACCCGACAAGGACTTGTGGAACACCTGCCACCGCAGCGCTAGGCCCGCCGTCAGATGATCGCCGACGATCTTGCGGCCCTCGATGCCGATCCCACGCCAGCTGGTGGAATTGGTGTAGTCCTTCGTGTCCCCGGTCGGGAAGGCCACCTCGTAGGTGATGCCCCCAAACATGTCCTGCGCGTGGGCCGAGATGCTGAGGACCAGCAACAAGAGAATCGTGATCGCGTATCTCATTCCGGTTTTCCTCGCGTTTTGGGTGGACATCCTCAGTCAGACGGACCCAGGTAGGGGGACTGCCTGAACGCCGTGTCGATGGCGCGGCCCAGCCGATCCTGTGTGCTGTACGTGCTGCCGCTCAGCAGGCCGTTGAGTCCCGCACCCCACACCCCTTGGTAGGTCTCCGTGTCAGGATCGGACCTCGCGACATCGAACGTGGTGATGAACACAGTTCCCATCGAATATTCATAGGTTCCACCATACCATGGGTAACCCCAACCACCGCAGTAGTAGTAGTACCAACAGCCACCCGAGTAGTAGTACCCCCGGTAGGTCGTGCCCGTGGCCGTCACGATGAGGAGAAGATCCGAGGGATCTTGTTCGAAGTCTTCCAAGCTACCGTAGGTTTTCAGTTCGTAGCCCTTGGCTTCCATGTTGGTCCGAATCCGATTGAGGATGAACGTGTCGTTGTTCCGCGACAGCGTGGGGTCATCCTCGCCATCCTCGGTCAGATGGAAGACGGAGTCCGGCATCGCATAGGTCTCGAGCGTGTCGAAGTTCGCCTGCGTGTCGTAGTGTGTCGCGACGACATCGTAGTCGCTGACTGAGTTGAAGCCGGAGTCCGGGTAGCAGGATCCCAGGATCAGCGCCGTGACAGCGAACAGGGCCAACAAGCCCCAGCGTCGCCCATGGATCAGCCAATCCCTGCTCTTCAGTCTAGGCATACCCTCAGCTCCTTTCGTTGTCCGACGTGACAGAAGTCCCTCGGGCAGACGCCGCCCGCCGGCGGTCCCGCCCGTTGAGGGGCCATACGGCCACCGGGGATGATAGGTTCCCCTCCTCCGGTGCGCAAGCCCCTTGTCCTGCCCCCTGTTAGCGGTAGGGAGCGCCCCTGGCGGCCCGTGGCAGAAGTCATCCTGGCTGCTAGCGGCCCTCTTCCGTGCCGCGTAACATCTGCTCGATCTGGCGCTTGAGGTCGGGACCGATTGGGGCTTCGGGGTGGGTGACGATCATCTGCTCCGCGATGCGGAGGGCCTCCCGCCACCTTGCCCGCTTCACATAGAAGTCCGCCAGGGCGTAGAGGTAGTCGGGATTCGCGGGCTCGAGGGACAGCGCGTGAGACAGCGCCTCTTCAGCGGCTTCGTCCAGCCCCAGCTGTGTCCGGAGGAGCCCGAGATTGTAGTGCACACGGGAGCGCGACGGAAGCCCCGCGGCCGCACGTTCGAGGAACTCCATCGCCTCGGCGGGGCGGCTCATCTCCACGAGCAGCAAAGCGAGCGAGTAGGCCACGTCGGGGTGGTCCGGGTATGCCGCGACGACCGCACGCAGTTCTTCTTCGGCCTCGTCGTTCCGCCCCTGCTGGTTGAGTAACATGGCGAGGTTCACCCGCGCCGGGTAGAAGAGATCGTCGACGGCGATGGCGTCGCGATAGTATCGCTCCGCCTCGGCCGGCCGTCCGAGGTTCCTATTGAGGTTGCCGAGGTTCAGGCCGGCGTGGGAGAAATCGAGCGCATACGCCATCATCTCCTCGTACTCGGCCAGCACCGCGCTGAACGCTTCGCGCTGATAGGGTTCCAGCAATTCGAGAGGCACTTCCGAGAGGCGGTAGGCAGCCTGAGTGCGCACCGCGCGGATCGAGTCGGCCAGGAACGGGGCGACGAGATCGGCCAGGGCCTCCACCTCGGGCGCGTCGACGTACTGGAGCGCCGTGTGCCGGATGAGCGGCTCTTCGTCGAAGAGCAGGCGCACGTGCGTCGCGCGCGCCGCCTCCCCCGCGTAGGTGGTGAGCAGTGACGCCGCGGTGGCGCGCACAATGGCCGGGTAGAGCGGGTCTTCGGCCAGCCGCACGAGCTGTGGTTCGGCCTCCGGGTCCCCGGTGCGTCCGGCGGCGAGAGTCGTTCCGTACTGCGGCTTCCGCGCGACTCCATACCACTTGCGGTAGGCGTCCAGCGACCATTGCAGCGGTTTGTCGTCGTGACACCCGGGCTGCGTGCATGCGTTCGGCGTGCCGATCTCGGACGTGAGGTCCGGGCGCGGCACGCGGAAGCTGTGATCGGCGCGCCAGTCGATCACCATGTAGGGCTGTTCCATCAGGTGACACTTGACGCACCACGCCCCCGGACTGGGCTTCCCCTCGTGAACCTTCTTGTGGAAGTGATGGTCGTAGATGTCGTAGGTGTCGGCGCGGTGGCACTTCAGGCAGAGCTCGTTGCCCTCCGCGGCGAGTTTCAAGCTGTGTGAGTCGTGGCAATCGCTGCAGCGCACATCGTTGCCAAACATCTTGCTCTGGACGAAAGAGCCGTAGACGTACACCTCGTCCTGAATCTGGCCGTCGGCGTGGTAGAGCCCTTCGTCGAGCAAGGCGGGCAGCATGAAGTCGAGCATCTCGCGGCGCGTGTGATCGTAGTCGCCCAGTTCGCTGCGACGGGCGTGGCAGGGAGCACACAGCTCGACGAGCTGGCGCGCGCTGATGTTGCTCGTCGGCGTCACGAGCCCGGCGTTCGCGGTTTGCGGACGCGCCATCGGCGGGATTTCGGCCCACGCGACATGCCGCGAACCCGGTCCGTGACAGGTCTCGCAACTCACGTCGATCTCGGACCAGGACGTGGTGTAGCTCTGCGTCGCCGGATCGAAACCCTTGCGCAAATTCGTGGAGTGGCACTCGGCGCACATGCCGTTCCAGTTCTGCCCGTTGCGCGTCCAGTGAAGCCAGTCGCCCGGCGGAATCTCCTGATCGGGATAGAGATCGAACCACGCTTCCCGCTCCACGTCCCAGGCGAGGCTGAGCGACTGCAGGCGTCCGCCGGGAAACGGAATGAGGTACTGCTGCAGCGGCGCCCAACCGAACGTGTAGGCTACTTCGAACTCATCCATCTCCCCGCCGGGGCCCTGGGTGTTGACGTAGTAACGACCGTCACGCCGATAGAAACGCGAGAGGATGCCGTCGTGCTGCAGGGTGGCGTCGTCGAAATCGCCCCGCACATGGATGCTGTCGGCAACCGCCATGGAGTGATCGTGGTGCGAACCCTTCCAGGCCTCGTAGGCCTGCTTGTGACAGGGAATGCACTTCTCCCGCCCGACAAATTCGGCGGGGGGCCTGCGCCACGGAAGATCACCGTACGATCCGCTCTGCTTACGGACGACGTACAGCGGAATCGCCAGCACGATCACGAGCAGGGCGGCCAAGGCGGCGAGCTTCCAGTCTCGGAGTGGATCCCTTCTCATCCGCACTACCCGTCACGCCTCGGCGGCGGCGGTGCGGCCGTCCGCCGTCGCGCGGAAGGATGGGTGACCTGTTCGGGCACGAACGTCTGCCGCTCGATGACCTGACCGGCGTCCACCTTCACGATCCCGTTCTCGATGCGCACGGTGAAGAGATCGAGCGGCCGCGCGGCGGGGGGGCCGAGCACGGCACCGCGCATATCAAAGGACGATGCGTGGCACGGGCAGATGAACCGCGCTGCCTCCTCGTCCCACGGCACCGTGCACCCGAGGTGCGTGCAGCGGCGATGCAGCGCCAGGAAGCCCCCGTCGGAAAGACGCACGAGGTAGAACTTTCCCTCTGGAAAGGCGGTCACCGAGTCGCGCGCGAAGGTTTCCACCGGTCCGGCGACGATGAGACCTTCGCGCCGGTCGCGCATGTCCCGCCGCTTGCGCGGGCGAATGAACGCGGACGCGACCCAGAACAGTTCGCCTGTCGCGACGAGCGCAAGTCCCGTGGCAAGAGCCGCGAGGAAACTGCGGCGTTTCCGTTGCGCATCTTCCGCCATGCTCACTCCTCGGCCTCGGCGATCTCGGTCACCGCACTGGCCGGTTGGCTCCGCGGCCAGGTCAAGGCCATCCCGCGGCCCCGAAACCAGACGCCGGTCATCGTCAACACGGCGAACGCCGTGACGAGCAGCACGAAGATCGTCTGGGTCATCTCGCCGCGCGTGGGCGCAAATCGCCGCTTGAGCGCGAACGCGAGCGCGCAGGTGGCCAACGTCAGCCCGGCGACCGGCAGAACGCCGCTGCGCAGCCAGGATGCGGCGCCGGGCAACCAGCTCTCTCGGGTGAAGATGAACTCATCCGCAATGACGAGCACCGGTGCGACCACCAGCCCAAAGACCGCGGCGCCGATGGCGAGGCGTCTCCCCTTCGCGGACAGGAACCACACGCCGGATGGCTCCGCATCGTAGCGCAGGTACGGAATGAGGAAGAGCGCCACAGCAGCGGCCAGCGGCAGGACGAAGACCGAGAAAAGCGAATGGAAGTGCAGCAGCAGCTCCTGGAAGCCCATGAAGTACCAGGGCGCCTTGGCGGGATTGGGGCTCATGCCCGGATTCGCGGGCGCGCCCAAAGGAGCGCTGGCGAACACGGACAGCAGCAGCACGCCCGCGACTAGCCCTAAGCCCACCGCCACCTCGCGCATGAGGAGGTTGGGAACGAAGGAGACGCGGTCGGGCGTACCGACCACCGGCGGCGTGACGACGCCCCCCGCCTTGCGGATGCGCCAAGAGTGGAACCCCACCAAGATGAGGATGAAAACAGGGCTGATCGTGGTGTGGATCGCGTAGAAGTTGAGCAGCGTCGAGGCGCCGATCTCGCTGCCTCCCTGCACGAGCCGTTGGAGCCACGGACCGGCGATCGGCACGTAGCTCGCCATGCTGGCGCAGATGGTGATCGCCCAATAGGACCGTTGGTCCCACGGCAGAAGGTACCCTGTGAAGTTCGACAGCAAGACACCCAAGAGCAACAGCAGCCCGATCACCCAGTTGAATTGCCGCGCGCCGTGGAAGGCTCCCGTGAAGAACACCCTCAGGAGATGAAGGCAGGTCACGACCACCAAGAAGTTTGCGCTCCAGTAGTGGACGTTCCGCACCAGCCGGCCGAAGAGCACCTCCCGCTGGAGGGTGAGCAGCGAGCCGTGGGCGTCCTCCGGCGACGGCTTGTAGACGAACACGAGCAGCACGCCGGTCACCATGAGCAGGCCGATGAGGACGAGCGCCATGCCGCCCAGGCCAAAGGTGCGGCTGTAGCGCAGAGCGGCCTCCGGAACTTGCGTGGGACGGAGATGCAGCGGCAGATGGATCAAGACGACGCGGCGGCGCTCGCGTTCGTCACGGGGAACGACGGGGCCCCGGAAGATGGAGTGCCAGATGCTGCGGAGGAGTCCGCGTCGCTCCGGCACTTCGGGGACCTCGCCCATGAAAGAGCACCTCCGTGTCTCGCGCGGTTCGATCCGTTGGCGGCGCTCGCTCGCCGGCAACGCCCACCAGAGCTGCGGTGGGCCAGGATACACTGCCCATCTCTAGTAATCACGCGACCATTCCAGTTCGATGCCCGACTTCCCCCCTTGGCTGATGGAGGTCTGTACCTTCACGTAGCGGTTCAGGACATAGTGGAGGTGAACGAAGAAGGCCGTGTCGCGGTCGAGGACCTGCTCGTAGCTCACCATGACCTTCGGGTTCAGGTACTTGCCGATGAGGAGCGAACTGGCCTCGTCCTTCCCCTCCGCGGGCTTGTAAGACACCAGGTCCACGCCCAGCTCGCGGGAGAGGTGATCCTGGACCTTGACCATGCCGTAGGCGGCCAAGATCTGCTGGCTCCGCTGGCGGAGCAGGTCCTCCTCCCCGCCGCTCAATTCGCTGAGCGGCTTGCCGAACAACAGCGCCGAGATGATGTCGCTCTCGCTCATGGACGGATCGGAGGTGAGGCGCAGCTTCGGCTTGGTCGCCTTGCCGGTGACCTCGATGCGATAGCGGGTGCCCTCGAGGTCGGTGGTCAGGCTGAGGTCCAGCTCGGGGTCGATCTCCGCCTCGTCGCCATAGAAGAGGACCACACCGCGCTCGACCGTGAAGACGCGGCCCATGAACTTGAACGTGCCCTGGACCGCCCGGAGCTCCCCATCGACCGCCGGGCGTCCGGCGCGCAAACCGCCGCGCAGATCACCGGCCAGCTCCACGTCGAGACCGTGTCCGCGGAGCCAGAGATTGTTCGGACAGGAGAGCACCAGGGTCACGTCGGGGCCGGCTGCGGCGGCCGTGGTGTCGACCGGCGCAGGGAGTGCCTCGGCGGGCATCTCTTCTGCGCCTGCGGCCAGCGAATCCTTGTGCGCTCCGCTGGTGGTCCACAGCATGGCCTCGCCCTCCACCGGATGAAGCTGCTTCGGAATCTCCGGAATGCGCAGCAAGCCGCCCTCCACATCGATCCGCCCCGCGATGCTTGGGCTGCGCAATGTGCCGGCCAGGTCCACGTGCCCGTACATGCTGATCCACGAGCCGTCCCCCATGCGCCCCTCGAACGCCGGCACCTCGAGTTTCCCCGTGACGGCGTACTCCTCTCCCACGCTTGCGATCTCCGCCGCGAGGCGACACTGACCGTTGACCGTGATGCCGGGGGGAAGGAAGCGCTGCAACTCGCTCAGCTCGATCATCTCGCTGTCGACCGAGAGCATGAACGTGCCCGCGTCCGAGGGCTCCAACGACAGGGGCAGGAGCGAGAAGCTCGCCGGGTAACGAAGGTTCCCTGTGAGACGCGGGCTTCCCTGACTGTCGAGGCGCAGCGCGGCGGCCACTCCCGGGTGCGGGGCATCCGCCGGCGGCTCGGCCACGAAGTCCGGCAGTTCGAATCCGGCGACGGTGGTCTCTTCCGGAGGCAACAGCCAAAGCGACAGGGCAAGGGTCAGGGCCGAGAGCGCCTCGCGCCCCCGCACGCCGCTCTCCAGAGCGCAGTAGCCGACGGGCGCCGCCGGCGTGCCCGCGAAACGTGCGTCGCCGCGAACGAAGAGGGTGTCCGTCTCGGCAAGCACGTTTGCCGTTCCGGGCAGGAGATCGATCAACAGCGCTCTTTGGAGCCGCAGGTCGATCGCCAGATCGAGACCCAGGCTGTCCGGGGTGACGCCCCCCGCGCACCTTATCCGTCCCGGATCCCCGACGAGATCGAGGTCCGTGAGGCGCAACAGAGACCGAGCCGGGTCCCGCAAGAAACTGAACGGCCGGCGTGCGGTCAGGTGGTGACCCTTGTAGGCGACATCCAGCGAGTCGACGGTCAGACTGAGCGCGTCGCCGGCGCTGACCGCGCCCCGGGCACCGATACTCTGCGCCTCACCTTGGGCCGCGAGGAAGAATCGGCCGGCAAACGGTCGCGTGGAATCGGGCAGTTCGCCCGTGAATGCCGCCTTCACCGTCTCGAACGAACGCGGGCCGAGGGTGAGCCCGGAGGCGATCTCGATCTGGAGATCCACATCGGGATCGCTGAATCTAAGATGACCCCGAAGACCCTCCACCGCGAGATCCGGCTTGGCGACATCGATCTCGAAGTCGGCATCCAGTGCGGGCGCGGCGCGCGGACCGTGCACCGTGGCGCTGAGACTCAAGCGCAGATCGAGATCCGCCGTCTGCTCATTGCGCCAACGTTTCAGCAGCGACGCATCCTGCATCACCAGCTCGGCGGCAAGATCCAGGTTCTCCGCGATGGTTCCGCCGATGTCCATGACGGTTCCGAAGAGGGCCACGTGCAAACTGTCCAGTTGGATCCGTTCGCCCTCTCCCCGAACGGCGACACGACACGCGTCCAGCCAGTCGGTGGCCCCGAGGTCAAGCACGCCCGCATAGATGGGAAGCTCCCCGCTCAGATCGGCCTCGACCTGGATCTCTCCGCGCAGGCCGCTCAGGTCCTCCGTCTCCAGCTCCGGCGGGAGAAGCGGTGCGAGCTCGCTGGGCCCCGGCAGCGTGAAGTGGCCGGCAAGGGTAACTTTGCCCGGCTTGAGCGATCGCTTTCCGGCCGGCGGCCTCAGCGTGCAGGTGAGGTCGATGTCGGGCTGATCGCCGCGGGGCCACAGTCCCCAGAGGGAGTCGGCCATGGCGAGCGCCGGTGGGTTGTCGTCCAGGACGTGCGCCAGCGCTCCCAAGAGGTACCGCGGAGACTGCGGGCGGCGGACGCGAAGATGAACCGCGCCGTCCCCGGTTGGGTGCAGGACACCGTCGAGCCACACCTCGCCAAGAACACCTTCGATGCGCAACCCGCGGATATCGCCGGGCGGTAGACCCTCGCCACCTCGCAGGGCGTCCATCGCGGTCGCGAGACGACCGTCCAGCGGCAGGGCGGCCAGATCGATGGCGGTCGTGCTCTCCGCCGGCACGAAGGTGAGCGGTGTGAGGCGCGCGACGAGGCTGTCGCCGATCGCGGCCTCCATGCGCACGACGAAACCCAGATCGCGCAACGGCCGGCTGCGCAGAGCGGCGCTCACCTGAGCGGCATGTCCCGTGCGCAGATCCGCGCTCACGACAAGTTGATCCACGAAGATGTGCCGCTCGGGGCCGAGGCGCAGCTCGGCGGCCGTGACCGACAGCTCACCGAGCCCGACGGACGGGATGCCGGCAACGGCACCCTCCCGCGGGAAGAACGGCTCGCCGCGGTCATCGGAATCCAGCGAGTCAGCGCGCACCGAATCCGCCGCGGGCGGCGTGGCCGGCGGCAACCCCGCCTGGATCGCGGGCAGATCGGCCATCAGACCGGCGAGCCAGACGCGCTCGACATACACGTTGCGGCGCAGCAGCTCGCCCAGGCTCACGTCCACACCGCATTCGTCGGCCGCGAGCAGCGTGTCGCCGTCCGCCATCCACAGGAGCCCGGTCAGCTCGATCCGTCCCAGGGCGGGCCACCGCGCCTGGACCAGGCTGAACTCGCCCGGCAGCCTCTCGGTGACCCGGGGCACCGCGATGTGCAGAATCGCCTGACGGCCGGGAACGGTCCCCAACAGGAGCGCGATGGCGACGAGGACCAACACACAGACGAAGCCCAGCACACGCGTAGTCGTGCGCGCGACCCGCCAGATCCGGGTCCTGCGTCCTGGCTGTGTCTCTTCGTTCGCCATGTGCCTCGTCCCCTAGAAGGGGTTCCCCACGCTGAAGTGTACCGCAGTGCGCGACTGGCCCTCGGGGGGCGGTGTCGTGTTCCAGGCTGCATCGAAGCGAATGGGCCCGATGGGCGTCCGCAGCGCGACACCGCTGCCCAGCGCGACCTTCAGATCGGCCAGACGCACGTCATCCGGCACCATCCACACCTGTCCCACATCCACGCAGAGATTCGCCCCCAAGAGCCACACGAATGGAACGCGTAGCTCCGCATTGAACAGCACGCGCGCCTCGCCACCGATCGGGTTCCCGGCGCTGTCCAGGGGGCCCAGCATGCGCCGGCGGTAGCCGCGAATCGTGCGCACACAGCCGGCACAGAAGCGCCGGTTGGGACACAGCGCAATGAGGTCGCCCAGCGGCCAGCCGGCACCCAGATTGATGCGCTGAGCGAGCACACCTTCCCCCCACACCGGGAGGTAGAGAACGCCCTCGTTCTCCGTGGTGACGAAGGGCGATTCCGAGAGGACCCCCGGCGGCGACCAGTCCGCGCCGAGGGTGAGACGCGTGCCGTTCGTCGGAATGAGAATATGGTCGGAAGCATCGCGAAACCACTTGGCGGAGAGGATTGCCAGCTTCCCGGTTTCCGCCTCATAGACCGGAGCGTCGACGGAGAGGTAGTCAACATGGACGTCCTGCAAGGTCACACCCAGGCTCACCGAGGAATTGCGACTGTATCCATAGAGCATGCCCACGCCGACCCCGATGCTCTTGAGGAAGTAGCTCTCCTCGTCCTCGATCTCGTAGTCGAAGAGCAGGCTGGTCCGTGTACGTGGGAGCACCCGCGCCAGCCACCAGACCGACGAGGCCAGAAGCCGCCGGTGCTTCGAGTAGGCGGCCTCGGCCAAGAAACCCCGTCCCCTTCGAAACAGATTGCGGTGCGTCCACTCCACCGCGAAGCGCCAGGGATCGTCAGTCCAGGATCCAAAGCTGACCTTCGCGGTGCGCGGATCACGCTCCTGCAGGTCCGCGTGCAGATTGAGCGTTTCGGGGCCAACGTCGTCCCACTCGAGACGGATTTGGCGAAACAGTCCCAGGTATCGCAGATTGTCGCGGGCTCTCTCGATGACCTCGGGGCTGTAGGGCGTGCCCGGCTTGATCGCCATCGTCTTCCGCGCGAGTGGCAGGAGGTCCTCAGCGGCTCCTCCGGCCGAGACGGAAGCAAAGCGGTACGGGTCGCCCGGCACGATCTCGAGCCCCAAGGCGACGGTCGCCGAGTCGTGCAGCAGCAGCGTGTCGTTCACCTGCGAGCGGGCGAAACTCGCGTCGTGCAGCAGCTCCTCCATGGCGGCCTTGGCCTGCACGACGGCATCGTCGGCGAACAGCTCCCCCTTGCGGACGCGGGTCAGAGCCCCTCGGGCCGGCGTTTCGAGCTCCGGCGGCAGCCCGCTGAGTCCCAGCTCGCCGAAGTGGACCGCTGCGCCGGGCGCGACCTCCATGACCACATGGATCCGGCGACGGCTCCGCTCGTCGATGCGGGCCTCGACCTCGGCGTGCGGATAGCCGCGCCGGGCGAGATAGAGAAGGATACGCTGGCGGTCCTGGTCCAGCACTTCCTCCGAGAACCGCGGCCGGCGACTGCGCAGGAAACCGGAACGCACGTTGAGGGCCAGTCCGCCCTCGAGCTCACCGGCCATCGGTTTCGGGACACCGGTGACCTCGATGCCCTCCACCGTCCAGTCGCGATACTCGGACAGGCCCGCGACGGATGTGGGCAGGAGAAGGAGAAGCGCTGCTGCGAGGACCCGGAGGCACCCAGCCCGCGCGCTGGATCTGGTGGCGTGATCCGTCATCGCGGTCAAGAGTTGCACGCCCGCCGCAAGCGAGGCAACGCCGAGGTTGGCCCGTCCGATTACTGCGGCGGCGGGAAGTTCTCCAAGATGCGGCCCACGGCCTGGGTGATCTTCTCCCCCTGGCCCGACTGTCCGGGATCCATCGCGGCCGACGCCCACCCGCGCCAGATCAGCTCGTGCGACTCGGCGCTGACGATGTCGAGGATCAGTGTGCCCTCGGTCCACTGATTGACCTCCACGCCACCGCCGTACCACGGACCCCAATAGCCGTAGTGATAGTTCCAGTTGCGCACGTCGACGCGGTCTTCGACGTTGCCGTGGACCGCGATGAGCATCTCCGGGTTCCGGGTGTCCTTGCGGAATCCCTTGGCCTCCAGCGTCAGCTCCGCCGCGTTGACCGCCCGCTGGTAGCTGAGGGGGTTCTGGGCAAGGTGCCCGCTGACCAGCTGCGCGGGCCGCTCGATCCAGTCGTAGGTCTGATACTGACGGAAGTCGGTCTCGTGGTTGTAGTCGTAGTTGACGCTCATCGAGGAGCAACCGGCGAGGCTCGCGAAGAGAAATAGACCGAAGGCAGGCAGGCGCGAGTTCATTGCAACCTCCTGAGAATCCATGGGTTGGGCAGATGCGTCCGGAACACGGGGAGGATAGTCTTGCACCCGGGGAGCGTCAACGGCAACCTGTGGGGCATCGCGGACCGCCCCGGAGGCGCGCAAAGGGGCGTCGGCCGCACGTGGGGGGAAACCATGAACAAGGCCTCGGACAACGCTCCACACAAACCCAAGGCCCACCTCCGACCGGTTGCGATTCTCCTCGCAACCCAGATCCTGCTTCTCATTCTGCTCCCCCTGGATGCGGGCACTCGCGCTCCCATCCGAAGTATCCTGAGCACCGGGTTCGTGTTCGGGATGATCTACCTCATGGCTGGTTCCCGTCGCACGCTGCTCGTGGGAGTTGCTCTGGGCATCCCTTCCATCGCCTTCAAGTGGCTCAGTGGGCCCGTCGGCCCGGAGACCGGGGAATTGGTGGCGCACGCATTTAGCCTGCCGCTCGACATCTTCGTCATCTACCTCATGCTGCGTTGGGTCGCGAGGTCAACGCGCGTCGGCTTGGAGACGGTCCTTCTCGGCATCAGCTCCTATCTCATGTTGGGCTTCGTGTGGTACTCGGTCTACTGCGTCGTGGAGGTGCTGACGCCGGGGCTGCCGGGGGCGTTCGCCATAGCCCATTCGATGGGCCCCGAGGGAATCTGGTCGGAGCTCTACTACTTCAGCTTCGTGACGCTGACGACACTCGGCTACGGTGACATCACACCGATCACCCCGATTGCGCGGTCACTGGCCATCCTGGAGGCGGTCACCGGGGTGCTGTTCGTGGCGACCATGATCGCGATGCTGGTGGGCGCGTATTCGGCCGAGGCTTCAGCCAAGCGCCGTGGGTCGCGCGCCAAGGATGCGTAGGCGATAAACCCGCTCGCCCTACTTCGGCGGGTAGCGATCGAGCATCCGGCCCACCGCTTCGCGGACCTTCTCGCGCGTGTCGTCGGACTCTTCGAGGGCGCACGTGGCCCACCCGCGCCAGATGGTGCTGTCCGTCTCGGCGTCGATGAAGTCCAGGAGGAGGCCGCCCTCTTCGTACTCGTAGACGTCGACCTCCGTGTCGCGACCCCGCATGGAGGCAGCGTAGCCGTAGACCCAGGCTTCGACGTCCACGCGATCCAGTGATCAGCCGAAGACCACGATCAGAACATCGGGGTCCGCCCCGACGAGCTTGAGGCAC
>JAUVTV010000125.1 GCA_030601305.1 Candidatus Eiseniibacteriota bacterium | reverse complement strand
CGAGCACGGAGGGGTCGACTGGCGGGTCAATGACGAGGCGGCCCTGCAGCAGGCGGCGGCCGAAGGGAAGCCGGCCATTCAGGATTTCTACGCCGACTGGTGCGTGGCGTGTGTGGAGCTCGATGAGAAAACCTGGATCGACCCGCGCATCATGGAAGAGGCAAATCGCTTCGTCACCGTGAAGATGGATTTCACGGAGTACGACGAGTTCTCCAAGGCGGCCACGGCGCGCTACGCCGTGCGCGGGATGCCCACCGTGATCTTCTACGACAGCCAGGGGCTGGAGGTGACGCGCTTCTTCGGTTTCAAGGGACCCGACGAGGTCCTCGCGATCATGAAGTCGATACCTTAGTACCCCGTCGGCGGCGCCTTGCAGCGATTCCAACCGAGCCAGTAGTACCCCAGATCACTCATCAGGCGCGTGAACTGCTCGAAGTCGACGGGCTTGATCACGTAGCTGTTGGCGTGATGCGCGTAGGCGGTGGCCACGTCGCGCTCCGACCCGGAGGTCGTCAGGATGACGATCGGAATCGCGCGCAAAGCCTCGTCGGTCTTGATCTCCTTGAGCACCTCGAGTCCGTCGATCTTCGGCAGACGCAGATCGAGCAGGACGAGCCGGGGTCGCGGGCTGTTTCGCGGATCGGAGTAGTCGCCCCGCCGGTACAGATAGTCCAAAGCCTGCTGTCCGTCCGAGATGTGGATCATCTTGTTCGGCACGCGGTGCTCGCCGAAGCTGCGCATGATGAGCTCGGCGTGATCCCGGTTGTCTTCCACCAGCAGGATCGGCTGCGCATCTGTGGCCACCCATTCGCCGAATCGCCAGTCGCTTGCTGACCGACGGGGGTTGGGTCCACCCAACCGGTGGCAGCGCGCCGAAGGAAGCTGCGCACAGGGTCGATAACATGCACGAGGAGGCAGAATCGCTGCGATGTCACACCTTCCAGCACGAGAGCCTGAACCTCAGACCGGACGGGACGACTCCGTCTCGGGCGGAGCGGAGGACGTGGCTCAAGACCGCCAGAGAACCGACCGCCGAACGCGCCCCACCCGGATGTTCTCACGCTACACGCTCTTCGGGCGGCGCCGCCGCAACCGCCGCGATACCGATCCGGCCCAGCGGTACTACATCGACCGGATCGATGGCCGTTATCTGAAGGCTCTGATAGCAGTTATGACCTTCATCGTCGTGGATGCCTTCTCCACGCTCCACATCATTCAAAACGGGGGTGGCGAGGCGAACCCCCTCATGGCCTGGGTGCTGGAGCGCGGCACCGGCTGGTTCGTCACCCTCAAGATCTGCACTGCGATTACAGGATTCCTCCTGCTCGCCGTCCATCGCTTTTTCCCCGTCGCGCGCTGGCTTGCAACACTATTGCTCCTCTCATATGGGGGTATCGTCCTCTACCACGTTTATCTGTTGCTCCGCATCCACTTCTAGCCGCCTGGGTGATTTCCGCCATGGGCTGCTAGGTCCGCCCCCCGACATCTATTGCTAGGCATCCTCACCACTTCACCCGATCGATCTCCAGGACGTCGTGTGTCCAATTCGCCGACGGGTGCCCGTGCATCCCGCCGGCAGGGTCACCTGAACGCGCCGAATACGAGGCTCCCCCCGTGAGGTGGGCTCACGGGATGTCCAAAGCGATGCAAGGCCTCTGCACTTTGAGGAGAGCAAGTGTCATGAAGAACAGTGTGCAAGCCCGAGTGTTCCGGGCCCCGCGTGGGACGGTGCGCACCCGACCTCGATCTGACCACCGCACGATCGGTGCGTCCGCTCGGAGCCGCCGGTGCAGCCTGTCGCGCCACGGAGGCGTGCCCCTGACCGTCCTGCTCCTCCTCACCCTCCTGGCCGGGCTGGCAACCCCCGCCGGGGCGGCGCTCTGGCGACGCGCCCAGTCGGGGACCGATCTCTGGTACTCCGGCTTCCTACACGCCGAGGCCAGCTACACGGATTTGACGGGCAGCGTGTACGATTTCGAGGAGGGGTACTTTCATGGTGAGAAGGACGGGTCGATGGACCTCAAGGGGTCCTTCCACGCAAACGGCCCGCTCAACTCCAACCTCAACCTGAACACCTCGATCCTCTTCGACACGCGCTTCTGCCGTTACCCACAGCGTTACTGGGACCGCCGCTTCTGGGACACCTTCCGAATGCGGATCGCCCTGGACACGCCGCGGCCGATCAACAATCGCTGGGATTTCCACGCGCGGGCGAAATACGACCGCGACGCCACATGGCGCAACGAGTATCCCGATGCGCGCCTGCTCATGGAGCCGATCGACGACGCCTACCTGGAGGTCTTCGCCCACCTCGAATCCCGCAATTGGATCTTCGAGGGCGGCGACATGCGGCCGGACTACGGCGCGCGCGGTTTCGTGCTCTACGAGCGCAGCGTGCGGGCCCTGCGAGCGAACGGGCACAACGAGAACATCGAAGCCGATCTCATCGGCGGGCTCACCAGGGGTGTTACCTACTTGCAGACTCCGGACGATTCGCTGGGTATTCCCGCCGACGGGACCGCGGGACCTTACCGCCTCGGACATGCCCCCATCGTGCGCGGCAGCGAGATCGTGAGCATCGAGGTGCGCGATCGGTTCGACCACACGATCCTCATCCGCCGGACGCAGCAGCGGCGCAACGTCGACTACACCGTGGACTACCTCCGCGGCATCATCACCTTCATGGCCCCGGTGGAGTCGGAGACCTTCGAGCGCAACCCGGTCTTCATCTCCGTGCAGTATTCCTACGACCAACGGGCGACCGGATACCGGCGCTACATTGCCGCCACGCGGGCCAACTTCCAACTGGGGCAGAGCGCCAAGGCCGGCGTGCTCTATTCCGGTCTCTACGACGACGCAGGCTCCTGGCGCGGTGAGGAGACCTACCGCACCCCGGCCCAACGCCTGGCGGCCTACGGCGGAACCTTGGAGGCCGACCCCTGGGACCGAACGCACATGAACTTCGCGATCGCGTGGAGCGATTCCTCGCGTCTCGGCGGCGAGAACAACAACACCGCCATCGGCTTCGATATCGATTTCCGCACGCTCCAGCCGCTCGTTCTCAAGCTGGACTACCAGCGCCTCGAATACGGCTTCGAGCCGCTCGACAACCACAGTTTCGTCGGGCAGCGCAACCGGCAGATCATCCGCCTCGACGGCGCTTACCGCGCCTCGCAGGCCATCGAGCTCGAGGGCGGTGGCCGCCATGTCAGCAGCGCCAACCCCGAGTTCGACGATCAAGCCTACACCGACCAGCTGACGTTCGTCGGCCTGCGCTACCGCCCGGCCGAACGTACCGAGCTCTTCGGCCGGCAGGAGTGGCGCTCCGCGGTGGACGAGAAGGTCATTCACCTGAAGGACGAGCAGCGCTACACCACCCTCCTCGAAGGACAGCAGAAGATCGGCGCGCGGTCGATCGCCCGGCTGGCAGCGGAATACGAGCAGTTCGAGAACCAGGTCCTCGAGGGGAACGAGGGCTGGCGCACGGCCACGTGGCGCATCCGCGCCCGCGGCGAGGCGGTTCCCAAGGAGTGGATCAAGAGCCCCCTCGTCTGGTTGTCCGACCTCGTCAAGGACCGCGGGACCAACACGTCGAGGGATCGTCTCGATCGCTTCGAGTGGGGCCTCGAGCTGACCCCGCAGAAGGGCTACGGACTGCGCGGGCTCTATACGTGGCAGGGCGACTACGCCCTGGACGCCAGCGGCTGGAACTTCACCGGCGGCACGCGCACCCGGCACATCTACTCGTTCTCGGCGGGAACCGACATCCGTCCGTGGAACCCGCTGCAGCTGCTCGTCTCGTACGACCGCGAGAAGCTGCATGACGACGTCAACGCCGTGGACGAGCGCGAGTCGGAACTGATCCGCGCCGAGGGCTACTGGTTCGTGACCCGCGATCTGGAGCTGCACTCCGCGGGGACGCGCGAAGACCTGCGCGACGTCCGCAAGATCGGTGTCGGCTACGGCCTGCTGCGGCGCTACGAGCGGCGCTTCGAAATCGACCTGACGTACAACTGGAACACGCGCCTGTCGCTATTTGCCGGCTATCTGTACAAGAAGCGGCGCATCTACCAACCCGACTGGAGCGACACCGATGTGAATCGCCTCCTGCTTGGGGGCAATCTGCATGTCACGCGGCGACTCGAGATCATCGCGCGGTTGCGCTACACGGACTTGGACGGCCAGCCGGTTGCCTATAGCGGCAGCGAATCGATTCTCATCAATGACGCTCTCGAGAATCGCCGCTGGATCGTCACCGGTGAGGTCGCCTGGGACATCGGGAACCTGTTCCGACTCTCGGGCGGCTACGAGACGCTCGAATATGAGGTCACCTCGGTGGAGAGCTCGCCGGACGATTACGCGGCCGACCGGTTCTTCCTGAAGCTGATGAACAAGTTCTAGTTGCGCCCGGAGAGGGACCATGGAAGTGGGTCCGCAGATTCCGAAGATGGTGCTCCGAACGGAGGGAAATCCAGCCATGCCAGGGAAGGAATCCACGATGAAGGCACGCAACGCAATGGGGACCACCCGCGCGCACGCCGCGCTCTTGCACTCCCCGGGACGAACGCTGACCGCGGCGCTGCTCGTCACGCTGCTGGGTTTCGGGCTCATGACCCCCGCTGTGCAGGGCGCGCCGGGGGGTGGCATGAGCCTCGGACCGCTGCTCGCAGTGATCGACCTGCAGGCGGTGCCGTCCACCGCGACGGTGCAGCCGGGCGGCGAGTTCACCTATATCGCGACGCTGACCAACACCGGGGAGGTCACGCTGTCGGCGGTCACGATCGCCGCCACCGTCCCGCCGGGATTCACCTATAGCGGATGGAGCGGCGATGAGGAGATCAGCGAGATCGGCACCGCTCCGCCGACGTTCCTGATCCCCGACCTGGGTGTGGATGCCTCCAAGCTGCTGGCGCTCAACTTCGACGTCTCCAGCAACCCGGCCGATCTCGCCGATCCCGTCCCGTTCATGCTGACGGCCGGCGGCGAGGATCCATCGGGGGATGCGGTCTCCGCCGTGCCGGCCACGGCGAGCTCGCCGGTCATGGTGCCCGGCGCGAGCCTTGACATCTACAAGCTCGCCGACAGCGGCGTGGTGGTGCCGGGTGGTGAGATCGTCTACGACATCACGGTCACCAACACGGGCGAACAGACGCTGTACAACGTGACGATCGAGGACTTCGTCCCGTCCGGATTCACGCTGGTCGACGCCCACCTATCACCGGGCGTCACCTGGCTGTCCTCGCCGCCTCCCACCTACCGCATCGCCGAATTGGGTCTGGGAGACGCGCGCACGTTCAGCCTGGTCTTCGCGGTGTCCGCGGACACCACGCAGCTCAGCGACCCGGTGGAGAACAACCTGCTGGCCACGGCCATCGATCAGGCCGGCAACGATGTCCTCGCCGCACCGTTCACGCACAGCCTGCCGCTCGCCGTGCCGGGCGCGGGGCTGGACATTGAGAAAGTCGCCACCGAGGCGATGGTGATTCCCGGGGATCCGGTCACCTACCTGATCACGGTCACCAACCGCGGCGCGGTCGATCTCACCAACGTATCGGTCCTCGACATCCCGGCACCCCAGCTCAGCTTCAACAACGCGGTTCATGACGGCGACATCCTCCCCGGATCGATGCCGCCGCTCAGCTTCGTGATTCCCTCGTTGCCGGCGCACAGCACCAAGCATATCAGCGTGGCCTTCGACACCGATCCCGACTACCTGATGTATCGCGAGACGCTGGCCAACATGGTGCGCGCGTGGGGTGAGGATCCCTCGGGAGCCCGCGTCGAGGCCGATGAGATGATCGCAGAACTGCCCGTGGCGATCAAGACGGCGGCCTTCACCGTGAGCAAGCTCAACACCGATTCCGAGATCGTCGCCGGTGAGGCCACGACCTATCTGATCATCGTGAATAACACGGGCGACCAGGTCCTGACCGCGGTGGAGATCACCGATCTCGCGCCGCAGCAGCTCGCCTTCGCCGCGGCGCAGTACGGCAGCAACGTCACGCAGACGTCGTCCGATCCGCCGACCTTCGTCATCCCGACCCTGCCGGTGCATGGTGAAGAGACGATCGCCATCACCTTCGACGTTCCCTACGACACAGCCGTGGGTGTGCCGTCCGTGCTCAACCAGGTGAGCGCCATCGGCATCGACGAGGGCGGTTTCCCGGTCCAGCCGGAGCTGGCCTCGAATGAGCTGCCGCTGCTGATGCCCAGCACCGAGCTGGAGCTGGTCAAGGTGGCCGCCCAGGGCGGGGTGATCCCCGGTGGGACGGTGACCTATCTCATCTCGATCAACAACACCGGCGAGCAGGCGCTGAGTGACGTGACCGTCACGGACGTTCTCCCGCCGGGTCTCGAGTACGGATTCACGCACCTGGGGCCGGGCGTGGCGGTGCTCGATACCGATCCGCCCACCTTCCAGGTCGCATCGCTGCCGGCCGGCGGCACGGCGACCGTGTCGCTCACCTGCGATGCCTCAGCCAAGCCCAGCCACTTCCTGGATCCGGTCACCAACACCATCTCGGGTTGGGGCCTGAGCGCCGCCGGTGACGAGGTC
>JAUVTV010000149.1 GCA_030601305.1 Candidatus Eiseniibacteriota bacterium | reverse complement strand
GTCGCGGGTCATGCCGGTCACCGCAGATCTCATCGGGTCCACCGATCGGCTGTACCACAGCCGCGTGACAAGGACGCCGTCATCCACCTCCTTGATCCGGTCCTCCGTGGAACGGCCCGAGCCGCTCATGAGCATGCCGCGCAGCTCGCCCGTGGGACGCATGCCCTTCTGCTTGGCCCAGTACGGATCGTACGAGAGCTCCTTCAAGGCACCTTTGTCGACGAGCGTGAAATCGCGCAGTGCGGTTCCATTCTCATCGAACGGATGGGTCTGCACCGCACGGTTTCCCACCTCGCGTTTCACCGTGAAGAGAGGGCTGAAGACGCGCTCACCGACGCGCGTTCCAGCGGGCTTTCCCGCCGCATCGAACTTCGAGAGGAACGAGCGTCCTTCCTCGGCGCCGCGCGCATCCAGGTGATGCGTGAGGTTGTACAGGAGGAACTCGCAGGCCACCGGCTCGAGAACCACGGTGTACCTCCCCGGCGTGAGACTCACCGGATTCTGCGACGCCCGCGCCTTCGTCATCGCAACATTCGCCAGCGCGGGGATGTCGAGGTCCGAGCACGCGTTCGCCCATCGCAGAACCCAGCCCGATCCGGTTCCGTCCTCCGTCTTGGCCGACATGCTGAAGCGCACCGTCGTTCCCCGATGGTAGGCCGCCGCGCCCGAACTGCTCAGCGTGGCCACCGTCTCTTCCGTCGTCTGGATGTACCCGGCAGCGTTCAGCTTCCGCTGCTGGCACTCGCGGACGAAGGCGACGATCAGGGCGGCGCGGTCTGCCGGGGAGATCTGTGCGCTGGCCGCGTTGTACCCGCCAACTTCCCGGTACTCCTGCCGCTCCGGCGGTCCGGTGAATTCGGGATCCGCGGGCGCGTGGCGGGCCAATGCCTCCGCGCGGCCGATCCCACGCTGCAGCCAATCGACATCGAGCTGGTTGACGGTCGCGACACCGGTGCGCTGTTCTTCATAGGCGCGGATCGTCAGCCCCGCATCCGAGAAGTGCTGGTTGTCGGTGATCTCGTTGTTCGCGAAGCGCGTGATCCCGGTGCGCTCACCGCGGAAGAAGAGGTGGTACGCGCCCATGGAGAAGAAGCCGCTTGCGCGATCGAGAGTTTGCGTCAGGTCATCCCGGCTCCAGTTCATGCCTCGCTCCCTCCCACCTCGATGCCGCGGAAGCGCGCCGGTGGGGCGCCCGTCGACATCTGCGCCGACTGGCTTGGCTCGCCCTTGCCGCAGTGCCGCGTTCCGTAGAGCCGGAACTCCGCCTCGCCGCCGATCGCATCGCACGCGCCCCAGAAGTCAGTGGTCATCGCGTGATAGGTGACGTTCTTCAGCATCCGCGTGCGCTTGCCGTCGCGGATCTCCCAGAACGCGTCGCCCCCGAACTGGAAGTTCCGCCGCTGCTGATCGATGCTGGAGCTGCCCGAACCGTCGATCAGAATGCCGTCACGCGTGTCGGCGATCATCTCATCGAGCGTCGGCGCGTCTCTGCCCTTGGGTTCAAGCATGATGTTCGGGATGCGGATGATGGGGATCGATCGCCAGCTATCCGCGTGCGCGCAGGCCGTGGAGCGTGGCATTCCCAACCGTGTCGCCGTCTCGCGATTCGTGCCGTAACCGACCAGGATTCCGTTACGGACGATGTCCCATTGCGTCGTCTTCACACCCTCGTCGTCATACGCCACGGTGCCGCGCGCGTGCGGCGTGGTCCGATCGGCGACGAGATTCACGATCGGCGAGCCGTACTGCAGCGTACCGAGGAGATCGGGCGTCGCGAAGGACGTGCCCGCGAAGTTCGCCTCGTATCCCAGCACGCGATCGAGCTCGGTGGGATGGCCGACCGACTCGTGCATCGTCAGCCACAGGTGTGAGGGGGTGAGGATCAGGTCCTTACGCACGCCCGCCGGACCCTCTGCCGCCGAGACCTTTTCGACCGCCTCTCGTGCGACGCGCTCGGCGTGCTCGAGGTAGCCGCACTGCGCGATGTGTTCGAAACCGATGTTCAGCGGGTAGCTCTCCAGGCTGCGCGACTGCGTGTCCCCCCCGGCCGTGGCGAACGCGCGGTAGTACGGCTCGGTTCGCACGATCTCTTGGTGGATCAGGCTGCCTTCGGTCGAGGCGAACAGCTTCCGCTCGTGGTCGAAGTTCATGCCGCCGTGGGCGCGGGTCACGCCGTCAACGGAGAGCATCTTGTCGATCACGCCCAGGACGAGTTCGCACTTGTGATCCAAGGGAACCGCAAAGGGGTCCTGCTCGAAACTGCTCGTCCAGGTGTCGCGGTGGGCTTCCTCGGGAACCAGCGCCACCGGGTCGCTGCGGAGCATGCTACTGGCGACGGCGATGTCGAAGGCGAGGTCGGCTATCTGCTCGGCGGCCGCGGCGGCGTGCACCGGAGAGGCGGCGAAGCCCCAGGCCCCGCGGACCAGCGCGCGGACGCCGAAGCCGGAGTGCTCGTTGTCGGCGAGCCGCTTCAGCGAACGATTCTCGGCGTGGATCTCCTGGTAGCGATAGGTGCAGACGCGCACGTCCCCGTAGTCTGCGCCTCGCTGTCGCAACCGGCGCAGCACGAGGTCCGCGATCTCTTCGGGCGACGCCGCGTCGCGGCGAGCGGGATCCCTCTGCGATGCGCACTGGATCCCGGCGAGCACACTGCCGGTCCCCACCACCCACAGGAATTGACGGCGCGTGAAGCTCATGAGCGACCTCCGTCGTTGGCGGAACACCGCGTTGGGGATCCAGACGCTAGGCGATCACCGAGCCCAAGTCCAGAGCCGAGTCGGCGTCAGAGAAGCGCGAGGATTCGCCGCAGCTTGCCCGCGTCGAGATGGACCCGGGGGCCAAGCGTGAGATCCAGGGTGCGGTCCTGCGCGAGCAGGCGCCGCAGCTCGGTCGTCAAGACGCGCAGACGGTTGTACATCGTGGCGTCGAACAGCGTCTGACGTTTGGCGAACCGCCGCTCCCAGCCAGGTGGCGTGGGCCGCTCGTCAGGATCCGCGGTCCAGGTTACGGTCTTCAAGCTCCCGCGCCCGATCCGCAGGATGCGCCAGCGGTCGCGCTCCTCGCCCGCCGCCTTCCAGCGCAGCGTGGATTCGGTGAGGCGACACAGCCAGCGCGCGCGCCGCACCAGGCGACTCGCGTGGATGAGGAGATCCTCCAGACGGTCGGCGACCTCTTCGGGGCCCAGCTCCTCATCGACCTCTTCGGATGCCAGTGCCCCCGCATCCTCCTCCAAGAGATCCTCCTCACCCCTGCCGGGATCCTCCAGGCGATCCATCCACAGACGCGCACCCAAGCGCAGAAGCGCAGGCGTCCCATCGCGCGCTTCCGGGAATGCGTGACGTTGGCCAAGCTCGTTCACCGCCTCACGGACAAGTCCAGCCTCACGTGCATCCCTTGGAAGACCGATCGCACCGCTCAAGATAGTCTCGAGATCGTCACGACTGCAGGTGGTGTGGAGCTCACGCCACAAGACTGAGATCCCCTCCAGCACCTCCTTGATCGGCACCGGGCCGACCGTGTGCTTTCCGTCGGGACCCGTGCGGCAGCTCGCGAGATCGCGCGTGAAGAACCACAGATCGCGGCCCCCGTCGCGCAGGGCGCGGTTGTATGCCGGATCGCACCTGCGGATCTCCTCCACCTCGAGGAGCGCCGCCTCGAGAGATGAAACGGTGGGTGTGACCTCGAGGTCGTGCACCTGCGAGACGAGCTCGAGCAGGCGATCCTGGCCGCGCCGCTTGCGGAAGTAGCTGTTCACGCGGGTTCGGAGGGAGCCGGCCTTGCCGACGTAGAGCACGTTCCCGTCGCCCCCGAGCATGCGGTAGACGCCGGGGACGTCGGGCAGCGCCAGCCGCTTCTCCCGCGGAAGCGGATAGGTCCACCTGGGTCCGCGGGAGGGAGCGGCGGTATCCAGGAAGGATGACAGCTCCTCCAAGGTCTCGATGCCACGCTCCGCGCGCAGGAGCTTGATGAGCGAGGCCCACACGACCGCCGTCGCCTGAACGTGGGAGCCCGCGCGTTTCAGTTCGGGCAGGGAGCCGCCCAGGAAACCGGCGAGCGCGCGCAGGCCGCGTCGCGGCAGGTCGGGGAACAACCGCCTGGCGATCTCGAGCGTGCAGACGAAACGCAGGGGAAAGCGTGACCGCGGCGCGTGCTCCCGGTGAAGGTCTTCGAGGAATTGCTTCTCGAAACGCGCATAGTGCGCCACGCAGGTGGCTGGCAGGCGGCCATCCTCCGCGGTCGCCGCGGCCGCCTCAAGGAGGAGCTGCCAGACGCGCTCGCGGCTGATCGCGTCAGACATGCCGCGCTTCGTGATCCCCGTCATTCGCGAGATGTGGCGGGGGATCGTCTCCCCCTCGGGAAGCCGAACAAGGTGGGTCTGGACGGGATCTTCGGCGAGGTGGATGTCACCCGCGACGCCGCTCGCCCAGCCGACCTCCAGCAGATGGCCCCGGGCGGGGCTCGCTCCCGTCGTCTGGCAGTCCACGAAAAGGACCGGGAGTTGCTCCAGTGGGTGCGCCACGGCAGATGACCTCCATGCACCATGATTTGACTAGACATTGCCAGGGTCGTCAACCGCTACCGAAGCGCGCCACCGAAGCAGCATGGCACCCAAGCAGGCCTTTCCCGATCTGTGATCCGCGCTTATCATGGGTGCCCACCCAAGCCGTATGGAAGGAGTCCACATGATTCGACTCGGTGTCGCGCTGGGAAGCGGGGGCGCACGCGGTCTCGCCCACGTCGGGATCCTGTCCGTGTTGCAGAAGGAGAAGCTGTCGCCGGCGTGCATCGCCGGCACGAGCATGGGGGCGATCGTCGGCGCCCTCTACGCCGAGAACCTCAACGCCGACACGGTCGCCGAGAAGATGTGGTCGTACCTGGAGGACCCCAAGTTCAAGGCGAGCTGGGCGCCCTTTGCCGAGGACGAGCACGCGGATGGCCGCCACACCCTGAGCGAGCTGCTGCGCACGATCCATCGCAAGATCCTCACGTTCAAGACGTTCACCTCCCCCTCGCAATACAGCCCAGAGCGACTCCTCGAACCGCTCCAGAACCTCTTCAAGTCCCGCGACATTGTCCAGCTCGGGATGCCCTTCGCCGCCGTGGCCGTCGACCTGCTGAGCGGTCAGGCACGCATCTTCAAGGACGGCAACCTCGTCAACGCGATCTATGCGAGCAGCGCCATGCCGGGCGTCTTCCCGCCGTTGCGTCTGGGCCACGAGCTGCTCGTCGACGGTGGGGGGCCGTTCCACGTCCCGGTGGATGTCTGCCGCGAGCTGGGGGCCGATTTCGTCCTGGCAGTCGACATCCCCTCCTTCGCCGCGGAGGATGTCGAGTACAAGACGGGGATGGA
>JAUVTV010000037.1 GCA_030601305.1 Candidatus Eiseniibacteriota bacterium | reverse complement strand
AGGAATCCTGGCCTGCCGCAATCGCGACCGCCGCCGGGCGCGGCGCGTCGTCTGGCAGCTCATGTCCGCGCTCGACTTCGAGCGCGGGGATGTGGCCGATCACCTCCTGCTCCTCTACGACTGGCTGCTGCGGGTGATCCGCGAAGGGAACTTCGCGGGTGCCGAGCGCATCTTCGCGGAGCTGCGCGCGACCTGGCTGCAGGCCATGAACCAGGAACACGAGCGGGCGGGGCCGGTGGGCTCCGAGGCGGCCGGAGAGCAGCCGTCGGTAGACATCGCCGGATAGGGCGGCTGCGCGGGGAGGAACATCGTGGCAACCATCAATGGATTGAGTGCCACCCAGAACTCTGCGGTCTACGATCTGGTCCAGCAGTACATGAGCCTCGAGCGCGGGCCGCTCGTGCGTCTCGAGAACTCGCGCGCCGAAATTCAGGCCCAGAGCGGCGCCTACACCGATCTCGCGACGAAGCTACGCGCCCTGCGCACGGCGGCGGACGGCTTCCAGTGGTTTGGCTCACTGACGCCGCTCAACACCTTCGCGGCGAGCTCCAGCAACAGCGACGTTCT
The DNA here is from genome assembly GCA_030601305.1 of Candidatus Eiseniibacteriota bacterium. Taxonomy (GTDB): domain Bacteria; phylum Eisenbacteria; class RBG-16-71-46; order CAIMUX01; family WJJG01; genus JAUVTV01. Next base: position 16,643 of record JAUVTV010000037.1, on the reverse strand, counting down.
CGGCGCGACCGCCGGCGGGGGTGCCGCGGTGGCAAGCCACACCGTCCACGTGGAGAGCCTGGCGCGCGCGCACAGCCTCGTCTCCGATGCGTTTGCCGGGGAAGAGGACGCGGCGCTGGCGGGCACGCACACCCTCGAGATCGTCCAGGGTGACGAGGCCTACCAGATCACCGTCACGGTCGCGGAGGGCGATACCTTCGAGGACGTGCTGCGCAGCTTGGCCACCGCCGTCAACGACAGCGGGGCGGCTCTCACCGCTACGGTGGCGACCACGGATGAGCGCAGCGGCACGAAACGGCTGCTCGTGACCAGCCAATCGACCGGCACCGGGGCCATCATCCAGTCCATTGCGGATGTGGTCGGCAAGCTGGCCACCGCCCTGGGGTTGGCCGGCAGTTCCGAGGCGGGCACGTATTCCGCCAACACGGTGCAGGCGGCGGCGGATGCCGTCTTCTGCGTCAACGGCCTGGACTTCATCTCCTCCACCAACCGGATCAGCGGCGCTCTCGCGGGCGTCACGCTCAACCTGCTGGCACCGACCACGGGAGACGTCACGGTCACGGTGGCGCGCGACGTCGAGGCGGTGACGCAGCGCGTGGAGGACCTCCTTACAGCGTACAACGAGCTGGTCGGCTACGTCCGCGAGAAGACCTCCGGAGCGGACGAGACCGGCGCCGGTCGCGGCATGTTCACCGGCAACACGTTGTTCATGAGCCTGCGCACCCGGCTCCGCCAGACGGCCACCGCGGGCGTGCCCGATCCGTTGGACAGCAGCACGCTCAAGCGCCTCGCGCAGATCGGCATCACGGCGGCGCGCGACGGCAAGCTCACCATTTCAGATCGCTCCGATTTCGAGGAGGCTTTGGAGACGCGGGCGGGCGAAGTGGAGCGCCTGTTCAACGATGAGGAGGAGGGCGTGGCCGTGCGCATGGTCACGCTGGTAGACACCTATGTCAACGCCGGCGGCCTCATCTCCCAACAGCGCAATCTGATCCAGGGTCGTGAGCGGATCTACGATCGGCGCATCGCGCAGATGGAGGTCACCCTCGCACGCCGCGAGGAACAACTCACCGTGAAACTGGGCAGTCTGCAGAACGTCCTCTATCAGTTGGCGGCGCAGCAGAGCTTCCTGAACAGCTTGATGTCTCAAGCCTTGGGCGGCTCCTACTAGCCCGTGGCAGAAGTCATGCGGGCTGCTGGGATTGCGGAAGCCGGGGCGTTGGCCACGGAGCATCGAGCGCCGGCCAACAGGAGCGTCCATGAAGATGCTGGAGCGCATCTACGCTGAAGCGGGCGCATCTCTCGCGGCAGGCGACTTGCATCGCGCCCAAGAGTGCCTGGCGCTGGCCGCCGGTGAACTGCGGGCCATTGCAGACGCGCTCTGCGTGAGCGACCCCTCGAAAGAGGCTGGGACGCACCGGGACCCGTGCTCTCGGCCGCGGAAGACTGCACCTACCTCGGCGGATCCAACCAAGCGCACGCACCTGCGACGCATCGTGTCGCGGGATGATCTTCGTCGAGGCGGGCTGCGGCGTGCCCAGGCGCGTTTGGCGACGCTCGCGGCACAGGCCGGCGCCCTGCACACATTGGTTGAGAACAGCCACCAACGCTTACAAGAGAAGAGGAAACTACTGGCGGTGTTCGAAAGCGCGCACCGCACGGCGGGAACTTTGCTCGACAGAAACGGGTGATCGGAGGGCGTGTGAGGCAACCCAGGAGAAGGGAGGATCACCATGTCTGTCGAGGGAATCGGAGTCGCAAGAAACGATCCGCGCCCCGGCGTGTATGTGGCGGGGCGGGGCACGGCGCCCGATGCGCCTGCGGTGAGTGGTGCGCGCGCAGCGACGCGCGACGATGATGGGCCCGCGGTTGGCGGCGACGAAGTGGTCACGCTCAGCCGCTCGCGGATTCGCGCAGCGAAGGTGAGCGTGGCACGGGAACGCATCGGGGCCGGGTACTACGACCGCCCCGAGGTTCGGGAGAGGCTTGTGAGCAATCTGCTGGAAGCTCTCGGCCACTGATACCCGGCCAGCGAAGGGCGGCGTGCGGGCCGCGTCGCAGGCTCGGTCACGGACGATTGCGGGGGATGAGACATGATCGAGAACCTCAAGAGAGATGTAGTTTTGCGCGCACTGCCGCCGGGGGCTCACAGCGCGCTCGCCTTCCGTCGCGGAACCGAGGCGGTCTTCGTCTCGGGCGTCGTGGAGTCGTGGGGCCGGCAGCGGTGCCGTCTGCAGCTGGCTGGCAGTCGTGAGCCGAAACTGCCGCCGGCAGGCGCCGATGTGGATGTCGTGGCCACCCGTCCGGATGGCGTCTATCGCCTGCCGGGAAACCTGGTCGAGATCGGTTCGCGACGTCTCTCGCGTCTCGGCGGGCCGGGGTGGGACGTGACCGTGCGCGTGCACTTCGGGCGCGCCACGCGGCTGCAGCAGCGCGGTTTCTTCCGGCTCTCGGGTGACTGGCGTGCCGTGGTCTGTCCCGGCACGACGCGGGACATCGCGGCGGAGGGGGATTTCCGCGCCGTTCGGATCGGCAACCTGAGCGCCGGGGGCATGCTTCTCGAGGACCGCCGCCGCGTCCTCTGCGAGGGCGCGGATTTCTTCGGCCTGCTCGACCTCGGCGACGAGGGTGATCCGGTGCGCTTCGAAGCGCAGGTCGGGCGGCGCGACGGGCGCTCGACGCCGAGTGCGGCCCTGGGGGGTTGCCGCTTCAGGGACCTCCCCGAGGAGGAAGAGACGCGCATCGTGCGCGTGATGCCCCGCCACGTTCTCGCCCGGCTTTCACGGCGCACCGGCGAAGGAGACGAGAAGACCCTTCCCGTCCTGGCGAAATCCGCTTGAGTGCCCTTTCCATGCGCGGTTAACATGCCCCCGGGCGCTACGCGTAGCGCTCGGGGGCATGCTCCAATCACGGAAGAGAAGACGCAGCCTTCAACTCCAGCGAGGGGGCCCTTCAGCTCCCGCGATAGGATCCTTCTCTCGGGATTGCGGGAGTCGCTATGCGGGTATCGGCGGAGGGAATCTCTCAGGGAATCTCTCAGAGAGTCTCCCAAGGAAGCACCCTCGGAGCACCGCTGGCCGCGGGGCTCGGGGGCACCGATGCCGATCTGCGTGAGGATCGCTGGATTGCGGTCGCGGAGGCCTCCGCCGCGCGAATCTGTCCGAACACCGCCTTCGATCTCATTGGCCTGGACGCCGACGGGGTCGCCCATCCCCTGAGCGGCACGCTTCCCCGCGAGGCCATCGGGCCCCGCCTTCTGGAAGTGCTCGAGTCATCCATCCTCTGGGCCCGCATTGAGTCCGGGCGGCGCTATGCCGCCGCCGACTTGGCGACGCTGATTCCCAGCTGGCCGCGCGAGACGGACCTTGGAGCGGTCTTCGTCAAGGACGGTGAGGGTGGCTTGGGGGCTGTGCTCTGCGCCGCGGAGCGTGACGCGCCGGGCACCGCAAAGGACTCTGCGGAGGGCTGCGGCGCGTCACTCGAGGTCGCCCTGCAGGGCTGGCGACTCAGCCGCCGGGCGATCGGCCTGCGGGCCTTCGCCGGCGCGCTCGTGGAGGCCTTCTCCGGCGGCGTGATGGTACTCGACGCGCAGGGCCGGGTCGTCTACTTGAGCTCGACCGCCGAGGACATCCTGGGGGTCGATGCGTCCGGTGCGGTGGGCGGAGACTGCACGCGCATCCTACGACCCTCCGTGGAGGCCGAGCATCCGCTCCTGCGCGGGTTGGAGGGAGAGCTGGAGACGGTCGAACTCTACGTGACGGATCGTCGCGGGCACGACGTGCCGGTCGCGCTGACGATGCGCCGCGTGGTGGGGGGTGCCGGAAGCCTGCAAGGACTGGTGTGCCTCATCCGCGATCTGCGCGAGGAACGCTCTCTCGATGAGGAAGCCCGGCGGCGGGAGCGACTGGCCGTCATCGGCGAGCTGGCCGCCGGGGCGGCGCACGAGATCCGCAATCCGCTCACCGGCATCGGCAATTGCGCCCAGGTGCTGCAGACACGACTGGCGGAGCACGAGGGCAATCGCAAGATGGCCGACCTGATCTTGCAGGAAGCGCAGCGTCTGGAGCGCATCATCACGAGTCTGCTCGGCTTTGCGCACCCCCGCCAGCCGCGCATGAGTGAGTGTCAGGTCGAGGAGGTCGCCCGCCGGGCGCTTGAGCTGGAACAACCGGCGCTCGAGGGCCAAGGCGTGCGCTGCGAGGCGCGCGTGATCGGTAGGATTCCACCCATCTACGCCGATCCCGAGCAGATCGAGCAGGTGCTCATCAATCTGCTGCGCAATGCCGGCAAGGCGATGCCGCGTGGCGGCCAGCTGACCGTGGAAACGAGCGCGGTCCGCCGGCAAGTGCACGTGCGCCGCAAGATGGGCCGCCGCGCCACGGATCGGATCCACGTGCCCAGCAAAGGGCCCGTGGCGCGTTTCGTGCGCGTGCGCGTTCAGGACACCGGGCAGGGGATACCGCCGGACGCACTCACGCGGGTGTTCGATCCCTTTTTCACCACGCGGTCCGACGGAACCGGGCTTGGGCTTTCGATTTCGCAATCGATCATCCAGGAGCACGGCGGATTCATCAGCGTGCAGAGCCTCGAGGGGAAGGGGACGGTCTTCGAGGTTGATCTACCCATCGAACGGAGGCGGGGTGAACGCAGAAGAGAACCGAGGGATGCCTGAGAGAGACGCCATCGCGGACGGGGCGCACATCCTGATCGTCGATGACGAGGAGGTGATCCGCATCAGCCTTTCGGAGGCGTTGTGCGACGAAGGGGCGCGAGTATCGACGGCCATCGGGGGGCGGGACTGTATGCGCGCGCTCGCCGGAGGCGATGTCGACCTGGTGCTCCTCGATCTGCGGCTGAGCGCCACCGACGAGAGCGGCATCGACGTCCTGCGCCGGATCAAGGAGGAGTACCCCGAGACGATCGTGATCATCATGACCGCCTACGGCAAGTTCCAGTCGGCGGTCGAGGCGACGCGCCTGGGGTGCTACGAGTACATTGCCAAACCGCTGGATCTCCAGCAGCTCAAGCTGCTCATTCGGAACGCCCTGTCGAACATGTCGCTGACGCGCGAGGTGCGGGCCCTGCGTGCCCAGCAGCGCCGGGAATTCGCGATCGACGCGGTCTTCGGCTCGAGCCCGCGCATCCAGGAGCTTCTCGAAAACGTCAAGAAGGTGGCGCGCAGCAGCACCGCGACGGTGCTCATCCGCGGCGAGACCGGGTCGGGCAAAGACCTCGTCGCCCGCCAGATCCATTTCTACAGCGATGTGGCCGCCGGCCCGTTCGTCGACTTCAACTGCAGTGCCGTGCCCGAGAACCTGCTCGAGAGCGAGATCTTCGGCCATGAGAGAGGCGCGTTCACGGACGCCAAGAACCCCAAGGCGGGCCTCTTCGAAATGGCCAACGGCGGCACGCTCTTCCTCGATGAGATCGGCGAGCTCCAATCCAGGCTCCAGGCCAAGCTCTTGCGGGTGCTCGAGTCGAAGTCCTTCCGGCGTGTGGGCGGGCAAAAGACGATTCACGTGGAGGTGCGCATTCTGGCGGCGACCAACAAGGATCTCTTCCGCGAGGTCGAGGCGGGACGGTTCCGCGAGGATCTCTACTACCGCCTTTCGGTGATTCCCATCCAGGTGCCGCCGCTGCGCGATCGTCGTGAGGACATTCCCGGCCTGGTGAACACGTTTCTCGAGCAGTACACCCGCGAGATCGGTCGCAGCGTGCGCGGCGTGACGGGGGCGGCCATGGATCTCTTGAGCGCCTACCGCTGGCCGGGCAACGTGCGCGAGCTGCGCAATCTCGTGGAGCGCCGGGTGCTGATGGGAAGTGGGGACTGGATCGATGTGACCGATCTCCCCGAACAGATCCGCCGCAATCTGGGGGGCCCCCACCGGCGCGGGGAGGCGCGCGAGCGGGTATTCGCGCCGGGGCGCGTGCCGACGATCGATGAGGTCACGCACCTCGCCGTGGAGCACGCCCTCAACGAGTGTGGCTGGAACAAGACCCGCGCGGCCGATGCGCTGGGCATGTCGCGGCAGACGTTGCGCTCCAAGATCAAGGAGTTCGCGATTCGGCCGCCCGAATCCGCGCGCGGCGACGCCTCCGGCGACCAGGAAGACGACGCGGGCGTCTCCGTGGACGGTTCTTCTTCAGCGGCCAGTCCTTGACCGCAGCGGCGGCAACTGGGCGCATCCTCACCGCTTGCATCCTCTCGCCGGGTTGGGCCGGGGTGTTTACCCCGTCATGGGCCCTGATGCGATACTTCATCCTTCCTCCTTATATTATTCAATAACAATAAGATAGAGATTCCATCCTTGCTGCGTCTTCGTGCCGCTCGGGACACGGGCTGCCGGAGGGGTGATGGCATAGGCATTGCACAGGGGGAAGAGGACCTGGGGGGCAATGCCATGGACGGCAGTCAGGCCGTGTGGCGTGAGCTGCACGGAAAGCTCGGGCAGAAGCCGGGCGGCGGCTGGACGCTGCCGTTGCCGCGCCGCCTGCGTGTGGTTGCGGACGCGGTCGAAACGCTGCCCGAGCGCTCGCGGGTCCTGCTCGCGTTGCGCTACTACGAGGGTTTGGGCCTGGAGGAGCTGTCGGACGCGCTTGGCCTGACACCCAAAGAGGTGCACCGCGGGATCGCGCTCGCGGTCACGCGCATCCATCGCGCGCTGACGAAGGCCGAGGAGCAATGGCGTGCTGGAGAACGGGCATGATGGTCTCTTCGAATCCTAGGAGGACTCGCCGGCTCTTCCTGGCGGAGCCGTCTCCGGGCATCGGCCGGCAGGTGGACGCATGGGTGCGGTCTGCCGCGAACGAGTTGGGGCTCCAGGTATTCGCGACCGCCCGGCAGCTTCTTCGCCGCATGGAATACGAGCAGCCCGATCTCCTGCTTCTCGATGTCACGCTTCCGCAGTTCGACGCGCTCACCGCCGTACGCTCCCTGGAGGCGTCCCGGACACCGGTGGTGCTCCTCAGTCCCGATACCCGCGACGGGGCGCGGTTGACCATGGATGCGCTCCTCGTGGGCGCCTGTGACTACATCATCAAGCGCCGCCGCCACGGAGAGGCGCACTTGGCGATCAGCCGGCGCAGATTCCTCGCGTTGGCGCAGCGCTATGCGGCGCCGTCTCACGGGCCGGCGGACCGCGAGGACACGCACTGGACTCGGCTGTGGCCCTCGGCCCGCGGGACGTTGCGGCGCAATCCGGAGCGAAACCCATTCTTGGCGGACGGCCGGGGGCTCGGTGTCGCGGCGTGTCGACCCAGTCAGATGGCGGCGCTGATCACCGCGCTGTCGGCGGCCCCGGATGTCGGTGCCGGAGCGATGTGTCTGGCGGTTCCGCAGGCGCGCCGCTTCTCGCAGGCGCTGCGCGAGGCGGCCGCACGCCGCTGGAACCGGCCCGTGCTTCTCCTGCGCGACGGCGAACGGCTGCGGCCCGGTCAGTGGCGGCTCTTGCCTGGCCGGATGCTGCTTGTCCCAACCTTGGAGCGCGGTGGCATGACGGGGGACCAGACCGCACCCGCGGAGGAGCGCGAAGGGCAGCCGGTGTTGTTCCTCCGGCACAACCGTCTCGTGGACGCCGAGCGCGCCCTCGAGATGCAGCTCGATCTCCTGCGCCCGCTGCCGGCCGGGAGTCTTCGCGTCTACCTCGCCGAGGAACCGTGCGGCACCGTGTGGCGCGCCGCCGCGGAGCTGGCCGCCGCCGGTCATGCGCTGCTGGTTGCGCCAGGGAGCCGCCGCGGTTCCCGTCTCGGCGCCTCTGGGACCGAACCTGTTGCGCCAGCCTCACGAGCGGCACGGGAGTCGTTGCCATGACGACGCACGCATGTCACGGACCCAATCGGCGGTGCGCCGCCGCGAACCTGCTGCTGGTCGCCCTGTTGCTCGCGGGCTGCACGATCCGCGCTCTGGCCGCACCGGCGGGAGAGGAAGTGCGTGCGGCAGACCTCACCTGCGATCAAGAGGGCTGGGTTCTCGAAATCCCCTTCGCGGGGCAGTGGACCAGCTGGGCGATGAACAACCCACCGCGGATCGTCGTCGACCTGATCGGCGGGCGTTCGCGACTTCCCCGGGCGCCCTCGCTCTACAGCCTCGATCTCCCCTCGGGACCGGTTTCGCTGCTTCGCACGAGTCAGTTCAGTTCCAAACCGGGTGACTGGCGGGTGCGCTTCACCCTCGTCCTCGATGAGCCGCTGCGCTACGAGGAGACGCGGGGCGATGGCGTGCGCATCAAGATACCGTGCCCACCGGGCGCGAGTTGGGGCGATCCTTGGCAGTTGCACGTTGGACCCGGCGGCGTGACCGCGGGATCTCCGGCGGCCGCACGCCCGGCAGGTGCGCCCGAGCGTCCCGTGCGTGGCGTGCCGGACTCTCTGTCCACGTTGGACGCGGCTGTACTGGAGACCCTGCTCGGCGACAGCGCCTTCATCGAGGTGGGGACGCGACGCGTACGCTCGACCTGGGAGGTCGCGGCGGCGCGGCTGGTCGAGGACGCCCAGGCCAGCTACCTGGAGGGCGACACCGCCCAGGCGATGGAGCGGCTGTGCCGGTGCGAGCGATTCTACGCCGATACGGATCCGGGGCGTCAGGCGACTCTGTTGTGCCATTTCTTCCTGCGCACTTGGGGCCGGGTGGTGGAGGTGGACCTGCATCCCAGGCCGCCACGCGAAGGGCCTTGGCCCCTTCTCATGGATGCGACCATGGAGCGCCTCTTCCACGAAGCCGGTGCCATCGGGGATCTCGATCTCGCCGCGCAGGTGGTGGACGCCTGGGGGCAGGCCCAACCTCATCTCCCGCGCTTTGCGCGCGCGGCCCTCTGGCTCGCGCAATCGTACCTGGACGAGAGCCGCAAGTTGGAAGCCGCCGCCTGGATCGTGAGAGCCATGGAGGCCGACGCCCGGCTGGAGCTCTCCGCGCGGGCCCTGTTGCTCCACGCTTCGTCGCGCGCGGCTGCCGGCGCCTGGGAGGACGCCGACACGCTGCTCGCGCGGGCCGAGGCGCGGGCCGACAGCAGCCTGCTCTTCAGGGTGCGGACGACGCGGGCCGACCTGCGCTACCGATCCGCGCGCTACCGCGAGGCGGCACAGCTCTACGCGAAGATCGCCGAGCAGGACGCCCCCCCGGTCGAGACGGAATGGGCGCTCTATCAGCTGGGGAACTGCTGGTCGTTCCTGGGAGATGTCGAGCGGGCCCAGCAGTACTTCAGCCGCGTGGCGGAGGGGCCGGCGGAAGGTTTCTGGGCGCCGTTTGCGCGGATGCGCTTGCTGCGCCTGGAGGAGGGTCGGTATGTCATCGCAGAGCGCTAGCGCGCAGACCGGGTGCGAGGCGGCGCCGCCGGAGGCGCGCGCGCAGTTCAGCGCCCTGGCGGACGATCCGGCCCGCAGCACCTACCTGGAAACGCTGCTCCAGGAGATGTGCGATATGGTTCTCGCGATCGATCGACACGGGCGCCTGCTCTACTGGTCGCCTTCGTGTGAGCGCTTGACGGGCCGCGCTGCGGCGACCGCGATCGGCCGCAAGGCGGCCGAGGTACTCGGTCCCCTGGCGGCACGACTGGAGGAGGTCGAAGAGGGAACCACCGAGGGCTTCCTGCAGACGGCAGAGGAGAGGATCCCCGTGCGCCTGCGCGTCGTGCGCGTGCCGGGACCGTCGGGCATCCGCTTTGGGAGCGTGTGCGCCGTCACCGATCTGCGCGCCACATGGAAGGAGCACGCCGCCCGCGAACGGGAGAGCGCTCTCGCGGAACTGGGCAAGGGCGTCGCCTGGGCGGTGCACCAGATCCGCAACCCTCTCGGGGCAGCCGCCGGGTTCGCGGAGCTCTTGGAGCGCGATCTCCCGGATGGTAACGAAGGGCAGCTGCTCGCCAAGATTCGCGAGTGCCTTGCCGAGGTGCATCGCCGTGTCGGTGACATCCTCTCCTACGCGCGACCCGGGGCGCTCGTGATCGACGAAACGGACCTCTGCAGTCTGCTGGGCTCGGTGGTTGAGACCGTGCGCACGCGGTTCACGCCGGGACCCAAGTGGGAACTCGACCTGCCGCCCACCGCACGGCTGCTCGCCGACGCCATGGCCCTACGCGAGGCGATCGAGAACCTGCTCGTCAACGCGGCCGAGGCGTCGGGGGCTGCGGGAACCGTAACCCTCATGTTGCAGTCCCGTCCCGCCGCGGGCGGGGGCTATCGCCTGCTCATCCGCAATACCGGCGGGGATCTTACGGCCGAGAAGCTGGGCAGTCTGTTCGAACCGTTCGTCAGTACGAAGACGGGGGGAAGCGGTCTGGGTCTCCCGCTGGCGCGACGCACCGTTCGCGCGCACGGGGGTGACATCCAGGCCCTGAGCGCCGGCGGGTCGACCACCTTCGTGGTGACCTTGCCCGACGAACCCAGAGGGGAGCGGCCGTGCAACCGAGAGGCTTGAGTTCCGCAACGGAAACGGCAACCCGGGCGGGCCGCGCCCGCGTGCTGGTCGTCGACGACGATGCGCTCATGCGTTCATTTCTCGAGCAGGCGCTCGCCCGCATGGAACTCCACGTGCAAACGGAAGCATCCGCGGAGAGCGCCCTGCGCTCAGCGGGGGAGTACGCACCACAACTGGCCCTGCTCGATGTGCGTCTGGGCGGGATGGACGGGATCACGCTTCTGGGGCGTCTCGCTGAGGTCGCTCCGGAGTGCACCTTTATCGTAATGACCGCGCATGGCAGCATCGAGACGGCCCTGGCCGCAATGAAAGCGGGGGCCTTCGACTACTTGCTCAAGCCGTTCAGCGTCGAGGCGTTGGAGGTCGTGGCCCAGAAGGCGCTCGGTTTCTCACGCCTGCGCCGCGAGAACCGCCGCCTGCGCGCGCGTCTGCGCCGGCACCCGCCGCAGCCGCTCATCGTCGGACGAAGCGGTCCGATGGTGCGCTTGCGCGACCTGACGCGCACGGTCGCCCGTTCTCCGGCCACGGTGCTGATCGAGGGCGCCAGCGGCACCGGCAAGGAACTCGTCGCCCAGGCGCTGCACAGCTGGGGGCCGCGGGCCAGCGGACCCCTGGTCAAGGTCAATTGCGCCGCCCTCCCCGCGGGACTCATGGAGTCCGAGCTGTTCGGGCACGAGAGAGGCGCCTTCACCGGCGCAACGGGGATGTTGCGGGGGAAATTCGAGCTCGCCGATGGCGGCAGCCTGCTGCTCGACGAGATCAGCGAGATGGAACCTGCGCTGCAGCCCAAACTGCTCCGGTCCCTCCAGGAGCGTGAGTTCTACCGTGTGGGCGGCACGCAGCCGTTGCACGTCGACGTGCGCATCATTGCGACGACCAACGCCGACCTCGCCGAGCGGGTGCGCGCCGGGAGGTTTCGGGAAGACCTCTACTATCGTCTGCGCGTGATTCCGATCCGCATCCCGCCCTTGCGCGAACGACGCGCGGACATTCCGCTTCTCGCCAAGCACTTCCTCGAGCTCGCGGCCGAGGAAAACGGCAAGCAGATCGACGCCATCAGCCGCCAGGTCTTCGACGTGCTCATGGAGCACGACTGGCCGGGCAACGTGCGCGAGCTGGAGAACGTCATCCAGCGCGCGGTGGTCATCTGCCCGGGCGCCCAGCTCGAGCCGGAGCACCTCCTCTGGGACAGCGTGCCGGAGATCTCGATCGGCGGGAGCGCCGGCCGCGACGCACCCGTGGGCGCGGGTGCGCTGCAGCAGCTGCCCGGCGACCTGCCGTTGCGTGAGGTGGAGCGCCTGTGGATTCTGCAGACGCTGGAGCAGGAGGGGGGCAACAAGAGCCGCGCGGCGCGCCGTCTGGGCATCAGCGTGCGAACGATTCGCAACAAGCTCAACGCCTACAGCTTGGCCCCCGCGACGGTGGCCGAATAGCCGGGGGGGAAAAACTTGCCTCGCCGTGCAGTTTTTTCCCACCCCTGAACCTGCTAACCAACCCCTGTGACCACCAGCTAATCCCTCACACTGTGATCGTTACAGGAATGACTTCGCGCCGGCATGCACTTTGCAACACGGCTGGCGGTGCCCTCGTGCGCCCGAAGGGGCAATCGACGGACGTGAGGGCGACGCGAAATGAGGAGGTCCGGGATGCTGCAGAAGCTGCTCTTCGGGGAACGCGCCTTTGGTCTGCTGAAGGGCGGACTCGACGCCGGCGCGGTCCGGGCGCGCACGATCTCCGAGAACCTGGCCAATGTTGCGACGCCGGGCTATCGGGAGAAGCGCGTCGAGTTCGAGCGGTACATCCGCGAGGCGCAGAAGTCGATCAGCCTGGAGCGCACGCACGGGCAGCACCTGGCGGGCGGCACCGCGGCGGAGCACAACGTGCCCGCGCCGAAGGTCGAGGTCTCCCAAACGGCACGCCCCCGAGGGGCGGTCAACAACGTCGACATCGAGAAGGAAGTGGTGCGCCTGAAGCAGAACGAACTGCACTACCAGGCGATCAGCCAGATGCTGGCGAACAAGTATCGCGGCCTTCTGAACGCGATCCGCTAGAGGGATGGGAGTGCGGCGGCGCCTAGCACGCTCACCGCACGCGGCAAGAGGACGAGCGTATGCAGCTCAACTATCTGCGCGGTATGAACACGAGCGCATCGGCGCTGACGGCCTACCGGCAATGGATGAACACGATCTCCGAGAACATCGCCAACGCGCAGACGACGCGCACGGCCGAGGGGGGACCCTACCGGCGGAAGCGCGTGGTCTTCCAGGAGGTCCAGCGCCCGCGCCTCGATACGGCGGCCCGGCCGCGGCAGCTGACCACCGAGCCGGTGCGCACGCACCCGGCGCACATGACCGCGCCGGATCCGCGCCGTACCGCGGCCGAGGAGACGCCGGTCGTGACCGCGCGCGTGCTGCGGGACACGGGCACGCCGATGACCCAGGTCTACGATCCGGGGCATCCCGATGCCGGAGCCGACGGCATCGTGTTGTACCCCAACGTGAATCCGGTCACCGAAATGGTCAACCTGATCCTCGCCTCGCGCGCGTACGAGGCCAACGTGGCGGCCCTCGCCGCCGACAAGCGCATGCAGGAGATGGCGCTCTCGATAGGCAAGGTGTAGTGCTCGCGCGGCGCGGGCCCTGAGGGGGGATAGCGATGAGTTCGGTGAGTGGTCCCGGAGCGATCGGAGGCGCAGGCTACGCCTCGCAGGGCCGGCTGCGGTCGCTGCGGGATGTCGAACCGCAGCGGGGATTCTCGCTAGAGCCGGCATCGGGGGCGCGCGAGGCCGACTTCGGCGCGACGCTCTCGGACGTGCTCAGCGAGGTCAACGACCTGCAACTGCGCTCGGAGGACATGCTCGAGCAGTTTGCAGTCGGCCAGGTGGAGCACCTGCATGATGTGGTGATTGCGCAGCAGGAAGCGTCCATCGCGATGAAGCTGGTTCAGGAGATGCGCGACAAGCTGCTGCAGGCCTATCAGGAGTTCATGCGCATGCAGGTCTAGCCGCGGAGTGCGGCGGCGCGCAAGCAGCCGGAATGGCTAAGGGAGGCTTGCGGTGAGATGGCTTGAACAGGTGCGGGCGATATGGAGTCGCTTGCCGGCGTCCCAGCGGGTCTTCATGGCCAGCGTGGCCATCGCGCTGGTGGTCCTGGTCGTGCTGGTTGCCTCCTGGGCCGGACGCCAGGAGTACAGCGTCCTCTATGCCAACCTGGATTCCGAAAGCGCCGGGGCCATCGTCGACAAGCTGCGCTCGGAGAACGTCGACTACCGGCTCAAGGAAGGTGGTCGCACGATCATGGTTCCGCGGGCGCAGGTCTACGACGCGCGCCTCGATCTGGCATCCGCCGGTTTGCCCCACGCGTCCGGGCAGGGCTACGAGATCCTCGACAGCAACAAGATGGGCTGGACCGACTTCATCCAGAAGCTGCAGTTCCGCCGCGCGCTGGAGGGCGAAATCGGGCGCACGATCACGACGCTCGACGCAATCGTCAGCGCGAGGGTGCACCTCGTGATTCCCGAGCCGAGTCTCTTCGAACAGGACGAAAAGCCCACCACCGCGTCGGTGGTGATCAAGCTGCGCGCCGGCGCCTCGTTGCGCGACGCGCAGGTGCAGGGGATCGTCCACCTCGTTTCCGCGGGGGTCGAGGGGCTGCAGCCGGACAACATCACCGTGCTGGACACGCGCGGCCGGCTCCTCTCGCGACCGGTCGAGGGCGACACGGTCCTGGGAAACACCGCCGACCAGATCCATCTCACCAGCGTCATCGAGACCGGCCTGGCGCGCAAAGCCCAGAGCGCTTTGGAGCAGGTGCTGGGCCCCAACCAGGCCGTGGTGCGCGTCTCCGTGGAGCTGGACTTCGAGCGCGTGGAGACGACCCGCGAGATCTTCGACAGCGCGAACCCGGTGGTGCGCAGCGAACAGCGCAGCGAGCAGTCCTCCGAAGACGCCGGATCCGCGGAAGAGAGCGTCACCAACTACGAGATCTCGAAGACCATCGAGCACGCGGTCGACACGCCGGGCGCGATCAAGCGGCTGTCGGCCTCGATCTTTGTCGACGGCACTTACCAGACCGGAGAGGACAGCACGCGCCAATACGTGCCGCGCGATGCCGGCGAGATGCAAAAGCTCGAGGCGCTCATCAAGACGGCGATCGGCTTCAGTGCCAAACGCGGTGACGAGCTCACCATCGAGAACATCGCCTTCGACGACAGCGACCTCCGGCACTCGATCGAGGAGATGAACCGCGCACACCGCCTGGAGATGATTCAGAAGATCGGCGGCGTCGGCGTCTCCGTGCTGCTCGCCGGCGGTGTGCTGCTGGTTCTGCTGAAGCTGATGCGGCGGGCCGGTGCGGGTGCGCCGGGTGCCGCCCAGACGGCCGCCGTGGCCGCGTTGCCCGAGGAAGACGATTCTCCGATGCTGCCGGGGAAGGACATCCGCGTGTTGCGTCTCGAGAAGAAGGTCAAGGAAATCTCGGCGCTGCCGCCGGTGGAGATCGCGCGCATCATCCGCACCTGGATGAACGCGGTATAGCGGGGAGCTGGCAGGATGCCCAAACCGAAGTCGACGATGCGCATCCAGGACCTGACCGGTCCCGAGAAGGCCGCGGCCTTCATGCTCTCCCTGAGCACGGATACCGCGGCGGATGTGATGTCGCGCCTCGACAGCCAGATGGTCGAGGAGCTGACCGCGCAGATCGCCAAGGTCGAAGAGCTCCCCAAGCAGGTGATCGAGGGCGTGGTCGGCGAGTTCCAGACGGTCCACTCGGCGATGGGGGCCTTCATCCACCGGGGCCGCGATTTCGCTGAAGAGGTCCTGGCCAAGGCGCTGGGGCCCGAGGCCGCGTCGGTCATCATCGAGCGCGTGCAGGCCGCTCTGGATCCCTCGGGGTTCGAGGTGCTCAACGAGATCGACGATGAGCAGCTCCTCGGTTTCATCCAGAAGGAGCACCCGCAGACCATCGCGCTGATCCTGGCGCATCTCAAGCCGCGCCACGCCGCGCGCATCATGAACCAGATCGGCGCCGACAGCCGCACGGGGATCATCTCGCGCATCGCCACCATGGAGAACGTCTCGCCCGAGATGGTCAACCAGGTGCGCGAAAACCTGACGCTGCTCTTCAGCAACTGGAAGCGCGCCGGGGGCGAGAGCCCCGGGGGCGTCGAGGTCGTCACCGAGATCCTCACGCTTCTCGACCGGGCCACGGAGAAGAAGATCATGACCACGCTGGAGACGGAAGAGCCCACGCTGGCGGCCAAGATCAAGTCACTCCTCTTCACCTTCGAGGACGTCCTCAAGCTATCGGACAGCGATCTGCGCACCGTCCTCAAGGAGATTGACTCCTCCACTTTGGTCCTGGCGCTCAAGGCCGCCAGCGAGGAGCTCAAGGAGAAGGTCTTCGGCAACGTGTCCCAGAGGGCCTCCGAGATGCTGCGTGACGAGATGGAGTTCATCGGACCGGTGCGCCTGAAGAATGTGGAAGAGGCGCAAACGCGGGTGATCGACATCATTCTCAGACTGGATGAGTCTGGCCAGCTGACGATCGCCCGCGGAGGAGAGGGAGAGGAAATCGTTGCGTAGGTCCAACGTTGTGCATAACGCGCGCGTCGCCGCCGAACCGCTCAAGCTGCGGCCCGAGGACACGGCTTGGGAGGACTCCCACGTGTACGCTCGCGGCCGCATCGACCGGCCGATCTACACGCGGAAGGAGATGGATGCGGCGCGACGCGAAGCCTCCGACCGGGGACGCGAAGAGGGGCAGCGAGAAGGCCGTGCCGAGGGTCACACGCGCGGTGTGGCCGAGGGGCTCGCGCGCGGTCACGCGGAAGAGCACGATCGCCTGCGCGGCCAGCGCGAGGCACTGGAACACCTCAGCGCGGCCATCCTGGAAGAGCGCGGCCGGCTCGTGACGGGCGCGTCTCACGATCTGGTGACGCTCGCGATCGGCATGGCCGAACGCATCGCGCGCCGTCAGATCAGCCTGGACAGCACCGTCGTGCGGAGTGCCGTGGCCGATGCTCTGCAGCGGGTCGCCGACGCGCGCCAGATCGTGGTGCGGGTCAACCCCGAGGAGAAGACCGCCGTCAGCGAGCACCTCGATGAGCTGCGCCGGACGCTGTCGGCAGATTGTCGCCGCGAGGTGCGCGCGGATGCCTCGGTCACGATGGGCGGCTCCACGGTGGACACGCCCGAGCTGCACGTCGACGCCACGGTGGAAGGCTTCTTGGAACG
>JAUVTV010000171.1 GCA_030601305.1 Candidatus Eiseniibacteriota bacterium | reverse complement strand
TGTGGGTGCCGGGTCACTGGAGGTACGTCCGTTAGCGCATCCACGAAAGAGAAAGCTGGCCCTGGTGGGAACGAAACGGAAGAGGAGAGAACGCCATGACGACACGGCGGACGAACCGAGCCGACAGTGGAGAAGGCGGAGACCGGTGCCAGCACCCCCTTCGCGACTGTTTTGAGAACACGGGTGGCTTCACCGCCAAGCCGACGCGCAACGACGCCAGCGAGAGCCGCGGTTGGGATACGGATTGGGCTTCGCGGAACAGCCTGAGCCTGGAAGATCTCGCGCCTCCCGACGACGCGAGCGACCGTGACGATTCGTCCGCCGAGGGCGATGTCGATTCCCAGGACGAGTCCGCCATCGAGCCCGAGGTGAGTGTGACCGCCCTCAATCTGACTTCAGGTCAGATGCATGGAGCTGAAGGAACTCTTTGACGCTCTCCTCCGTCAGCATCCCCAGCAGCCGATCGCCTTCGAAGACGAGGGCGACCGGTTGCTTTGCCGCCTGCATTTCCTCCAAGGCCCCGCGAAGACTGTCACCCGGCGACAGACGCACGTAATCGCGCGCGGTCGCCGCAACCACCCGCTCGTCGGAGCCGTGCTGGGTAAGGCCGCGGAAGAGGTCCGGACGTGTCAGGACGCCGACCACCTCGCGCCCGCTCACCACGGGGAAATCCTGCTGGTATGTTGCGAGCAGGAGATCCGCCGCCCGGCCAAGGGTCTCGTGGTCGGAGAGGGTGTCGAAGCGGGTCACCATGGCGTCGCCGACCTTCTGGCCGCGCATGATCGCGAGCGAGCGCTGGACGCGAACTTCCTGGCTGGCGCTGATGAAGACGAAGAAGGCGATGAACATCAGGATGAAGTGGCCCATGAGAATGGCGACGAGCCCCATCACGATGGCGAGACCCTGCCCAATGGTCGCCGCGATGGCCGTGGCGCGCACCATCCCCAGGCGGCTCGCCAATAGCGCGCGCGCGACCCGGCCGCCGTCCAGGGGGAACGCCGGGATGAGATTGAAGCCCGCGAGGAAGAGGTTCGCCATCATGAGCCACTGGAGAGCGAATGCCGGCTGCTGGGGGAGCCGGTCGATCGGGACCCACGTCCCCAGGAAGCGCGAGCCGACGAACAGCAAGCCGCTGATCGCCACGTTGACCGCCGGCCCGGCGAGCGAGATCCACATCTCCTGGGAAGGGAGTCCCATGCCCTTCAGCCGGGCGATGCCGCCGAAGGGGTAGAGGACGATCTCGGTCGTGCGAATCCCGAAGCGCTTCGCGGCGAGGGCGTGGCCGACCTCGTGGAAGAGCACGGAAGCGAAGAGGCCGATCACGAAGAGGGCCCGCGTCAGAATCGGGCCGCCCGTCTGCGCCGCGATCCACACGACCCAGAGAAGCAGCAAGAGGAGGGTGAAGTGGATGTGGACCGGGATGCCCGCGACTCGGCCCACGGTCCAGACCCATCTACGCCTCTGTGCGGATCGCGCGCTCGTCATGCGACGCTCCCTTCTGGGATGCCCTGGTCGCCCGCCGGCCCGGGGTCCTGCCCCTGCCGGGCCCCGCTCCCGCCCCCGCGGGGCCGGGTGACCGAGCCGTGAGAGTAGTGCCTCGGCTCGACCTCCTCTAGGAATAGTAGCAGCCCGTGGCAGAAGTCACCCGGGCTGCTAGGCGATGGACTGTGGTGCGAAGAGTGTTCATGGCCGGTGGGCGGGTGCGAGTGTTGATGGCTGATGGCCGGCGGGCGGGTGCCAGAGGACGTGCGGTGCGGCGAGGAGGGGCCATCGGCACTCCGCGTTTGTCACGGGTCAAACCGGTAACACCTTTCCCCGCAATCGATTACAACCGTGCCCCGGGGCACAATTGTAACTTGAATGGATGTAGGTAGTTACGCGATCGGACCTTGACATTCCGCTTTCTGGCCGCAGACTGGCTACATATCCAAGATAACATCGCTATGAACTCGATCCATAACCGTTATTTGGATAACCTATTGTTTTCCAAATCAATCCGTGGTATCCATCGAGATCTCAGGCGGACCTCCGCCACGACGAAGCCGGGAGGATCTCGATGGCCATCGTGAAGAAGGGAAGCCCGCTCGAAGGCCTCCGGGGCCGCGTCGGCGACCTGGTCTTTCGTGTGCGTGGGGACCAGACCATCGTCTCGAGCCGGCCCAGTCGCCGGCGCAAGGGACCCACGACGCCCGCGCGTCAGCGCACGCTGACCCGCTTCCAAGAGGCGGTTCGCTTCGCCCGCGAGGCCCGCCATCGGAATGCCTACCGCAGCCTCTCGCGGACCCGTCGGGGCTACTCGCCCTACCACGTCGCGCTGCAGGACTACCTGAGCGTGCCGGCGATCGAGGCTGTGGAAGTGCTCGAGGGGCGGCTGACCATCCGGGTCGCCGAACGCGTGGCGGTCCGCTCCGTGCGGGTGCGGCTGTCGCCGGCCGAGGGCGAACAGCCCCCGCCCGAACCACCGCAGCCGGAGCTGGAGGCGAACCCGAAGCCGAAGCCGGTCTCGACCCCCGCCCAGATCTTCTTCCGGCGGGGCGGCACGGAGCCGGGCACCCGGCCTGCGCCGCCAGTGCCACCCGTCTCACGCGGTTCATCCGTGTCACCCGAACCGAGACCCGCTAACGAGGCCAGCCCCGAGCCGAACGGCGGAGCCGAATCCGCTGGCACGGGGTACGGAGAACTGCGCGCCGTCCGTGTGTCAGAGGCCGCCCCCAAGGGCGGCGCGGCGCGGTTCGAGCTCTGGCAGGTGGTGCTGCCGCGGACCGGCACGGCGGAGATCATCGCGGCCGACTATGCCGGGAATCGCGCCACCGGCACCTACCACGTGGGGGCCTCCCGCGTGGTGCCGCTGGATCCGGAGCCGGGGCCTTCCGGTGCCGCACCGTTGGACCCCGACCCGCAGGCTTGACCGTACCGCTTTTTCGGCCGCACACTGCCGGACGGCTGGGCCGCGAGGAAGGGAGGTGCGACGCACATTGACGGCGGATCGGCGGGCGAGAACGGCACAGGCAACGATCCTCCTCTGCCTCCTGGTGGTGGCGCCGCTGCTGCTCACGCCATGGGTGCACGGTGACGGCATCGGCTACGTCGCCTACCTGCGCTCCGTGGTGATCGGCGGCGACCTCGATCTCGCGGGCGAGTTCGAGTACCTCTCGACCCACATGCAGGCCGATGCCGGCGGCTTGCCGGGTCGCCTGCTCCGCCGCAGCGAGCACGAGTCCGGGATCCACCCGATCTACCACCGGCCGGCGCCCGATCCCGTCACGGGCCGCGTGCCCTCCAACTACAGCATCGGTCCGGCCATTGTCTGGGCTCCGGCCTACATCGCGGCCCACGCGGTCTCGCACCTGGGGCGTGCGCTGGGGTTGCCGCTGCGCACCGACGGCTACGGCGGCCTCTACTACCTCGCCATCGCGCTCACCTCGCTTGCCTGCGGAGCGATCGGTCTCCTGCTGGCCTTCCGCCTGGCGTCCTCGGTGGTGCCCGTGCGCGAGGCCCTGTGGGCAACGCTCGCGATCGCCGCGGCCTCGCCGCTCCTCTACTACCTCTACATGGCGCCGAGCTACAGCCACGCGATGACCGCGCTCACCGCCGCGGGCTTCCTGCTCTACTGGGTGCGAACACAGCACTCAAGAGCGGCCGGCGTCTGGTTCCGCCGCGGGCTCTTAGCGGGACTGCTCTTCACGGTCCGCTGGAATGACCTCGTGATCGCCGTCCCCGCCTTCGTCCTCGAGCTGGTGCGAATCCTGCGCGCGAAGGACGGCGGGCGATCGTGGGGGCGCGCGGCGGCGTGCGTGGGCGCGGCCGCGGCCGGGTTCCTGCTCGTGGCCGCGGTCCAGCTCGCCATCTGGCAGTACTTCCACGGGCGGCCCTGGGTGCGTCACCCGGTGGACTACGTGCACTTCACGCCCGAGGGCATCTGGGGCACGCTCGTCTCCGCCCGCCACGGGCTCTTCGTCTGGACGCCGATCACGCTGCTCTCCGTCATCGGATTGCTCCGCCTGCTGAGGCGCGATCACGCCCTGGGTGGCGTCTGTCTCGCGACCTTCGGTGTCATGGTCCTTTCCAACTGCACCGTCCCCGACTGGTGGGGCGGCGCCGCATTCGGGATGCGGCGGCTGGTGAGCGCAACCCCGCTCTTCATTCTGGGTCTCGGGGTGCTGCTGGGCGACATCCGGCTGGCGTGGGAGCGCGGGCGCGAAGGCCTGGCTGCGCCGAGGATTCTGGCGCCCCTGGTCTTC
>JAUVTV010000069.1 GCA_030601305.1 Candidatus Eiseniibacteriota bacterium | reverse complement strand
ACGTGCAGCTCGTCTGGGCCAGCTCGGGCTCGCGCGCTTCGACCTTGAGGCCCATGATGGCGCCCACGGCGACGGCCACGTCGAAGCCGCCGATGACGCAGATGTTGGCCGGCGCCTTGCCGCCTACCACGGCCTCGGCCGCCGCGCGACACCCGGCATGCCCGCAGCCACCGCAGTTGGCTCCCGGCAGCTCGTTCTCGACCTCACCGATCCGCGGGTCTTCCTTCACGTAGAACGCGCGCGAAGCGAACCCGAGGGGCGTGGCCGCCCCGGCGCCCCGGCCACCCAGGACGATCAACGCTGTTTCCATGTTTGCTTCCTATGCCTCTACGCGATTCCACTGAACCCCAGGAAGGCCAGCGACATCAGGCCTGCCGTGATCAGGCCGATGGCCGTGTCCTGGAGCGGTTGCGGAATGCGCGCGATCCGGAATCGCTCGCGCAAGCCCGCGAACAGCACCAGCGCAAGCGCGAAGCCCACCGCACTGGCGACCGAGTAGACCACCATGTTGACGAAGTCGTAGTCTTCACGCACGCAGATCAGGGCCACACCGAGGACCGCGCAGTTGGTCGTAATCAGCGGCAGGAAGATGCCCAGCGCCTGGTACAGCGCCGGCAGCGTCTTCTTCATGAAGATCTCCACGAACTGCACCAGTGCGGCGATCACCAGGATGAAGGCGATGGTCTGCATGTAGACGAGGTTGTACGGCACCAGGATGTTCTTGTAGACCGCCCAAGTGATCGCGGACGCGACGGTCATGGTGAAGATCACCGCCATGCCCATGCCGACGGCGGTCTCCATGCGCTTCGACACACCCAGGAACGGACAGTTGCCCAGGTACTGCATGAGCAGGATGTTCTTGACCAGGATGGCACCGATGACGAGGATGATCAGGTCCACATCCGCCTCCCAGATTCGTCGTCCATTCTCTCCGCTACGACCCTGCGCGCATCCCCCGGCCCGCTAGGCATTCTGCCGAGCGCGGTTGCGAAAGCGATCGAAGGCATTCATCAGAAAGAGCAGCGTACCCAGGCCGATGAAGGCCCCGGGCGCCTTGGCGAACAGCGCGAACGGCTCGAATGAGGAGCCGAAGACGCTGGCGCCGAAAAACGTTCCCGCGCCGAGGATCTCGCGCACGGCGCCCAGCACCGCGAGGGACAGCATGAAGCCCAAACCGATCCCCAGCCCGTCGACCGCCGCGTAGTGCACCGCATTCTTGGCGGCGAACGCCTCGGCACGCCCAAGGATGATGCAGTTGACGACAATGAGTGGAATGAAGATCCCCAGGCTTTGCGAGAGCGGGAAGAAGAAGGCCTTCATCACCATCTCGACGATGACCACGAAGCTCGCGATCACGACGACGAAGCACGCGATGCGCACCTTCGGCGGAATGATCTTGCGCAGCAGCGAGACGAGGACATTCGAGCAGATGAGCACGAAGGTCGTGGCGAGCCCCATGCCGATCCCGTTCTCCACCGTGGTGGTCACCGCCAGTACCGGGCAGAGGCCCAACACCAGGCGAAACGGCGGCAGCTGGGTCGTGAAGCCCTTGCTGAACTCCCGGACGATTCTCATTGCACCTTCTCCCTCGCCCAATCGGGGATCTCATCGCGGTGCGCCAGAGCAAAGGCCACCGCCCGGTTGACCGCGTCCGCCACCGCGGTGCTCGTTCGCGTCGCGCCCGCGACGGCCTCGATCTCACCCCCGGCCGACTGGAGCGCCACGGTTAGCCCCACGTCAACCGCGAGGCCGCCGTAGGCCTTGTTCATGTAAGTCGTCGCGGCCACGCGCGTGCCCACGCCGGGCGTCTCGGAGTGCTGCGTCACACGGGCGCCCAGGATGCGCGATGCGCTGAGGTCGATGCCGGTGATCACCCGCACGTCCCCCCCGTAGCCGCCCTTGCCGGCCACCTCCAGGGCGACCGCCTGGCACTCCCCGTTTTCGATCCACGGGTAGATGCGCCAGGCCACGCCGTCCAACTCCACCGTGAAGGCCTGCGCGACCGGATCGTTGGGGGCGTCTACAAAGACCTCCCGCACCGCCGGGCCGCGGACGTAGAACTCCTCCTGCTGCGCGATGCGCGCCTGGAGCCCGTCGTTCAGCGCGGTGAGCGCGAGCGCGGAAACGAGGCAGATCACGGTCAGCACGAGGATCATCTTGATCACTTCGTTCATCGTGTGGGCACCTCCACTGCGATCAGCGGGGAGTGGATCTTGTCGATCAGCGGGTGGGCCAAGTTCATCAGCAGGACGGCGAAGATCGTGCCGTCGGGAAAGACACCGAAGGTGCGGATGATGACGGCCAGGAGACCGCACCCCACGCCGTAGACCACCTGGGCCCACGGGTTGACCGGCCCCGTCGTGAAGTCGGTGAGTACGAAGAACGCAGTGAACATCGCCGCTCCGGAGAAGAGATGGAAGAGCGGCGGCGCGTAGTTCGCCGGATCGGAGAGATTCAGGACGAGTGCGGTGAGGAACATGCCGACCAGGAAGGCCAGCGGAACGCGCCAGGCGATGAAGCCGCGGAGCACCAGGTAGAGCCCGCCGAGGAGAAGCAGGAGTACCATCGAAGATCCGACACCGCCGATCTGCTGGCCGAGGAGCAGACTTCCCAGCGGAAAGCTCTCCACAGCCCCGTTGCCGACCGTCCTCCAGGCGACGAGCGGCTCGACGGCCGGGAAGCTCAGGACGCGATTCGTGAGGTGAGCGGCAGCGTTCAGGCGTGCCGGCCACGAGACGAGCAGGATGGCGTAGGTGAGGAACACCGGGTTCAGCGCGTAGCCCCCCAGGCCTCCGAAGAAGCACCGCCCGAGGACGACCATCACCAGCGCGGCGACCACCACGAGCCACCACGGCGTGCCCGCGTGCAGGAGCAGTCCCAGCATGAGGCCCTGCAGCAGGGCGGAGCCGTCCAGCACACTCCCTTCGCGCTTCATCAGTCGCGTGCCGAGCCACTCGAACACGAGCACGCATCCGACGGTCAGCAGGATCACGCGCAGGCCTGCGAGGCCCCAGAGGACCACGCCGCCGATCGCCGCCGGCAGGAGAGCCAGGGCCTGGTGGCCGTAGATCTCCGCCACGGTCGACCCGACGTGCGCGTGCGGCGCCATGGCCACACTCAGGAGCGGGGGTCGTTTCATGCTCACTCCTCCGACGCTGCGCCCTGTGCAACCTCCGCTTCCGATTCCGCCGCGGAGGCTTCCGCGTCCGCGCGGGCGGAGATGGCAGAGCGCATGTACTGCAAGAGCGGACGATGCGCGGGGCAGACGAAACCGCACAGCCCACACTCGATGCAGGCGTGGGCCCCCGCGTCATAGGCCTCCTCGACGAGACCGAATTCGGCGTAGCGGGCCGCGAGACCCACCTGGATGTCGACCGGGCAGATCTGCCCGCAGCGCCCGCAGTTGATGCACGGCTCTTCAACCGGGTGGTACACCTCCGGGGCGCCCAGCACGGTGACCGCGTCCGTCTCGCGGGTGATCGGCGCCTGGAGGTCGAACTGCGGGTGGCCGCGCAGCAATCCGCCGAGAAGCACGCGGTCGCCGTCGCCGACCTCTAGCCCGAGCTGCTCGAGGATGTAGCCGATCGGCGTGCCCAGCCGCGTGGAGACGGTGACCGGCTGCGCCAGCCCCTTGCCGCTCACCGTGACCAGCTTGTCCGTGCGCGGCAGACCCTTCTTCAGGCAGAGGCCGGCGGCCGCGACGTCCTCCGCGGTCAGCAGGACGAGTCCCGCTTCCCGCGCCGCGCGGACGGTAAGGTTTCCGACGCCGGCGATGCGCGCCAAGATCAGGCGCCAGTCGTTGTCGATGTAGTCGTCCGAGACGCCCATCAGCTCGACGTTCGGCAGCTCGCTGGACAGCTCACCTCGAAAGCGCTGCGGGACCACGACGACGACCTTGGCGTCATCCGCCATGATCTTGACGGCCGCGACGCTCTCCACGAAGTCGCTCCGGAAATCGGTGAGGATGCGCCGCTGTACCGCGATGCCCGGCTCACGGTCGATGGCCACGATCGCAACGCTGGTGACCGGCAGCAGTTCATCACCCTGGATGTGCCCGCGAAGGTCCTCGGGCTTCCACGGCGAGTTGAAACCGAGGTCGACGAGACCGTCGATCAGTTCATCCGCATCGGCCTGGCGCAGATCCTCGGTCGGACTTGCCGTTACCCAGACCTCCTTGTCGGCGGCGAGGAGCTCGATGCCCTGAATCTCGCGGCCGTCGGGTGTGTACAGCGGGCCGATGCTCGTCACCTCGCCGGTCAGCGTTGCGTGCACCGCGGTGCGCGATGGCGTCGCAGCCAGGATCTGGCCGCTCCTCACCTGCGCGCCAACCTGCACCTCGGGCACGAACGGCATCTGCCCGACGCACGCCAGCGGCAGTTTCACGCGATCCGGCGGCGGCAGGGTCTTGACCTCGCCGTCCCAGGAGTCCATCTCGATGCGCGGCTTCAGAAAGCCGAAGAGACGTTCCGTTCCCACCGTTCCTCCAACCTGTCGGGCCAAAGAAGTGCGGCGTGGCCTAATCTTTCAAGTGGCAGGTCTTGCAGACCGACCCACCGTCATCTAAGGACCGCGTGAAGTAGGTGAAGCGCTCGGTGTCCTCATGACAGCGGCCGCACCGATTGTGCAGCGCCGTGCCGTGGCGCGACGCCACGTGGCAGCCACCGCAGGTGTGATCCTCGATGGCGGTCAGCTCCCCGTGTTCGAGCATATCAGCGGTGTAGTCATCGCCCGCGTGGCACGCGTCGCACGTGGGAGCATCGCCCTCGCCGGAGCCGTGACAGGTGCGACAGGCCATGACCTGATCGGTCTCGCCCACGGCGTGACAGGCACTGCAGCTGTGCCCGGCTTGCAGGCCGAGCTCATCGGCCTCATGACATTCAGCGCAGGAGGTTCTTGAAGGAGGATGGACGGGAGTGGAGATGCTGGCGTGATCGTGGCAGCCGAGGCAGGTCTCGGGATCCCGCATCTCGGCGAATTCCATGTGGTACTCGGCCTGGTCTTCGTCTTCCCACTCGACGACGGCAAAGCTCTCCGGATGGTGACAGCGCTCGCAGGAGCCCTCGGGTTCTTCGCTCAGCATCTCGTGGTGACAGTGAGCGCAGCCGACAGCCATCTCGGTGTGGGCTTCGTGCGGGAAGAGCACCCCACCGCCGGTGCTGGCGTAGTGCACCCGCAGCGGTGTTTCCGGAGCCTGTGAGGGGATCGCATAGGCGACTAGCCCCAAGACCAGCAGCCCGAGCCCCCCGAAGAGGACCCACGAGGATCGTCTCGTCTCGCGCATAGATTCGACCCCACGGATAGCGGCGAGCGGTTGGGTGCGACCCCGATTCCGCTCCGGCGCACGCAAGCGGCAGGCCCGATCCGCATCGCTCATCGGGCCCGTTACAACCGAGGTCTGAGGCTAAGAGAGGGGGGGGCGGTCTGTCAACGAATGGATACCGGGCGACGATTAGATACCCTAATCCTGGTTTCCACTTACGGCCGGTGGAGGGGTACCGGGAGGCGCGAACGCGTCGGTGACGCGGGAGAACGGGGTGGGCGAGGGGATTTGAACCCCCGGCCTCGTGAGCCACAGTCACGCGCTCTAACCAACTGAGCTACGCCCACCACACAAGCGCGTGACGATGCTATCGGGGCGGCCGCGTCGTTCGCAAGGGTTTTCGCAGCGCTACGTGCCCCGGTCCATGAATACGGTGACGCAGCGGCGGCCGAATGCCACCGTATTTGTGGATCGGGGTACTAAGGCCCTTCGTCCGCTCCCTCGGCCGTGCCGGGGTCGACATACTCCGCCGCCCGCTTCTCCTCCGCCACGCGCTCCTTCAGCTTGCGGAGCTCGCGTTCCAACACCTCAGCGGGCCCCTGGGCCAGCAGGCGGTCGATGCCCTTGAGCGCTTCGTTGTACTCGCCCTGGGCATGCTGGATGCGGGTGAGCAGGAACCCGTAGTAGTCGATCTCTTCCTGAGAGGCCTGGAGCCCCTGGCAGCCGATGCAGGTCTCGAAGATGATCTCGCCCGCCTCCTTGAGTGCGCGCTTGTGGCGCAGCGCGAACTCGGCGAACTCGGCGCGATAGAACATGGCCTGGCCACCGAAGCGCGTCGCCTTGTCGTACGCCTCCTGCGCTTCGTCGAGGGAGCCCTGGACCTCCTGGGTCACGCCGTAGAGGTGCCAGAGGTTGGGCCGCTGCTGCCCGGACGTTTCCATGGCGCGTGTGATCAGGCCGGAGGCTTCGCCGGGATGGGCTTGCCCCAGCTGCAGCTCGGCGGCCGCCGTCCAGTAGACGTCGGCCTTCTGCGGATCGAGGCTCGCGCCCTCCTTCAGGACGGCCAGCGCCGGGCTCTCGCGGTCAGGTGGTCTCGCGCCCCGGTCAGGTGGTCTCGCGCCCCGGTCAGGTGGTCTCGCGCCCCGATCGGATGACCTCGCGCCCCGCTTCTCGAGAGCCGCGCGCGCTGCCAGGAACCAGCGCATGAACGGCCGCACGCCGGCCGAGACATCCACCCCCGAGAGGATGCTGGCGAGCGCCAGCCGGGCGTTGATCCGCCGGGGGGCGAGGGCGAGGACCTCCTCGTAGCGCTTGCGTGCCGCGGCCGTCTCGCCCAGCTGATCAAGGCTCAGCGCGAGCAACTCGTTCACCAGGGGATCGTCGGAGTGCTGGCCGCGCGCCTGCTCGAAAGCCTTTCGCGCTTCGCGGGTACGCCCCTCGCTGTGGGCGAGGAGACCGCGCTGAAAGGTCTCGCCGAGTTGCTCCGCCCGCTCCTGGTCCTCCGGGGATAGGACGCTGAGGGCTTGCTGCAGGAGCTCCTCGTCGGAGGATTCAAACCCCTCCGGCTCCTCCTCGATCGCGCGATGGGGCCCGATCGCCCCCGCCGGCGTGCCGGCCGCGATCTCGGCTCGGGCGAAGTCCTCCAACTTCTCGGGGCCCGCATCCGGCTCGATGAGCTGGCGCGCCTGCTGCCTGAGCTTGTCGATCTCTCCGCCGAGGCGCCCCTCGCTCTCCTCCAGGTGCTCCCGGGCGATCTGCAGCGACTCGATGGCCGCGTCCGCCACCTCGTCGGCCAGATACTCCTTGGCCTCGGCGACCTTTTCCTCGATGAAGCGCTGCCGCACGCGCGACGCCTTATCCTGCAACCGGTGGGCGGCGGCGGGGTCTTTCTTCAGCGCCTTCTTCTGCGCGTCGCGGAAGTGGAGGTAGGCGTCAAGCGTCTGACCCCTTTCCAGGGCCTCGTCTCCCTTACGTTCCAGCTTCTCGAAGCCGCCAAAGAGTCCCATGTGCTTTTCCAGGGGTTAGGAGCGACCGAAGGTCTCACGCGACATCCCGCATCATCGGCGTCACCGCAGGGTCAGAGTGGCTGCATTATCCGCCGTCAGGTGTGCTCGATCAAGGGGGATCGGGCATTCGGCGACGCCGCGAGCGCCCTCAGCGCTCGAACGCGACGGCGAGCCAACCCTCGGCGCGGTGTTCCGCAACCGAGCGCAGACCCACGTGCCGGAACGCCGCGCGCAGCGTCTCGCGATCGTGCTCCTCGATGCCCGAGGCGATGAGCCGCCCGCCGGCGGTCAGCTTCTGCGACAAGCTCTCCGCCAGCTCGAGCAAGGGATTGAGGAGGAGGTTCGCAAAGATCAATTCGCAATGCGGTTCGTCGGCGAGCGTGGCCATCTCCCCCAAGAAGAGCTGCACGCGACCTGCCATGTCGTTCAGCGCGAGGTTCTCCTTGGCCGCCGCGCTGGCCAGCGGGTCGTTGTCGCAGGCGACCACCGGGCGGTACCCGCACTGCACCGCACGGAGCGCGAGAACGCCCGTGCCCGTGCCGACGTCGAGTGCCGCGCCGCGCGCCCCGGGCTCGTCCTCCGGGATGAGCTTCAGGCACCCGCGGGTCGTGGCGTGCGTACCGAGGCCGAAGGCCGAACCGGGGCGGATGATCAGGAGGTCGCCCGACACCTGCGCGGGGACGTCCCCGGGAGGCGCGATCAGGAGATCGTCGGTCGCCTGGAACGGCTGAAAGGACGCCCGCCCCTCGGCCGCCCATTCCTGCCAGGGGCGCAGGTGGCTCTCCACGCGGGGGCGCGGGGTGCCGGGGGCGTCACTTCGTGGCGGCGGCGGTCGGAAGCGGAGGAACGCCTCCGCCACCTGCTCTGCGGCGGGATCCAGGTGGCTGGCGAAGTAGCCGACGACCCTGGTCTTGGATGGGTCGACCGCGGAGGCCTGGCTGGCGGTGCCCGTGGCCCCGAGCTCTAGGAGGGCGACCTCTGCGGCTTCCGCCTCCCAGGGCCTAACCTCCAGGGAGATTTCGCGGTAGGCTTTGGGCGATGACTGCGCACGCATTCTTCGGTCCACTCGCGGTCTGCTAATCAAACTTCATGCTGCGGACGACGTTAGGGGTGAGGCCCCATCTTGGCGCCCCACGGTGGGGACGCCGGGAACCGGGCACGGAGGTCACCCATGCGACAGCTTTTCCTGCTCGCTGCAGCGCTGCTCGTCGTCCATGCCGCTGCGGGACGCGAATGGCAGTACTACGACACCCCCGTCACGGGAGGAGACTACCATCTCTTTCCCGAGCTTCGCCATGACGAGGGGACCTTCGCCGCATGGGGAACCGCCCCGGGATGGGCCGCCGAGGTGCAGGTGGGCTTCGAGATGCCCGAGGGCGGGCCGTGGCTGGTGAGCGTCGTGCGGTTCTGGTTGTCGGGCACCGCGGAACACGGCGTGATCCTGCGTGACGCATCGGCGTCGCTGTCGGCTGCCCCCGGCGACATCATCGACGACACGATCGCCTTCACGCCCGGCTACCCGGGTCCCCCGGATCGCTGGGTCGACGTCGACATCTCCCTCCTGGGGCTCGTGCTCATCGACGACGACCCGATCTACGTCGGCGTCGCCTTGGACGGTATCGATGACGGGCTGGGGATGGAGACCACGGATCCCACGGGCCACACCTGGGGCTACTATGGGGGGCAGTGGATCGACGACACGGACGTCTGGTCGTTCGATGCGGGGATCCGCCTCGTGCTGACGGAGATGGTCTTCGCCAATGAGATGACCACATGGGGCGGCATCAAGGCCCTGTACCGGGAGTAGCTGCAGGGTGGGGTTGTCTCTCATCAGGGCGGGGTTATCTCTCACCGAGGCGCTTGCACCCCCGAATTGTGCCCCGGGGCACAGCTCTAATTGCTAGAACTACAGTCTGTTACAAGATCGACCCTTGACATTTGGCAATGTGGCACGCTGCGGGCTACATGCGGTCACATCGGACCCGACCCGGGGGCCCAGCTTTTAGTTCGAAGCCATCCCCTCTGATCTCCTGAGTCCTCTGCCCCGTGAGAGCCCATGTTTGGACTTGTTGCCCCGGGGCAACTCTCTAGTTGATTGTAGAACAGTCAGTTACAAGATCGTCCCTTGACATTCCGCGATGTGGCACACCATGGGCTACACACGGCCTGGGTGCTCTCCAGCCAAGCGCCTCCGATGCTTGAGCTTACATCTGTAATCTCGTGTCCGCGCGGGGGGGCCGTGGCTGAACACAGCCAATGTGCAACTTGCTATTTTGTAACAAGTTGCCGTCAAGCTACGCAGGTTCGAATGCCTTGACCGCCCCCCCGGGCGGTGCTATACTGTTATCGACATAGCCGGAGCAGCGGGCTGCCACAGCGGCCCGCCCAGCACCGGAGTATTCGAACATAGGCCATCTCGACGGAACCAGATCGGCAAGGACGAGGTCCGGGTCGAGCCCTGGCACAGCGATCACCAAGGAAGAGCATCTTGCGGAGGACACCATGCGGTGGTCATTGCTTATTGTGGCCATTTTTGCCCTGACGATGCCTGCGGCTGCACGCCATGCGATTCCCTATGAGCAGCCGGTAGGCGGCGGCGAGCGTCCGGAGGGCGTCGAGCTGGCCTATGACGACGGCGTGTTCGAGAGCTGGGGGAGCTTGACCGACTGGAGTGACGAGGAGCAGGTTGGCTTCATCATGCCGGACGGCGGTCCCTGGACGATCATCGCGGTCTCGTACTGGCTGGCGGGGACGGAGGACCATCGGGTCATCTTCCGGGAAGCCCCGAACTCGGTCTGGTTCCCCCCGGGAGCCGTGATCGACGATTCGATCGTCTTCAATCCCGGGTATCCGGCACCGCCCGAGGCGTGGCACGACGTGGATGTGACCAGCTTGGGGTTCATGCTCCTCGCCGGCGATGAGATCTTCGTCGGACACCAGCACGACGGGATCGACGACGGGATCGGACTCGATTCGTCGAACCCCGATGGCCATTCCTGGGGCTTCTTTGAGGGCAACTGGGAAGACGACACGTACGACTGGGGCATCGACGCCGGCATCCGGCTCGTCCTCGACGGTCCCACCCCGGTCGAAGAGACCACGTGGGGCGGGATCAAGTCGCTCTTCTAAATGGAGAGAACTTGCCAAGTGCGGTGTAGCAGCAGGACCATGCTGACACGGAGGACAACCATGAAATCAGCTGCATGGATGGTCGCGGTCCTGATCGCGATTCTTGCCAGCGGCGCGGCAGCGCGCGACTGGGTGGACAGCCCGCAGATGGTCCCCGGCTGGGACGGGCGCACCACCCACCACATGGGGGTGAGCGGCAACGCCGTGCTGGGCTACGTCGAGGTGACGCAGTGGGCCGAAGAGGTTCAGGTCACCTTCCACTTGCCGCCGGCCGAATACGGAGGCCCCTGGCTCATCGAGTACGCCGCCTTCTACCTGAGCGGAACGGCCACCCGGGGCGTCACGCTGCGCGACGGCGCCGAGCTGGAAGACCCTCCGGGAGAGATTTCTTCCGATCATGTGGAATTCCGGCCCCTCGATTCGGCCTGGCCACCCGGGGGCTGGACTTACGTGACCTTGAAGTCCGGCTCGACGTGCCCCGACTACCTTCTGGGCGACGAGGGCGAGTGCTTCACCGTGGGGATCGAACTGGTTCCGGGCGATGCCCTCGGCTTGGCGTCCGGTGAGCCGGAATGCCGTGGCTGGGGCTACGTCGACGGCGCGTGGATCGACGATACGGCGGGCGAGAACGTCGTCGCGGCCGTGCGGATCGGTCTCTACGACCTGGGGCTGAGCAACGCCAATCGCTCGACCTGGGGCGAGATCAAAGACCTCTTCTTCAATCGCTAGACGGGAGGAACGGACAGCCCGAGAGAGAAAGACGAGGCCCCGGCTAGTTGCGTCACGACACCTGGGGGGTCGTGACAAACCCGCTAGAGAGGGTCACCACAGGAGCGTGGTTAGATGGTATCATCGGCCGCGCTTTTCTGTGTGC
>JAUVTV010000141.1 GCA_030601305.1 Candidatus Eiseniibacteriota bacterium | reverse complement strand
GAAGACCGGCTGCTGCCAGCGTTCGACGAGCAGGCGAAAGCCCTCGTCATCCCCCTGCGCGGTGCGCGCCATGAGCTGGTCATCGTTCACGTCTCGGGTTCACCTGTGCGCTCCCCGGACGACGCAAGCCGCCCGGGGAGTTTGTGAAACCTAGTGATGCCATCCATGTCCACGGCCACGCGGGGCTTCCTTGCGGCCCGGCTCATCCGTTTCGCCGCCGCGACCTCTGCCGTGCCGCCCGCGGTGTCCCTGTGGTCCGCATTGCCCCTGACAACCGTGTCCACCCTGCCGATGCATCAGCATCACGGCCTTGTCACGTTGCTCCGGCGTCAGCAGGTTGCGGATGGCGAAGTGCTTCTCAACTTGCTGGAGCTGGGCGCGCGTGCGAAGTTGCCCCATCTGCTGGGTCAGCTCGCGAATCGTGGCGATGCTCGGCTCATCCGCGAGCCATTCCCCCTCGATCTCGTTGCGCAGCCGCATCATCTCCTTTTGCAGCTTGGCGCGCTCGCTCAGGCCCTCGGCGTGGGTCTTTTCGATCTGTTCCTTCTGCTGGTCGGTCAGATCGAGGTGCGCAAGCACCATCTCGTGGCCGGCTCCGTGGCCAAGACCGGGACCGCACCGCCCCTCGCCCGTCATGCCCCAACCCGCGTGTGCCATGAAGGCCGCGCCGAACACCAGCAGGGATACTCCGGCGAGTACCGCAATCGTCTTCCGGGTCTTCATCTCATACCTCCGTATCCTCGGTGGTCACCTTCTCCGTAAGCCGACCCTCGAGATCGGCCGGCCGCCGCGACGACCGGCTCGTCCGGCCGCGCTCACCATACCCAACGCGTGGGGCGGGTGAAACCAGCGGGGCTTTTCGCCCGCGCAGGTGTTGACTTATCTGCCCCCGGGTCGCGAAACTGAGGGGGTTCTGCCGGGCCGCGAGAAGCCGGAAGGGAGCGCCATGCCGACCGGGGAAGTGCAAGGCCGCGAATGGTTTCGGGAGGCCTTTGGAGAGCTCTACCCGCTTCTCTATCCCCACCGGGATGACGAGTCCGCCGCCCGGGAGGTGGCGCGCCTCGTGGAATTGCTCGGATTGGAGGGAAGCCGGGCGCGGGTGCTCGATCTCGCCTGCGGCAACGGGCGCCACGCGGTTGCGTTCGCCGCGGCGGGATTGCGCGTGTTCGGTTTCGATCTCTCGCCGCAGCTCCTGCAGCGGGCCCGCGCGCGGCGTGAGCTGACCGGGCGCCTCGTCCGCGCGGACATGCGCGCGGTGCCCTCCGCCGCGGCCTTCGACCTGGTCGTGAACCTCTTCACCAGCTTCGGGTACTTTCCCGATGAGCAGAACGCGCTCGCCCTGGCGGAGATGGCCGGCGCACTGATTCCCGGCGGGCGCCTGGTGATCGATCACATCAACCGCGCGACGGTCGAGCGAGACCTGGTGCCCGAGGATCACCGCTACGGTCCCGGCTTGCGAATCACTCAGAAGAGGCGGATCGTCGGCAACCGGGTGCAGAAAGAGATCATTGTCGTGTGGGACGATGGCCGGGCGAAGAGATTGATCGAGGACGTGCGCCTCCATACCCCGGAAGAGCTGAGCCGGCTTCTGCTGGATGCCGGATTCACGGACACACGCATCTACGGTTCCTATGGTGGCGAGCCCTTTGGCACCCAATCGCCACGTATGATCGCCATTGCGAAGAAGCCCATGTGATGGAATCCGCGGGCTTCTGCAGCCGGAACGAGGATGAATAACTTGGCCCAGGTGACGCTCGAGAGATTCGATGTGGACTACGCATCTCTTCCGGCGGCCGCCGATCTCCTGGCGAAGCTGGCGGCGGATGATCGTCCTCTGCACGCCCACTTCCCGCTCCTCGAACGCGTCCCGGTCACGGACACGAGCGAATCCCCGTTCACCGATCGCGCTGCGGCGGCAAGGATCCTCGCGGAGTACAACCCCACCCGTACGCCTCCGACCGCCACGACGCGCTACATCGTCGCCGGGCAGCAGGCGGGACTCCTCACCGGTCCGCTGTATGCGTTTCTCAAGGCCGTCAGCGCCATCGCGATCGCGCGCGACCTCTCGCGTGGGTCGCCCGATCCAGTGCGGCCGCTTTTCTGGATCGCGTCCGAAGACCACGACGTGCTCGAGGTCAATCGCGTGACGGTGAACGGCCGGCGGTTCGTGCATCCCTATGAACATGAGATCGTCCGCGGCCAGATGCCGCAGGTCGCCGACATCTCGCTGCGCCAAGCGCGGGAGCCGCTGCTCGCGTTCCTGCGGGAGACCTTGCCCGAGAGCGAGTTCACCGCCGGGATCTTGGATTGGGTGGCTGCGGCCAACTTCGATAGTTACGGGACGGCGTTTCGCGACATGCTGGCAGCCATCTTCGATAAACACGATCTGCTTCTGGTGGATCCGATTGTCTTGCGCACGCTCACCTCCCCGGTTCTGGCGGCAGCCGTGGAGCGCTGGCCGGAGGTCGAGGAGGCAATCGCGCGGGGTGCAGGCTCGCTACGCGAACACGGTCTCGAGCCGCCCCTCGATGGCGCGAATCTCTTCGAGATCGTGGACCGGAAACGTGTTCCGATCGAGATCGCGGCGAATCGCGTGAACCTGTCCACGGGCGCGCGCTCCCTGCAGGAAGCGGCGGAGGTGATCCGGGAGCATCCCGAGGCGTTTTCCCCCGGCGCCGCTCTGCGCCCCGTGTGTCAGGACGCCGTGCTGCCCGTGGTCGCCACGCTGGGCGGACCGTCGGAACTCACCTATCTCCTGCAGATTCTCCCGATCTACGATGTGGTGGACGTGCGCCCGTCGCAGCGCGCGCCGCGCATCTCGGCAACGTTTGTCACGCCGGCGGTGACCCGTGCGCTGGCCAAGGTCGGCGCAGACCCCGAGCGCGTCTTCGACATCCCCGCACGGCTTCGCGATGCTCATGGGGATGACGACATCCGCACGGAGGATCCCCGCATTCGCGCGATCGAGGAGCGTGCCCGGCAACTGCTCGCCGAGATCGATGCCATCGAGCCGAAGGATCCACCACGTTGGCTGCGCACGGGCCGCGAAGCGATTCATGCGGCCACAGAGCGCATCGTCGAGCGACTGGTTCAGGCAAAACTCGAATCCGAGGGCCTCGGCCGCCACCGTCTCGAACGCATCGCGGATGCGGTTCTGCCCGACGGCAAGCTGCAGGAACGCGTCGTGAATGTCACCCAGTTCCTCAACCTGTACGGTCCCGGGTTCGTCGATGTCGTCATCGCGAAGCTCGACCCCTGGGCGACGACCCACCAGGTGGTGGTCGTATCGGCCCCGTCGAAGGAGAAGTGAGACATGGCAGTGGATGTGTTGGCCATCGGCGCCCATCCCGACGACGTGGACATGATCTGCGGCGGCACGCTGGCGAAGCTCGCTGCCCGCGGAAAGTCGGTCGCGATTCTCGATCTCACGCGCGGCGAGATGGGAACGCGCGGATCACCGGAGATCCGCGCTGAGGAAGCGCAGGCCGCGGCCAAGGTGCTCGGCGCCAAAGAGCGCACCATCCTGGACCTCGGCGACGGTCGTCTCGAGAACAACGCGGAGAACCGTCGCCACATCATCGAAGCCATCCGCCGCGTGCGCCCCACGTTGATCCTGACGCACTACTGGGACGACCTGCACGCCGACCACGCCGCCGCGGGCCACCTGGTGCGCGCGGTGATGTACCCGGTCGGCTTCGCGAAGTACCCGGCCGAGGGGGAACCCTACCGCCCGCACGAGGTGCTCTTCTTCATGGCGCACACGCCGTTCGAGCCGAGCTTCGTCGTCGACATCGACGGCTTCCACGGCCAGAAAATGGAAGCCGTGCGCTGCTTCGCATCCCAGTTTCATCAGGAGGGCAGCAACGAGCCGCCGACCGGCATCGCGCAGCCGGGATTCATCCAGGCTCTTGAATCGCGTGCCCGATACTTCGGGGGGCTGATCGGCCGCGAGTTCGGCGAGCCGTTCGTCGTCACGCGCATGGTGCCCGTGATCGACCCGGTCGACCACTACAAGCAATTTCCCAAGGTCTATTCATCGCGGACGTGGCTGGATCACGACCGGGGGGCAACCGAAGGCTAGCCGCGGAGGAGGTCTCATGAACATCACCGTCTCTTGCCACCCGACCCAGGGCGGCTCGGGAATCGTCGCGACCGAGCTTTCGACGGCGCTGGCGCACCGCGGCCATCAGGTGCATCTCGTGGCCTGCACGCGGCCCTACCGGCTGGCGGAGGATTCCGGGGTCGTCTTCCATGAAGTCCAGATCCCCATGTACCCCCTCTTCCGATATCCCCCGCACGATCTCTCCCTGGCGAACAAGCTCGCCGGGATCACCAAGGAGTTTGGCGCCGACATCATCCACGCGCACTACGCCATTCCCCATGCGGTCACCGCTCTCCTCGCCCGGCAGGTGGTGCACCCCCAGCGCACCAGCATCGTCACCACGCTCCACGGCACCGACATCACGCTGGTCGGCAGCCTCGAGGAGTTCTACGACCTCACGAGGCACGCGATGATCGAGTCCGATGCGCTCACCGCCGTCTCCGAGTGGTTGCGCGATGAGACCATGAAGCGCTTCCGTCTGCCGCGGCCGCCGGAGGTGATCTACAATTTCGTCGACACGTCCCGGTTCAACCCAACCGGGCGCGCCCCCTATCCCGCGGACGGCGGGGAATTCCACCTCCTCCACGCGAGCAACCTGCGGCCCGTGAAGCGCGTCGCCGACATCGTGCGGGTGTTCGCCGACGTACAGCGGAAGCTGCCCGCCCGGCTCACCATCCTCGGCGAGGGCCCCCAGAAGGGACTGGCGCAGGAGCTGGCCGCCGAACTCAACGTGTGCAGCCGGGTGACGTTCACCAGCACCGCGAACGACGTGCCGGCCATGATGCGCTCGGCGCACATGAGCTTGCTCCTCAGCGACTACGAGTCCTTTGGCCTCGCCGCGCTGGAGGCGCAGGCCTGCGGGACTCCCGTCGCCGCGAGCAACAGCGGCGGATTGCCGGAGGTCATCGACCACGGCCGCAACGGACTCCTGTGCGGCGTCGGCGATGTGAGCTGCACAGCTCGCGAGGTGGTGTCTCTCCTCAGCGACCGCGAGCGATGGGAGAAGATGAGCGCTGCCGCGGCGACCCTGGCGCACGAGCGCTTCGGTCTGCAGGCGATCGTTCCACTGTACGAGGAGCTGTACAAGCGAGTCTTGGAAGACTAGCGACTTATCCGCGGCGTATCGCCGTTGGGAGGAAGAGAGACCATGATTTTCGAGCAGATTCCCGTCGGCGGAGACCGCAACTTCGCCTATCTCATCGGTGACGAGGAGACCCGCCAGGCGGCGGTCATCGATCCCGCGTTCAGTCCGGAGCTGGTCCTCGCGCGTGCGGCTGAGCACTCGCTCCAGGTGCTCTATCTCATCAACACGCATGGCCACCTCGACCATGCCAGCGGCAACGATATCGTGCTGTCGAAGACGAAGGCCAAGCTTCTCGCCGGTGGATCCGGTGGCGTGGCGGACGGACAGCAGATCGTCATGGGCAAGGTGACTCTCACGTTTATCCAAACTCCCGGTCACAGCGCGGACAGCATCTGTGTTCTCGCGAACGAACCGGAGCACGCGGAACGCCCGGGGAAGCTGGTCACGGGAGATACGCTCTTCGTCGGTAAGGTTGGCGGCACGGGTTTCGGAGAGGATGCCCGGGCGGAGTACGAGTCGCTCAACCAGAAGCTGATGGTCCTACCGGACGAAACCGAGGTGTGGCCGGGCCACGACGTGGGCGTCTCTCCCAGCTCGACCATCGGCAACGAGAGACAGACCAATCCGTTCATCCTGCAGAAGTCATTCGAGGACTTCGTGCACCTCAAGCGGACGTGGCT
>JAUVTV010000191.1 GCA_030601305.1 Candidatus Eiseniibacteriota bacterium | reverse complement strand
TCACGTCGCCGATCTGCCCGGTCAGCAGCAAGCCGCCCTTTCCCGGGTAGCAGGTCGCCTCAATGAAGATAATCTCGCCGCCGGCGGGGGTGTACGCAAGAGCGGTCGCAACCCCCGGAACGGAAGTCCGCTGGGCAAGTTCGCTCTCGTACTTTCGCGGACCGAGCGTGCGGGCGACCAGTTGGGCGGTGATGGTGCGGGCCTTCGTCTTTCCGGCGGCGACCTTGGCGGCGACCGCGCGGCAGACGGCGCCGATGGTGCGTTCGAGGTTCCGCACGCCGGCCTCGCGCGTGTAGTCGTTGATGACGAATTCCTGCAGGCGCTCGTGGGGCATGTCCTTGCGCTGCGAGATGAAGCGGCGATAGGTGCTCTGATCCGAAAGGGCGTAGAAGAAGTCCTTGAGCAAGGGCTCATCGCTCATCTTCACGGGGCGCAGGAGGATTTGCAGACCCTCGCGCGTCGTGCGGTGCGTCTCCAACGACTCGGGATACTCGCCTTTCTTGCCCGGAATGAAGGCCTGGTCGCGGTAGATCAGCCCGCGGCGCTTGGCCTCCTGGATCAACATCGGTCGGAACTTGGGATGCGCGATGGCGATGAGGGCCATCGCTCGCTCGCGGATGTTCCGGCCGTGCAGGTAGGCGATGCCATACTCGGTCACCACGTAGTGTGTGTCGCCGCGGCCCAGCGTCACGCCTGCGCCTTCGTCGAGCACCGGCCCGATGCGCGAGACCGCACCCTGTCGGGCAGTCGCCGGGAGCGCCAGGATCGTCTTGCCCCCCCGCGCGAGGATAGCCCCGCGCATGAAATCCGCGTGCCCCCCAATGCCGCTGTAGAATATGGTACCCAGCGAGTCGGCGCTCGACTGGCCGGTGAGATCGATCTGCAGCGCCGAGTTGATCGCCGTCATGTTGTCGATGCGCGCGATCACGAGCGGGTCGTTCGTGTAGCTGATCGGCCGGAACTCGACGCCGGGATTGTCGTCGAGGAACGCGTAGGTGTCGGCGGTGCCCATAGAGAAGGAGGCCACCGACTTGCCGGGGTTGATCGTCTTGCGCGTGTTGTCGATGACCCCGGCCCGCATGAGGTCGACGATCCCGCTACTGAGCAGCTCGGTGTGGACCCCCAAGTGCTTGCGTTCCGCAAGCTCGGCGAGAACGGCATTGGGAATGCTGCCGTAGCCCACTTGGATCGTATCCCCATCCTGGATGATCCGCGCCACGTAGTTGCCGATGTGCTGCGCGATGTCACCGGGAACGTCCGCGCCGTACTCGAGCAGCGGCTCATCGCGGTGGACGATGAAGTCGACGTCGGTGGCGTGCAGAAACGTATCGCCCAGGACGCGCGGCATCCGCGTGTTGACCTGGGCGATCACGATGCGGGCGTTCTTGGCGGCCACCTTAGTGATGTCGACGCTGATCCCCAGACTCATGAAGCCGTGCTCGTCGGGCAGCGACGTCTGCACGAGGGCCACATCCACCGGCACTTGCTTGCGATTGAAGAGATCGGGCACCTGTGAGAGAAACACCGGCGAGTAGTCGGCCATCCCCCGGTTGATGGCATCGCGCGTGTTGCCGCCAATGAAGAAGGAGTTCAGACGAAAGTTCTTCTTGAGCTTGACGTCCGTGTAGGCCGCCACACCCAGCGTCCACACGTGGAGAATCTCGGCGTCGAAGAAGGCCTTGGGGTTCGATCTCACGTATTCGACCAACGCCTGGACGAGATACTGCGGCTCGCCGCAGGCCGTCCCGATAAAGATACGATCACCGGGGTGGATGTGGCTGAAGATCTGGCGCTCGGGCGCGAACTTCTCGGGCCACTTGTCCCGCAGCCTCTGCAGATTGTCGTTTGTGCGCTCTGCGTTTGCCATGCGACAGCCTCGATTCAGGAACCCGCCGAAGCGCAATTCTTGGGGGCCAACCCGGCTCGCATCCGAAAGCCGGACAGGAGACTACACCGTCTGACACCGCTCCTTCGAGTCATTTCTCTCCACTCTTCATTTGACACCCGTCGTTCCGCCAGGGAACACTGGCACCCACTCGCGCGTGCCACGGACCCCGAGGAGGACGGACCCCGTGTCGCTGAACCCACGCTTGCGCCGAGAACAACTCCCGCCTCTTGCCCTGATGGGGCTGGCCCTCGCCGTGAGCTGCAGCTACAGCGGCTGCGGAGGCACGGGGGAACCGGAAGAGCCGGCGGAAAGCCTCGTCTGGGCGGATTCGCTTCCCGACTTCGCCAGCATCGTGGATGTCACCGAGATGAAGACGCGCTTCTTCGACTTCATGCGCCCCATGGTCCTCTCCGAGAACGATCGTGTCATGCAGAAGCGCGAACGTCTGCTCACGCTGCACCGGCAGGCGCGATCGGGCAAGCCGATCCGCGCCGCCGATGACCGGTGGTTGGCGGAGCTCGTCGTGCAGTACGACGTCCAGGGATTCTCATCATCGGCGGACACGCTGTGGGCCGAGCTGATCTCGCGGGTGGACGTCATCCCCCTCGAGCTCGCGCTGGCGCAGGCGGTGATCGAATCCGGATGGGGCCGCGCCTACCTGGCCAGGCGCGGCAATGGCGTCTTCGGAGAGTGGTGCTTCGTCGAGGGCTGCGGCGTCGAGCCGCGCAACCGCCCGCCGGGGGCGGGCCACGAGGTGGCCAAGTTTGACTCGGTCAACCTGTCGGTGCGCAGCTACATCCACAACCTCAATACGAATGGCGCCTACCGGAAGCTCCGCCGCATACGCCGGAGGGAGCGGGAAGCCGGCTACGAGTTGGACGCCATCGCGCTCGCGGCCGGCCTCGGGCGCTACTCGGAGCGCGGCGAGGGGTACATCCGCGAGGTTCGCACGATCATTCGCACCAACAGGCATCTCATGCTAGGTCAACCCAAGCCGTTGCCCTAGCGGAGAACCACGATGCCCTCGCGAACAACCACAGCCCGGCTGCTCTCTCTGGCGGGTCTCTGTGTCGCCTCGGCGCTCTCGCCCCCCTCGCGAGCGGCCGACTCCGCGGTGATCTTGCAGTACCACCACGTGGGAGATGCAACACCACCCGCGACGAGCGTGACAGGCGAACAGTTCGACGCACACCTGGAGTACCTGGAATCGGAGTCGT